>CAWBIG010000245.1:0-27170 GCA_963788435.1 uncultured Acidobacteriota bacterium | reverse complement strand
TTCATGCGTACACGACGTATTGCTGGTTGCGAGAAAGTCTGCCGCGGAGAGGAAGACCGTCTCCTCGATTTGATTGCCGCATTCGTTGGGGTGCTCCCCGTCGGCGTTAACGCATTGGGGCTCTGCAAGGCCGTTGAAGTGCGAGGCAATGTCGGCAAGGTGTACCGAAAGCCCGTCCGACTGGAGTTGAGCAACGACTTCGCGGAGGGTCTGCTCTCGTTCTGCCTCGTAGCCGCCCGTATCGGGCTTAACCTCAGAGTACGAATCGCCGGTGAACAGGTAGGGCGGAAGGTTTGCCCGCTGAATGGACGCGTTGCCGCCAATCCAATCCACATAACAGCCTGAGGTTCCCGGGGTTACGCACATCACCTGGACAACGTGCTGATTCGTCAATACGCCCCCGACCGGATAGCGGGCTCCATAGGTTTCCGCGTAATAACCCTGGGTGTTCGGATGGTTGCCCTCGTAGGCTGAAACCGGCGAGAGTTGTCCCTGGTCGACTCCATCGATCGCCACATCCACGGTGTAGTCGGTGGCGAGGGTGGAGGTCAGTCCCAGATAGACGACGTTCCCCGGCACCGTAGCGGTGAGCGTGCTTCCACCGGTGAGACTTACCAGGCCGGTGGTGGTGTAGATATCGCTTGCCTGCCAATCTCCGGTGTGACCCACCGTGGATGCTTGCGCACGCTGTTTGCCGGGGCCTTCCGGGATGGCCAGCCACGCATTCTGAGCGAGGGCCGCATGTTGATACTGGTCGAATTTGGCCGCATTGTTCGGCCAATCGTTTGCGCCGAGCATCCAGGTACTGACAAAGGAGCCGTCAACCACCGCCTGGTAAACAGATGGAGCCTCGTCATCGGTTTTATCGCCCCCGCTGGAAAAGAAGTGGGCGTTCCATCCAAGCGCCTGCAACAGCATCATGTCCCAGCTCCAGCTATAACCTCCGGTCATCGAATCCCCAAATCCCTGCAGGGTATAGACGGGAGCGGAAATCAGATCCACCGCAGTTAGAGAGGCGATTGCGGGGGCAAAATTCGAGTCTCCGGAATAAGATGCCGTGATGGTGAACTGGCCCGGATCTGCATAGGCGTGGGTTGTTCCCGCCCATGTGTTGGACAGGCTCAGGCTGGCGGGAGTGGTGGCGTCTCCAAAGTCGAGTATGACCTGTCCCGTGGGCAACGGCGAAAATGCAGGGTTGGTGACGAGCACTTGAATGGTGGCCGGCGAACCGATGACGAGCGGGGTGACACCGATGGTAACGGTCGGCGCTGAGGAGCCGGACTGGCCGAGCGCGGCAGCGGGAAAAAAGACCGCGGCCAACAAGCAAAGCAATAGGCGGGCGAACCGTTGCCCCTGGGTCCATTTCATCGCAAAATGTGCGCTCCCGCACGCGAACTGCGACTGCAGGAACTTTCTCGAAGGTTGATGGCTCGATTGAACCACGGCGAAACGAGTGTGGATGTGATGTGGCGCACTACCCGAGTCTGTGGAGGGCTGGGGCGCAAAGTGCGGCGACTTAAGGCGGGGAGGTCGCCGGTGACGGCGAGCCAGGCGGCGGGCAGGAACGGATTTCGAGCTGGGCACGGGGGCCGAGGCGAACGGCCGCGAACGGGGTACACCGGTGTAAGTTCCGGGAGAATCACGTGGTTAGCCAATGAAGCGGAGGGAGTTGCATCGCCGTTAATCCGCCCTCTGGCACCGTTCGCTGTTGAAAATCGCCGTTTGCTGCACTGGAGTTGGATTGACGGGCGGGGGCGGCTAGGCTGAAGTTGCATTTTTCCCGCCTGGTGGCGGGAGCGGTAAGTACCTGAATTCCGAGGGACAGATCGCCAGAGCGGGAAGCTCGCCGGGCGGTTTCTTCGTATCCCAGGTTTCCAAATCGAGACCGTGGAGCACCCAAACTTTGGTAGTGGGACAATCAGAGATTTAATTGAGGAGAATCGCAACTATGGGAAAAGCGATCAAGTACGCCGAACAGGTGGCGGTTTATGGAGCGAAGGGCGCATGGGCTGTATTTGAACGTCTGAACCGCATCAGCCCCAACCCGAGCTTTACGCCGAAGTGGAGCGAGAAGCCGCTGCTGAAGTCGTATGAGAAAGAGAAGCCGCCGCTGGGGTGGCCGCGTACTACCGACTCGCTGTGCCCGAAGTGCGTGCCGGAGATTCGCAAGCAGATTCTGGACGGCAAGCTGCCGCACGAAGTTCTGCTGAATGAAAAAGTGGGCGAGATCAAGGCGCAGATTATCGAGCGCGACGGCAAGATCCTGATGGTGAAGGATTGTCCCAAGCACGGGCATTTTGAAGACGTGATGTCGATTGATCCGGCGTTCTTCAAGCACCTGGAAGAGAGCTTCCCGGGACGCGACATCCGCTCGCACGGATCGACGGCGGACAAGCTGCACAATCATGGGACGTCGACGGTGACGCACGGGCGCGGCTCGGTGTTGACCATTGACCTGACCAACCGCTGCAACATGATGTGCGATCCGTGCTTTATGGACGCCAACCAGGTGGGCTTTGTGCATGAGCTCACGTGGGAAGAGATCAAGACCATGCTGGATAACGCGGTGAACATGAAGCCGCGGCGGCAGATGAGCGTGCAGTTCAGTGGCGGCGAGCCGACGCTTTCGCCTTACTTCCTGGATGCGGTGGCGTACTCGCGCAAGGTTGGGTACAACTCGGTGCAGGCGGCGTCGAACGGAATTGAGTTTGCCAAGAGCAAGGAGCTTTGCCGGGCGGCGGCCGAGGCGGGATTGCGCTACGTTTATCTGCAGTTTGACGGGATTGGAAATGCGGCCAACTCGCACCGCAAGGTTGGCAACCTGTTTGACGTGAAGCTGCAGGCCATTAATAACCTGCACGAAGCCGGCGTGGAGATTGTGCCGGTGACCACGATCATCAACGGGATCAACAACGAGCAGGTGGGACGGATTATCGAGTTTGCGCTGGATAATCCCAAGAAGATCAGCTTCCTGAGCTTCCAGCCGGTGAGCTTTACGGGGCGCGACGAGGACATCAGCGAAGAGCGGCGGTTGGCACAGCGGTACACGCTGAGCCACATGGCGCACGACGTGAAGAACCAGGTGGGCCTGGGCGTGCCGGAGCGCGACTGGTTCCCGATCAGCTTTATGTCGACGTTCAGCGATTGGGCGGACCTGGTACACGGGCCCAGCGCGGAGTGGGGACAGCTGAGCTGCGGATGCCATCCGAATTGCGGCATCGGCATGGCGCTGATGATCGACAAGGAGACCAAGGAAGCGGCTCCGGTGACGGCGTTTCTGCACATGGACCAGGTGGCGAAGGACCTGGCCAAGGTGAACGACGCAGCGCGCGGAAAGTGGCTTTCAGTGATCGGGTTCGGGCTGGCGCTGATGCGGAATTACGATCCGTTCCAGTCGCCCACGCACTTCAAGATCACGGACATGCTGAAGAAGATGGACAAGACCTTCAACGCGACCGGAAAGAACTACGGAAGCGTGAAGGGCGACCGGACCATGGACGACATCCAGAAGCGGCGTCAGGACCGGTGGAACTTCCTGTTCATCGCCGGGATGTGGTTCCAGGACCTGTTCAACTACGACTTCCGGCGGACGGAGCAGTGCATTATTCCGTACGCGACGCAGGAAGGCGAGATCAGCTTCTGCGCATACAACACGGGCGTGGGCTGGAGAAACATTATTGAGAAGATGCACATGACCGCGACCTTGACCAAGTGGTACGAGGAGCACGGGCGGCATGAGATTTTTGCTGGCGGCAAGAAGGTGGGGATGACGCATGTGGGCCATGAGCTGGTACTGAACATGGAACACGTGAACTCCGAAGCCAACCACACGCTGGACAACCTGGGCATTGCCAAGAACGCGCGCGAGGAGAAACTGCGGGCGCGCAACCAGAGCGTGGCGGACAAGGTGAAGGCCGACGCCGAGAACGCGAAGATGGCGAAGCTCTATCGCGAACATGTGCTGGGCGAAAAGCCGGTGGACGGGCTGGTGAGCCTGGACTCGATCCGGCCGGCGTCGAACAACGCGGCGAGCCCGATCAACCGGAACCGGCAGGAAGAGCCGGTGGCGGGAGACTGATTTCGTCTGCCTTGGTTCACTCGATAAGACGGGCCGCTCAGTTCTACACTGAGCGGCCCGCTTCTTTTCCCCCTGGCCATGCCCCATGCCGCATGGCCAGCAGGGTCACATCGTCAAGGCCAGGGTTGGCGCCGGCGAAGGTGCGGAGGTCCTGGAGGCATGCAGAGATGAGCCCGGCGGCACAGCACGCACCTTGCCGGCCCACCAGATCGATTACGCGTTCGACGCCGTACTCGCCGTCCTGTCCCTGCGCCTCCGAGAGGCCATCGGTAAACATGAAGAGCAGGTCGCCCTCTTCCAGCCGCGCACCGGCCGGAGTGAATGCGGCTTGGCAGAACATTCCGAGCGGCAGCGACGTTGACTCCAGCATCCGCACCGTGCCTTGCTGAAGGGCAATTACGGGCAAATGGCCGGCGTTGAAGAGCTCGACCTCGCCGGTTGGATTGGCGCGGCCGCAGACGAGCGTAGCGTATTGACCAGCCAGCGCGCTGTCGCAGAGGAAACGATTGATGTGAACCACGATCTCCGCCAGCGGCAGACCCATGCCGATGAGGCTGCGGAAGAGCGCGTGCAGCTGGGTCATCCGCATGGATGCGGCCACGCCCTTTCCGGAGACGTCGCCGAGCATGAAGTAGAGCTGACCGCCGAAGGGGTAGAGGTCGCAATAGTCGCCGCTGACCGGCCCCAGGGGCGCGTAGTGATAGCTGGTTTCCCAGCCGTCCACTTCCAGATTCGCGGGCGGAAGGAGGGCGCGCTGCAGCTCGGAGGCAAGGTCGAGATCGCGCTGAAGGTCGTCGCGCTCGTGCCGGGTGAGATGGTCAAGGCAATACTGGATGAGCGGGTCGGCCAGGAGCCGGTCCCGTTCGATGGTGTCATGGCAGGTTTCGCACAGGCCGTACGTGCCAGCGGCAAAGCGGTCCAGGGCGGAATCCACTTCGCGCAGGAGGGCGGTCACGTTGGCGTCATCCGGCGCCAGCGTGATGGCGGTTTCAAGGCGGCGCTTTCGTTCCTCCAACTGGCTGTGCAGGAAGTCCATTTCGACGGTTGCCATTCGAGTACCCTCAAGACTCCTTAAGCTCCAGGTTTTTGATTCTCCGGAGAGAGTCGCGGCGTCAATTGTTTTCTGCTCCCTTAATGGCCTGTTGAACGCGGGCCGCGCTAGAGCACCGTATGGAACTGGTGCTGCTGGGCTGCTTTGCTGGCCTTCCACATTTCGACGGCGAAGTCGATGACGGCGATGAATGCGATCACCACGAAGGAGACGAAGATGTAGTGGTTGATGGTGGCTACCTGCACCTGAATCCCGTTCGGCAGCATGCCGGAAGCGCCCGGGTTTTGCGTGAGATAGATTCGCCCGGGCGCGCCGATCAGAATGGCGATGGGAGTGAGACCGAGGGCCTTGCTGGCCAACATATGCAGCGGGTGTTTTGTCCGCCACTTGTCGGCCAGCAAATTGTAGCCCTGCCAGATCAACTGGAAGGCATTCAGGCCGACAACGGTCCAGTAGAACCACACCACCACCGGCGCGATCTGGAATGGTGAATGATTCAAGTACGCAGCGCCCGGCCCGAGAACGAGGTACGGGTAGCGCGGTAAGAGCAGGAGCCAAATGAGCACGGCGAAGCCCACGACGAAATTGGCAACGGCGGTTGTGAGCGTGCGTGGCTTGCCTTTGAGCGCCGGTTCCTTTTCCACGGGGTGCAGGCTGGTGGGCGACCAGTTGGTTGACGTGGCCAGGAACGGCGGGCACTTCTCCGGGTACCGCTCGGAGACAAACTCCAGGATGGCGAACGCGATGGTGACACACGCAGCGGCAGAGAACAGTAACTGGGGATAGCCGAAGAGAGCCTGGGCGATCCATTCCGGTCCGAGCGGCTCAGTGAATGTCCGTGCGACCACGGCGATGGAATAGGCGACGGTGGCCCAGATGAGGACGATGCGGAGGATATGCCAGTACAGGGGGAAGATGGCTGGGCCAATGAGATAGCGCGCCGGCTGATAGCGGGCGGCCATGCGCATAGGCGGACCCAGTTCCTTGAGCCAATCGATCATCTCGCCTTCAGTGAGCGGGCGGCCGAGCGCGGCCTCGCGCTCCTCGCGCTGGGCCTCGAGGTTGGCGCGGAGCTCGGCGACGATGTCGTCCTGGCGCTGCCAGGGCAGGTGCTTGCGGACGGCGTGCAGATACCGTTCGAACAGGTCATTTGAGTTCGTACAGGGTTCCATGGCTTTCTCCTTTGCGTTCGCGGCGCGATCCGGGCTACAAAATGTTGCTGACGGCGGTGTTGATGGCGTTCCATTCCTCGAGGAGCAGGCCGAGCATGCGCTCGCCCTCGGGTGAGAGGCGGTAGAAGCGCTTGTTGCGCTTTTCTTCTTCGCGCCACTGGCTGGCCAGCAGTCCCTGGGCCTCAAGGCGGCGGAGGAGCGGGTAAAGGGTGCTTTCGTCGATGGCTAAGCCACGTTCTGCCAGCGCTTTACGCAGCGTGTAGCCGTAATGCTCGTGGCGAAGCTGGGCGAGCACGGCCAGGGACAGGCAGCCGCGGCGCAGCTCCATCCGGAGGTTTTCGAAGAGGTTGTCGGGCGCTGGGCTCATGCTGTACCTCGTACACTGTACATCAAATACTGTATTACATACAGTGTACGGTGTCAAGTAATTTTTGGAGGAATCTTGAGGGATTCCGCAAACCGCAGGACCCGGCGCTGGCCAGCCGCTTTCGCGGAAGGCGATGGCAGTTTATGATGAGGCGCAAAGACCGATGACGGCGGAGGGTGCGATGAGTGAAGCGATGAGCGGACGGAAACAGGGTCGGCGCGATTTTTTAAAGGTGGGCGGAGCGGTGGCGGCAGCTTTGGTGGCGCCCACTGTAGCATCCGGCTCGGTGCTGGCGGATACGGCGAAGACGCTGCCTCCATTGCCGATGAATCCGCGCACCAAGAAGGACATGCCCATGCGCAACCTGGGCAAGACCGGATACAAGGTGGGCATTTTCTCGCTGGGCGGACAGGCGGCGCTGGAGAGACCGAACAACTTTGACGTGGCCGTGCCGATCATCGAGAAAGCGCTGGACCTGGGCGTGAATTATCTCGATACGTCGTCGATCTACGGCGGGCCGGAGCGCTGGAGCGAGCAGTATTACGGCAAGGTGATGGCGAAGCGGCGCAATGAGGCGTTCCTGGCGACGAAGACCAAGGAGCGCACGCGCGACGGTTCTATGGAAATGATTGAGAAATCGCTCCAGTTGTTGCAGACCGATCACGTGGACTTGTGGCAACTGCACGACGTGGGCACGCAGTACGACGTGGACGAGATTTTTGCCAAGGGCGGCGCGATGGAAGCGCTGCTCGAAATGCAGCAACAAAAGGTGGTGCGTTATCTCGGGATCACGGGACACTACCGGCCGGAGGCACTGATGGAGTGCATCCACCGGCATCCGTTCGACTGCATCCTGATGGCGATGAACGCGGCCGATCCCCATCATTACAGCTTTAACGAGAAGCTGCTGCCGCTGGCCGTGGAGAAGCAGATGGGGATCATCGGGATGAAGATCCCGGGACGGAGCCGGCTGCTGTCATCGTGGAATCCGCCGTCGATTGAAGAGCAGAAGCACTCGTGGGAGGGGATGACGATCCAGACCACGAACCCGGGTACACTGACCATGAAGGAAGCGATGTATTACACGCTTTCGCGGCCGGTGAGCACGGTGATTATTGGATGCGACACGACGGCGCAGCTGGAAGAGAATGTTGCGCTGGCGCGGGAGTTTACGCCGCTGAGCACGAACCAGGAACAGGAACTGGTGGCGAAGGCCGAGCCGTGCGCCAAGCCGTCGCTATTCTTCCGGTTTTACGATAGGCCGTAAAAGGCAGTGAAGAAGTGAAGGAGTGAAAGAAAAAGCCTCACCGCTGTGGTGGGGCTTTTTGCTGCGCGCAAGCGCCTGCGCGGGCACATTTAAGATGGTGGGCATGAAAGCAACCGGATTTTGTATTGCGGCTGGGTCGGCGCTGCTGGGCGCGTTTTGCCTTGCGGGCGCGGCGCACGCGCAGAATGGCCGCACCAAGACAGCCGCGACTCACACCTACTGCAATCCGATGGACCTGGATTATCGTTTCTCGCTGGACAAGCCTTCGCGGCGCGAGGCGGCCGATCCGACGATGGTTGTGTTTCACGGCGAGTATTGGCTGTTTGCGTCGAAGTCGGGCGGGTACTGGGAATCGAAGGATCTGCATACATGGAAACACATCTGGGCGGAAGGCTACCCGGTGGAGACTTATGCGCCGACCGTGGTCGAGATCGGAGGCAAGCTGTATCTATCGGCGTTCAACGATCCTTATCTTTACGTGACCGACGATCCGGCGACGGGGCAGTGGCGCAAGGCTGCGTCGATTCCGCTGTTTGCCGATCCCGATTTGTTTGTGGACAAGGATCACAAGTTGTACGCATACGCGGGTTGCTCGAATATTGCGCCACTCGAGGTGACGGAGCTTGAGGCAGGCGGGGATTTTCACGCGCTCTCGCAACCGGCGCCGGTTTACGCGGGGGATCCGGCGAAGCATGGTTGGGAGGTTCCGGGCGACACGAATCAGGTTACAAAGGAACGGCCGTGGATCGAGGGATCGTGGATGACGCCGCACGATGGCAAATACTACCTGCAGTACGCCGGGCCGGGCACGCAGTACAAGACGTATGGAGACGGCGTGCTGGTGTCGGATGCGCCCACCGGGCCATTTGTGTATGCGGACTACAATCCGGTGTCGTTCAAGCCGACGGGTTTTATTGCGGGCGCGGGACACAGCAGCACGTTTCAAGACTTGGGCGGCGCGTACTGGCATATTTCGTCGATGACGATCTCAGTGCGGCACATGTTTGAGCGGCGGCTGGGGCTGTTTCCCACGTGGTTCACGGCGGACGGGCAGATGGTGGTGGACACCTACCTGGGCGATTACCCGCACAAGCTGGCGCGAAACGGGGCCGACACATTCGCCGGATGGTTTCTGCTGGACTTGAAGAAGCCGGTTACGGCGTCGTCATCGCTGGCCGGGCATGAGCCGGAGAAGGCGGTCGACGAGGACATCCGCACGTGGTGGTCGGCGGCGACGGGCAATCCCGGCGAATGGCTGCAGGTGGATATGGGCGGACCGAAACGGATCAACGCGGTGCAGATCAACTTTGCCGATGAAGGCAGCGACACGCTGGGAGCGAGCAAGGACGCGTACCGCTACGTGATGGAGGAGTCGCTCGACGGCCGGCGTTGGACCAGCCTGATCAATCGAAGCGATAACCAGCGCGACGCGCCGGACGAGTACATTGAGCTGGAGAAGCCGGCGCTGGTGCGCTATGTGCGGATCACCAATGTGCACACGCCGGGGAACGCGAAGTTTTCCATCAGCGGATTGAGATTGTTCGGCAATGGATTTCAGTCTGCGCCGGCGCTAGCTAAAGGCGTTCGCGTGGTGCGCGATCCGCAGGATGGCGGGGTTGCAACGGTTTCGTGGCAGCCGGCGAAGGGCGCGGAGTTTTACATTGTGCGCTTTGGCGTGCGGCCGGATCGAATGCAAGAGAACTATCAGGTGTACGACGGGACCGAGCTCACAGTGCGCAGCTTGAATGTTGGCGTGGGATACTTTTTTACCGTGGACGCGGTGAACGACAGCGGGCTGGCGCAGGGGCAGGCGTTTGTGACGATTCCCTGAGGGCTGTTCCGGGCAGATTGCGAGCTATTTCTCTCCCAGGCGGATTTCGACTCCGGCGCGAGCCACGCGCGGCATTCCCAGCGTTGTGGTGGGGGTTTTGCCCACTTCGATGGTGCGATCGAAGAGGTTTTCGCCGGCGGCAAAGAGATTGAGATGATGCCCCAGATCGTGGTTGGCGTACGCCTCCATGCGGAAGTAGCTATGCAGCACGTAGGTGTTGGCGTCGTCGTCGTACATGTGCCCGCTCATTCTCCCCTGCAAGCTCAGGCTGCCGAATCGAGGCTTGGATGCGCGCAGGTTGAGGGTGGCCATGTTGCGCGCCACCTCGGGAATCCAGTTGCCCAGGTCGACCGAGCCGCGTGTCACCGTGGCGTGCGCGTACTGGTAGCCGCCGTCGAGGCTGAGCCAGCTTCGCGGCGCCAGCTCAAAATCAAGCGCGACGCCACGACTCTCAATCTGGCCGAGGTTCTCGCGCTGGAGCAGGATGGGTGAGGAGTTGGGATTGATGGTGACGGCGGAGATGGGGCGGTTGATCTGGGTGTCGAACCAACTGGCGCGAATCTCACCCCAATTGCGCTGGCTCGCCACGCCGGTTTCCCAGCCGGTGGCGCGCTCGCTGCGCAAACTGCCGTTGGCTTTGGTGAGCTGGTTGCCCACCTGTGTCGCGCGATAAAGCTCGCTGGGAGTGGGAGCGCGAAAGGCGCGGAAGCCGGAAGCGGACAGCGCCCAGTGATCCCCGAGCTTGCGCGTGATGCCGAGCCGCGGATCGAAGACGCGCTGATCGAACTTCGGCGGCTGGGTGGCCGATGGCTTGAAACCCGAACCGGAGTTGGCCACCTGCTGCCCATCGAAGTTTTGGAACCAGTCTTCGCGCGCTGATGCCGTAAAGGTCCATTGACGGCGGGTCCAGAGAGCTTCGATCCACGGAGCGGAGTCGCGCTGGTGATCGTGCGTATCGGTCAGCGCCCCACTGCCGGTGTAGGCCTGCTCGTCATCCCAGAAGCGCACGTCGTGGACGTCGGCTCCGGCCAGGAACAGCAGCCCGGGCGTGACCGGCTGCGACCAGTGGGCGGCGGCGCCTAGCTCATTCACCGGGATCTCGGCGAACTTGGTCGGACTCTCGCCACAGCGATAAGTGCAGGTGGGTTCGGCCGGCGTGGGCGTATTGGTGATGGAGGAAAACGTCTGCCAATACCGCTCGCGCGAGCCGTACACGCGCAGCGTGAGCGCGGAGCCCTGCGGGCGCTGCCAGTCCGCGCCGGTGGCGTACCGCAGAAGGCGAGTGGCGTTGGCCTGGTAGGACGTGCCGTTGCCGCGCGATTCATGAAAGCCGCTGAGGCGGCCAAAGAGTCGCAGCGGGCCGGCGATGTGATCGGCGAGAACGAGGCCGCTCTGGGAGTGGACAAACGAGTCGGTGTCGACCGGACCGCGCTGCCAGGGCGCTTCCTGGATGTAGCCGTCGGTGCCGAGAATGGTGCCGGCGATGAGGCCGCCCCAGGGCCCGTGCTTTTCTTCCGCGAGCAAGCTGTTTTCGTAAGTGCCTTCGCCGCCGTAGGTGCTGCGCAACTCGGCTGTGGGCGCAGTGGGTTGGGCCAGGCGCACGTTGACGACGCCGCCGATGGCGCTGGAACCGTAGAGCGAGCTGGCGCCGCCGCGGACCAGCTCAACGGAATGGATGGCGAGCTCGGGCTGTTCCTCCCAGTGGATCCAACCGCCGATGGGATCGTTGAGGGGAACGTCGTCCTCGGTCACCAGCGTGCGGCTGGCGGAGGTGGATCCGAGGCCGCGCAGGCTGATGCCCTGCGATGTGGGATTGGCGACCAGAGAACTGGAGCGGCGGAAGAGCTCGACGCCGGGAAGCTGCCGCATCTTGCCGTCGAGGGAGACGGCGGCGGTAGTCTCGAGCGTTTCAGAGGAAAGCTGGCGGGTGATGGCCGGGCTTTCAAGGTCGCCCAGCGGAGCACGATACGCCGTCACGGTGACCTGTTCCGCTGACCCCGGCCGGGGCCAGATGGAGGGTTGTATCCGCGGAGAACGTTGCATCTTGCGGCGCGAAAGACGGGGCCTCCACGTGAACGCGGCAGGGCGCCTGGCAAGACAAAACGAGCTGGCCGGAGGCGTCGGTCCGGCCCATCGCGCTGCCCGAGGCATTGCGCACCATGGCGCCGGCCACGGCAGAGCCGGCAACATCTTCAACGGTGAGCGTGATGGAGGACGGCGATTGCGCGTCAGTCGGCGGCGCCTGAAGCGCCACGACCGACACTGCCAGAAGAGCGCCAGAAAGAACTTTGGATCGGAAGAACCGCATTGTTTTCGGAAGGGTGTCCCGTACGCAGTCGCTGAAGCAATTGTTGCACGGTGTGGCCGGCGCCAGGGACTGCCAGGTTAGATGCAATTTCCGCGAGCGGAACCAGGACGAAGGCGCGTTCCGCCAGGCGGGGGTGGGGAATCTCGAGGCCGGACGAATGGAGGATCTCGTCGCCGTAGACGAGGATATCGAGATCGAGGGTGCGCGGGCCGTTAGGAACAGAGGCGGTGCGGTCGCGGCCGAATTCGCGCTCGATGCGGAGCAGTTGATCGAGAAGTTCGCGCGCGGGCAAGTCCGTTTCAAGGGCGAGGACGGCATTGAGGAACCGTGGCTGGTCGGCGAGTCCGACGGGGGTGGTGGAGTAGAGCGAGGAGCGCGCGGCGATGCGGCCGAGGGTTGCCAGGCGATCGGCGGCGGCAGCCAGCGTGGATTCCGGCGGGCCTGCGGGTCCGGGAATGTTGGCGCCGAGGGCCAGGTAGGCGGTGGGCATGGGCAGGTTCAGTCTACGGGAGGATGCCCCAGTCCCGTGACGTTGGACTTGAGCTCCGCGAGACCCGCCACCCGCTTACTGCGCGGGTTGGGGAGATGCGACGGCCCAGCCTCCGTCGGCGCCTTTCACCAGGGTAGCGGTGGCTGTCTGGATGGATGTGTCGGCGGCAATCGAGGGAAAGGCGCGCATGGATTCGGGGGTGCTGGCCCATCCGGGAACCCCTTCCACTTCGTAACTGTAGGTGACGGTGTATTGCGCGGGGTTGGAGGGGTCGTTGGGGACGGCTTTGACGATGGCGGTGACGTTGAAGTGGCCGAAGCAGAAGTTGCCGTAAGCGGGGTGGCCGGATTCGGAAGTCCAGGAGGAGTGACCCATGTCGGTCAGGTCGTAGGTGTTGACCGGATGCAGAAGATTGACTGCATGGGCGCCGCCGAGCAGGCGCTTCTTTTCATCGGACACGCGAGACAGGAGTCCGGCATCGGTGAGGGCTTGGAAGGCGCGAATCCGGTCATCTTTCTCGGGGTCGACCTCGGCAGGCAGCTTGACCGGCTGAGGCCAGACGCAAACATGGCGGTGGCCGAACGACTGGTTAATGGCGGAAATGAATGGCGCCGTATCGATTGGCTTTTTGCAGCCGGTTGCACCTGCGAACAGCGCGCCCAACACCAGCGCCAGGGCAATTCGTTCACGCATCGCAAAACACCTCAAAAGGTTTGGATGCCGATCCGCGGCTATTCCTCACGCAGCGCCTGCATGGGCTGGATGGACGCGGCTTTACGCGCGGGCAGCAGGGACGCGGCCACGCCCACCAACGCCAGGGCAAGAATGACGGCGGCGTAGGTCCACGCGTCCAGCGGATGAACCTGGTAGAGGAAACTGGAGAGCAGACGGCCCGTGGCGAGGGCGATGACGATGCCGGCCGCCATCCCGAGGCCGACCAGGATCGACGCCTGGCGCAGGACCAGCGACGCGACACCCGAGCGGGTTGCGCCCAGGGCCATGCGCACTCCAATCTCCCGGCGGCGATAGCCGACCAGTTGCGAAAGCACCCCGTACAGCCCGGCGACGACCATTGCGATGGCGAGGCCGGCAAAGGAAGCCACGAGATAAAGGCCGAGGCGCTGGCTGAAAGTGCTCTGGTCCACGGCTTGCTGCATGGTCTGGAACTGGTCCAGGGCGTAGCCAGGGGCGTCGCGGCGGAAGAGATCGCGCATCTCGGTGGTGACCGGAATATCGCCGCGGGTTTTCACCACGAAGCTGACGATGGTCTTGAGCAGCGCCTGGTAGAACAGCGAGGTGGTGGGGACCTGCTGCTGGGGCAGGAGCAGCACCGGCAGAATTTCGCCTCCCACGCTGTTGCCCACCTGGTCGGCCATCACTCCCACGATGGTGATGGGCTGGATCATGCCGGTGTCTTTGCCGCCCAGATTGATCTGGTGGCCGAGCGCGGCCTGGTTCGCGTCCTTGCCAGGGAAATACTTTTTTGCGAAAGCCTCATTGATAACGCCGATGGCTGGAGCGGCAGCGGTGTCGCTATCGGCGATCATGCGGCCGCGGATCATGGGGGTGCCCAGAACGCGGGCGTAGCCGGCGCTGACGGCGGAGACGCGGGTGTGAGCGTCGGGATCCTTGGGCCGGCCGACGATTTCGAAGCTGCTCTGCACACCGGTGCCGGAAAGCGGCGGCGAGGTAACCAGCGCCGCGTCCTGCACGCCGGGCAGCGTGCGCATCCTGTCGAGAATGGGGGCGTAGACCAACGTGGCCACCGACGTTGGCGCGTTGGCGGTATCGGTGGAGACGGACATGTTGGAAAAGCCAGCGGCGTCGGCGGGCATGGCGGTGAAGGTGGTCACGCGCTCCACGTCAATACCGAGGTTGGCCTGCTCCAGGTTCCAGAGAGTGTGGAACAGCAAGCCGGCGCCGACCAGGAGAACAGCGGAAAGCGCAACTTCGCCGGCAACCAGGGCGCCGCTCAGGCGGCCGCTGACTGTGCGGCTGCCCACGCCGCGCGATGCGGCCTGGAGCGCGGCTTGCGGATTGGCGCGCGCCACCAGCAGGCCGGGCAGCAGTGACGACAGCACCGTGGTGATGGTGGCAATCGCAGCAAGAGTAAAGACAACGGACCAGTGGATGGCGATGGTTTCGGCGCGAGGAATGGTTCCCGACGGGAGCTTTTGAAGTGCCAGGATCGATAGCTGGGCGAACAGAAGACCAAGCGCACAGCCAAGAACGCTGATGGTCAGGCCTTCCGCCAGCATCTGCCGTACGAGGCGCGTGCGGCTGGCGCCCAGGGCGGCGCGAACGGCGAACTCCTGCTGGCGCGCCAGGCAGCGGGCGATCAGCAGGTTGGAGACATTGGCGCATGCGATGAGCAGAACCAGGCCCAGCGCGGCAAAGAGCGCGAAAAGAACCGGCCGGACAGGTCCGGTGACCAGTTCCTGGTAAGGATCGGCGCGGAAGGCGAGCTTGGAATCGCCTTTGTCGCGAGGAATACGGGCGATGATGGCGTCAAGCTCGTGCTGGTATTGCGAAACGGCGGCGCCGGGGCGCAGCTCGCCGATGATGCTGAAAAAGCTGTAGCCGCGGTCTTTGAGCATCTCCGGCGTGGGCTGCAGCGGGAACCAGATGGCATTGCGCATTGCGTCCGGGCCCATGCTCTCAGGGAACTGGAACGATGCGGGAAGAACGCCGATGACCGTGCGGGCGATGCCGCCGGCGCGGATGGTCTTGCCTACGATGCTGGGGTCGGAGTGGAAGCTTTCGCGCCACAGGCCCTCGGTGAGGACGGCGACACTGGGACCGCCGGTCTGTCCTTCGGCCTCAGAAAAGGTGCGCCCGAGGATGGGCTTCGCCCCAAGCAGGGAGAAGAGATTGGGTGTGACCCTCGGTGCGGCCACGCTGATGGAGCTATCCGCGGACTCGACCACCGTAACGTCTTCGGAGTAGCCGGCCGCGGCTTGCAGCAGGCGCGACTGGTTGCGAATGTCAAGGTAATTGAGCCAGGAGGTGCCCGCAAAGGCCGCTTTGGTCCCCGGCGCGATGTTCACCAGCCGGTCCGAATCCGGATAGGGCAGCGGGCGAAGAAGCACATTCTGGATCACGGTGAAGATGGCGGTGTTGGCGCCGATGCCGAGCGCCAGCGTGAGCACCGCGAGCACGGCCATGCCGGGGGTTTTGCGCAGCTGGCGCAAGGCGTAATGCAGGTCTTGAACGAGAGATCGCATGAGAATACCTCGGCCGGGGGAAGGCTACCTGCCGTCGTAAACAAGCACGTTCGAGGCCATGGTAGCACGGAAAGTAAGCGGCTCGTTTCCTGTGAGTTGCAGCGGAATTGCAGACTTCGAGGCGGAAGCCGGATTGTCCGCTTCGGGGAGGAAGTGTCCGCAATCGGACAGGTTTGGCCGCGTGTTTCAGCCGCGCCAGAGTCCGTACACGGCGGCGAACAGAACAGCGATGGGCGGGACAGCGCCGGCCCCGATGGGCTGGCGCGCGAGGAACCATCCGGTAAGGACGGCGGAGAGGAAATAGACGGCGAGGAGGACCATCTGCATGGTCAGGCGCTCCTCGAACTGGATGCGTTCGCGGGCGGGTTTGCGCGGCACGCGGGTGCGGAGCTTGACCAGGTTGCTGGCCATGGTGGTCCAGGTGCCGCTGATGTAGGTGGTGACGATTCCCGGCACCTGCAGACGGAGCATGGCGCCGCTTTGCATGCCGAGGCCGAATGCGACCAGCGCCAGCAACGGATGAACGAGGGGATCGTGCGCAGGGGGCTGGCGCAGCGCGCCGTGGAACTGGAGCACGGTCCAGCAGCCTTCAGCGGCAGCCAGAGCAGCGGCTTCAAGCATAAGCGTGAGGGAGATGGCGCGATGCCATAGAGATCCCTTGGGAACGTGGCGGGTGAGGAACGTGGCCAGGGCGACGCCTGGCAGGTAGGAACCGAGCGCGAGCAGCGGACTGGCCAGATCGGTGTGAGCGAAGATCGCCATGCCGCAAAGGACAGTGTTGCCCGTCATATTGGCGACAAAGACGTGCCCCAGGCCGACGAAGCTCCAGCCGTCCGCGGAGCCGGCGGCGACGGCAAGGATGAGCAGCAAAATGTCGCGTTCGGCGGGGCGCATGCGCTTCCTTGCCGGTAAGATGCGGGTTGGCCGCAGCTGTGCCGGAGGGTTGTGGCGGGTTGAGAATCTTCCAGACGGGGCCGACTGGTATCGCTGCGCGGTTTGCTAATGTAGCGGTTAGCGAAGCACCGCTCATTTCGGAGATTGGAATGGACATCCGGGACGCTCAACGCGAAGTGCGATCGGTTTACGTCGGCGGCTTTTGGGGGCAGCTTGTTTCGTCCGTAATCTGGCTGACGTCCGCGGCTTTGGGCACGTGGGTAAGCCCCAGAGCATCTATTCTGGCCGTCGTCGCCGCAGGATTCTTCATCTTCCCGCTCACCCAGATGCTGCTGCGCTTGTCGGGACGCCCCACGAGGATCAGCAGAGAGAATCCGCTCCACTGGCTGGGAATGCAGGTCGCGTTCGTGTTGCCGCTAGCCATGCTGCTTCTGGTGCCCATAGGTCTTTACCGCTTGAACTGGTTTTTCCCCGCTCTGATGATCCTGCTCGGCGCGCACTATTTGCCTTTCTCTTTCCTCTACGGGATGCGCACTTTTCTGTTCCTCGCCGTAATTCTGCTCGCTTTAGGCGTCGGGATTGCGCTTTGGTTTTCCGCGACGTTCAGTCTCGGGGGATGGTCCGGCGGTCTGGTCCTGTTCGTTTTCGCCTGGATTTTGCGTTCCATCGCGATCAAAGAAGCGAGAGCGCAAGTGAAGACCGGCGTCGCACGCACCCTATGAACACACAAACCCGGTGCCGGAAAGAAAGCCGGATTAGCCCACTATCGGGCGAGCGCACCGCCAGCGCGATTTGCTAGCATCGGATTTCGGAGAGTCGAACTATGGATGGAGTATTGAACGGGGGGCTCGGGGCCCGGAGAAACGAAGATATCGCATTGGATCTGCTGAAGTTTGTGGCAGGGGTGACGAACGCAGGCCGGCCCACGGCGCCTTCGACCGGGTTTACGGCGGCGCCGGGGACCAAGCCCGAAGAGCACGTGACCGAGCTTCTGGACCTCTACGGGCGTTGCCTGAAGGCCGTTGAAGGCAAAGGGGCGTAATCCCATCGCAAGCGAGTCCAGGCTGCGGGTAGCCGTTGCCGGCGCGGGAGCGTTCGGGCGGAACCATCTGCGCGTCTATCGCGAGCTGGAGAATGCGGGCGCGGGCGTGGAACTGGCCGCCTGCGTGGAGCCGGATGCGGGGCGTGCGGCAGCGGCCGAGGCGGAATATGGGATTCCGGTCTTTGACGGCGTGGAGGAGATGCTGCACGCTGATCGACGCGTGAGTGCAGCCACGGTCGCAGTTCCCACGGTGCATCATCACGCGGTTGCGTCGGCCCTGCTGGACGCCGGCCTGGACGTGCTGGTGGAAAAGCCCATCGCGGCCACTCTGGCTGAGGCCGATGACATGGCCGAGCGCGCCGAACGCGCCGGACGCGTGTTGCAGGTGGGTCACCTGGAGCGCTTCAATCCCGCGGTGCTCGCGGTTCAGCCGCGCCTCAAGCGGCCCATGTTTTTTGAGGCGCACCGGCTGAGCGTGTTTACGCCGCGTTCGCTCGACGTGGATGTGGTCCTCGACCTCATGATCCACGACCTGGATATTGTGCTGAACTTTGCCGCGTCGCCCGTGCGCGAAGTGCGCGCGGTGGGGCTGCCGATTGTTTCGCCCAAGGTGGACATTGCCAACGTGCGCGTGGAGTTCGAGTCGGGCTGCGTGGCCAATTTCACCGCGTCGCGAGTGTCCACGGAGCGCGTGCGCAAGCTCAGGTTCTTTGAGCCGCGGCAGTATGTGTCGATCGACTACGCCCGGCGCGACTTGATAGTGATCCGAATCGACGATGCGGTTGCGGCAAGAATTCCGCCCCAGCTTGCCGCCGCGGCAGCAGAATTCCTGTCCACCGGCAAGGTGGATTTCAAGCTGGCGCAGCAGCTTCTGGCCGGGGGCCAGATTCCCGCGCCGCTGCTGGCGCAGTTCATGGCCGCGCAAGGCGACAAGGAGAAGATCAAGGCGCTGGCGAAGAACTTGGCTGGGCCGGCTGGCGAAGCAATGCCGGGACCGGCGCCGGGGCTCTCCTTTGTGAATCCTGAGGTGACGCCCGGCGAGCCGCTGCGTCTGGAGATCGAGTCGTTCCTGGATTGCGTGCGGACGCGAAAGCAGCCCCGCGTGACAGCGCGGCAGGGGCGCGATGCGCTGGCGCTGGCGCTTCAGATTCAGGACGCGATGGCCGCGCACGCGCACCGGGCCGGGCTGGGAGATTTCTTTGAAAGCAGCGGATAGCTTCTTGCCTTTTTCCCAAAGAGGCCCCTTTCACCCATGTTCTTCACGCGCGCGGAATCCAGCGCCGCACGTGAAGGCAATAGTCTTGGTACTCCGGTCCAAAGACGCGCCGCAAGTGCGGCTCCTCATAGACCATCACGAAGGTGTGGCAAACCAGCAGGAATCCGGCCACGAATCCCAGCAGAGCCCACGAGCCAAAATACAGCGCGGCCGACCCTACAGCCAACGATGCGCCTAGGTACATGGGGTTGCGCACAAAGCGATAGGGCCCGCGAATGACAAGGCGCCGCGGAGGATCGAAGGGCGCAGGCGTCCCTTTGCCGATCCATGCAAATGCGCCCACGCACCATAGCGCCAGCGCGGCCCCGGCCGCTCCGGCGGCTATGGCGATCCACTGAGCCGGTCCCAGCGAGGCGGGCGCTGCAATTCCCGCCCACGCCAGGACGCGCGCCGGCAGATAGATCAGCACAAAAGCGATAAAGAGCGAAGCGTACGTGAGAGTGCGGATTGCGACGAACATGATTCACCTCGTAAAGACAGGGAACAGGGAGCAGAGAACAGGGAACAGCTAAAACCTGCCAAATACCCGGCAGAAGGCTGAAAGCTGACGGCGGCTATTATGCGATTCCAAGGGTGCGGTTGAGAAAGCTGACGACGTACTTCCACGCCAGGTAATAAGCGGTGAGCGCGACCAGGAATACGCATGCGGCGATTGCGTAGGGGATGTGCCACGATTGCAGCCAGAGAATGCCATTGGCGCCGAACGAGATGACTCCGACATATACACCTACCGCGGCGCCGACAGGCACCATGAGCGGGGGCAGCAACGCTCCGAAGATTCCCAGCGGAACTCTCGTGCGCAGCGCCGGAAGGTGCCAGAGCACATTCCAGAGGCCCCACAGCGCGGGAACCAGCGCCATGGGGAAGATGATGCCGCGTTCGATGGGCACGGGGAACTGGAGCACCAGCCGCAAAATGATGAATCCCGTCAGCAGGAGCGGCAGCACCAGCGTGGGCATGAAGACGCCGGCCAGGTATGCGCGGAGATAAGGATGCGGTTTCATGTCGGTGTTCCTTTCTGCGGAGCGCGTCCGCGGCTTCACAGGTAGTAAAAGAGCATGGGGACGGCAGCCGGGAAAGCGAGCGCGAAGATGGCGAGTCCCGCGGCCAGAGCCCAGTCGAACCAGGGCACGGCGCGCAATCTGGCGGCAAGCGGAGGCTGCGCGTTGAGCCGCGCCTGCATCGCCGGCCACAGATCGTGCGGCGGCTCGGGATCGTTGTCGACGGGCGGAATGGCATTGCGCAAAAACGCTTCCAGGTTTTCTGCTCCCTGTTCCCTACTCCCTACTCCCTGCTTCTTCATGGTCTGACCCCCTGTTGTTCCAAATCGTTTCTGAGCCGTCGCATGGCGCGAAAAACGCGCAGCTTGACGGCTGCTGTGGTGATGCCGAGTGCGCTTGCCACTTCCTTTTGCGGGCGCTCCTCTACGACGGCCAGCAATGCGGCCACGCGCAGCTTGGGCGGCAACCGGCCAAGCGCAAGCCACACGGCACGGCGGATCTCAGCCGTGAGCGCCGGATCCGACGCCTGGGGCGACGAAAGCCCGGCGAAAAATTCTTCGGCCATCACGGTTTCCGGCCGTTGCGCTCTCATCCAGTCCAGCGCTGCATGAGTGGCGATGCGGCGCGCCCACGGCTCAAAATCGCGTTCCGGATTGAAGCGGGCATGGGCACGGTGAATGCGAAAAAACGTCTCGATGGTCAGGTCCTCGGCCGTGCCCGGGTCCCGCACGATACGAAGGATCCAGCCATAAACAGCGCGCTGGTGGCGGCCGAAAAGCGCTGCAAACGCGGCTTCGTCCCCGAAGCAAAACTGCTCCAGTTCCGTCCGCCCTTGCTCTTCCACCGCGCTCATCAGGACTCCACTTGCCACCCGTTTTCGAGCCTCTGACTCCACTTACGGGGAACTGCGGGGAAGGTTACACCGTATTAGCCGATAATGGGGAGCCCGGGAGCCGGTATTGCGCTAATATGAGAGCGGCATTCGGTCCGGGACGAAGTGCGGAGGTGCATCCATGTTTCATTTAGGGGGCCTGTTCTTCCTGGCGCTGTACTTTCTGCCCTCGCTGATCGCGACGGGTCGCCACCTCTATTGCCGGGGCGGTATCTTCATGCTCAATCTGTTCCTGGGCTGGACATTCTTCGGCTGGATCGCCGCACTGATCTGGGCCATCACGGCGCCTTCCCCGTATGACTATTACGGGCCGCCTCCGCCGCCGCCCTACCCGCCGTACCCACCCCGCTATTGGTAAGGTGTTCGAATACTAAAGCGATTTTTCAAGCTCTGAAGTTTGACCGCCCTCCAGCTTGACAATCGCCGCCGCGCCCTTTAGCGTGGGCAACCGGAGTGCGGGCGCACTTTTCCTGATAGCCAAGCTGGTTGAGAACCGATCCCGCCCGCCTTGGGAGAACAAATGACAACGTTTGCGCGAATTGTGGCAGGAGCCGCATTGGCATCCTGCGCATTGCTGCTTGCAGCCGGAGCCCAGGAAGCACAGCAAGCATCTGCCGGCACCGGACAGTCGGCCTACTTGAATACCAGTCTGCCGCCTGAGGTTCGCGCCGCTGACCTGGTACACCGCATGACTTTGGACGAGAAAGCCAGCCAGCTCGTAAACCAGGCCCGCGCCATTCCCCGGCTCAACGTTCCCGCATACGACTGGTGGAGCGAGGCGCTGCACGGAGTGGCCGTGGACGGCACCACGGAGTTTCCTGAACCCATCGGCCTCGGAGCCACGTTCGATCCGCCTACGATTCACCAGATGGCCACCGACATCGGCATCGAGGGGCGCATCAAGCACGTGCAGGCCGAAAAAGCCAACGGCGGCTATAGCAGGATCATGCAAGGGCTGGACTTCTGGGCGCCGAACATCAACATCTTCCGCGATCCCCGCTGGGGCCGCGGCCAGGAGACCTATGGCGAAGACCCATTCCTGACCGGGCGCATGGCCGTAGCTTTTGTCACCGGCATGCAGGGCGACGATCCGCGCTATTACCGCGTGATCTCCACGCCCAAGCACTTTGTGGTGCACAGCGGCCCGGAGCCCACCCGGCACATGGCCGACGTGGACGTGAGCAAGCACGACGAAATGGATACTTACCTGCCCGCATTTCGCGCCGCCGTAACCGAAGGCCACGCAGATTCCGTGATGTGCGCGTATAACGCCATCAACGGCCAACCGGCCTGCGCCAACCAATTCACGCTGGTCGATCAGCTCCGCGACAAATGGGGCTTCAAGGGCTACGTGGTCTCGGACTGCGGCGCTGTCATCGATATTTTTGAGGGGCACCATTACCGCCCCACCCAGGCGCAGTCCTCGGGCATCTCGCTCACCCGCGGCATGGATAACGAATGCGCCGATTTCTTCGCGGTGGTAAAAGACAACCACGATTACAAGCCGTACATTGACGCCGTGCAGCAGGGTTACCTGAGCGAAGGCGCGATCGACACGGCGCTGATCCGGCTGTTTACGGCGCGCATGAAGCTGGGCATGTTCGATCCTCCGGAGATGGATCCTTACTCCAAAATCGACGAGAGCCAGCTCAACAGCCCCGAGCATCGCGACCTGGCGCGCAAGATCGCCGATGAAGCCATGGTCCTGCTGAAGAATGACGGCACACTTCCGCTCAAACCCGACGTAAAGACCATTGCCGTGGTTGGGCCGCTGGCCGATCAGACAGCGGTGCTGCTGGGCAATTACAACGGCACTCCGACGCATACCGTCAGCTTCATGGAAGGGCTGAAGAAAGAATTCCCGAACGCAAAAATCAACTATGTGCCGGGCACGCAGTTCCTGCATCCGGATGGAACGCCGATTCCCGCCAACCTGCTGACGACGCCGGATGGAAAACCCGGCCTGAAGACTGAGTACGCCCTGGGCTTCGACTTCGGAGGAGCTCCGCCAAAGCCGGTGGTCACGCGGGTTGAGCCGACGGTCGATCTGACGGCAGACAATGTGCCGGCCGAGGTAAAGGGCAAGAGCCAGCTGGTGGCCCAGTGGTCGGGCTTCCTCACGCCCAGTGAGACCGGCGAATACCTGGTTGGCATGAAGGCCAATGGCTTTGGCCGGGTCATGGTCGGCGACAAGCAGGTTGCCGAAGATCGCGGCGGCGTTGGCATGGGACAGGTCCATCTGGACAAGGGCGAGAAGGTTCGCATCAGTGTCGTCTATGCCCAGTTCGGCGAGGCCGAAGGCAGCGGGCCGGCGGCCCAGCTCATCTGGGCCAAGGTGCAGAACGGCGCGGACCCAGCGGCCATGGATGCGGCGCGCAAGGCGGACGTGGTCATCGCGGTGGTGGGCATTACCAGCCAGCTTGAGGGTGAGGAGATGCCGGTCAACGAACCCGGCTTCCTCGGCGGAGACCGCACCAGCATCAACCTGCCTCAACCGGAAGAAAACCTCGTGGAGGAAGTGGCCAAGGCCGGCAAGCCGCTGGTCGTGGTTCTGATGAATGGCAGCGCGCTGGCCGTCAACTGGGAGAAGGAGCACGCCAACGCCATCCTGGAGGCCTGGTATTCCGGCGAAGAGGGCGGCACGGCCATCGCCGAAACCTTGAGCGGGAAAAACGATCCCGCCGGCCGTCTGCCCGTCACGTTTTACAAGGACGTGAATCAGCTGCCCAACTTCGAAGACTATTCGATGAGCAATCGCACTTACCGCTACTTCAGGGGCGAGCCGCTCTTTCCCTTTGGCTATGGCCTGAGCTACACCACGTTTGCCTACAAGGACCTGGTGCTTCCCACGGCTCCCGTGGCCGCGGGCAGCCCTATGTCGGCAGATGTCACCGTCACCAACACCGGCAGGGTGGCCGGCGATGAAGTGGTGGAACTGTATCTCGAATTTCCCAAGGTGGAGGGCGCGCCGATGAAGGCCCTGCGCGGCCTGGAGCGCGTGCACCTCGATCCGGGCGCCAGCCAGACCGTCCACTTCGACCTGAAGCCGCGCGACCTTGGCATGGTCTCTGAGCTCGGCACACCGATGATCGCCCAGGGCAAGTACACGGTGACCATTGGCGGCGGGCAGCCCGGAACCAGCGCACCCCAGGTTAGCGGCACATTCGAGATGCAGGGCCAAATCGACTTGCCGGAGTAAGGGCAGCCGCAGAGTAAACACGAAGGGCGTCCGCCGCGGCGGACGCCCTTCGTCTCTCTTCGATCCGTTCCCCGCGGTTAATGCACGCCCGCGCCTGACGCTGCCATCGCCGGCGCCGCGTCGTGCTCCATGACGCCCCTCATTTTCAGGTACACCGCGTTGGTCCAGCCAAAGCCGATCTGGTTCTGCTTATATCCGGTCTCCACGTGCACGTCCGCGTTGGCCGTATCCACGTTGTACTTTTCGCGAATGGTGCCTTCCTGGGCAAAACCATCATCCACGGTGCGATTCCAATCGCGCGCGATACGGGCGGCATCGTCGTGGTAGCCCATCGACTCCAGCCCGGCCACCGCGATCCAGTTGGTCGGCGCCCATCCGAACGGCTCGTCCCATTGCAGCCCCGTATTCGTGTTCGACATCGACAGGCCCCCGGGCCGCTCAAACAGTCCCAGCTTCTCCACCACTTGTCTGGCCTCTTCGCGCGTCGCCACTCCGGCCCACAGCGGGTACAGCGAACTGATGTACGCGTACTCGTTGGGCCGCGAGTGCATGAAGTCCCAGTCGGCAAACACCCCTTCGCGTGGCCACCACAGGTAGCGATGAATGGCGGCGTTGCGCCTCTGCGCCCGCAGCGACCACCTTTGCGCATCCTGCGGCTTGCCCAGCAGCAGCGCAAAATGCTCCAGGTCGCGCTCGTAGCGGTAAAGAAGGCTGTTCAGGCACACCGGCGCAAAGTGCTCCGTATCGCCGCTAAATGGCCCAAAGCGATTGCTCGGATCGAACCCCGATTCGCGCATTGCGCGGTCGCCCTCGTAGTAATCGCGCGACAGGCGGTAGCCGACGGCCCACGCGCGCAGGCACACCACGCTGGCATTCACGTTGCAACTGGTCTGGTTCAGCCGCTCGGCCTCGGCAGCACCCGGATGCTCGCTGCCCTTCACCAGGAACGCATCGCCGCCCGCGTGCGGATGCGCCACGATCCAGCGGATCACGTCAGGGTAGTAGGTGCTGTCGTCGGCCATCTCCGGCACCGGCCCGTGACCGTAATCGTAGTACCGCGCCAGCTCCGTCCCGCCGGCCATGTGCTCGGGCCGGGTCCAGGTCGAGTAGTCCTTTTCCGCCAGCGTGTAGGCGCGCTCCAGCCACGCGCGCGCGGCGCCCCGGCCTTCCGCCGTTTGCGGAAAGCTCGCCGCATTCTCGTACACCGCGCGAATCATCGACGTCAGAAACGGCGGCTGCGACCGCGTGAGGTAATAGGTCCGGTTCGCGTTCAGTACTCCCCCGTAGTTCTCGATCTCAAACAGGAAGTTGTCCACCATGCCCTTGGCCAGCGCTTCATGATGGTCCGCTTCCAGCCCCAGCAGGATGAAGAAGCTGTCCCAGCCGTACATCTCATTGAACCGCCCGCCCGGCACCACGTAGGGTTCGGGCAGATAGAGCAGGCCTGCGTCGGTCAGGTCCTTTGGATCAATGTCGCCCAGCTTGACGATGGGGCGCGGCAGCCAGTTAACCTTCACATGGCATTTCGCCGTCAGCTCCTTTACCGCCGCCGGCGCGGCCATTCCGGCAGGGAGATAAAGGATGGGGTTGGCGGTCACCTTGATGTCCACCAGGGAGTGGCACTCGGTCATCGAGCGCGTCAGCGTATCCCAGGCGCCGTGGATGTAGTGCAGCGTGGCCTCGGAGTTAGGACTTCCTCCGCCTGCTGCCTGCGCGCCTGAGATTTGGATTGCGGCTAAAACAAGTACAACCAAACGCAACAATTTCATGTGGTCCGCCGGGGTTCCGGTCGTTGTTCTTGGAGTGTACCGCACACTGTGCGCGGAACGCCCAAAAGTTTTTCTCTTCAACCGGGAACACTTCCCTCCGCTCCGGTGTCTACATCAGCACAGTGGTACCGATGAGGATGTGCAAAGATTCGGCGCCACCTCGGTTGGGAAGCATCCTGCGAGGTGGCTGAGGGCTGCCCGCCGCGCCGCTGCGGCGCCGGGTGAGCCGATGCGCCCGTGCGCCTGAATCCCAGCCTCCCGCCGGTACGGCTGAATTTGAGCAGTATCCGGGAGGCAGCCATGTTTGAAGATTCCACATTTGAATCCGGCGGCAGAATCCGCACCCGCAGCCGCGCGTGGAGCATCGCCACCTTTGCGCTCAACGCCTCCATCCTCGCCGCGCTCATCGTGATCCCGCTCATCTATCCGGAAGCGTTGCCGCGGCGCCTCGCTGAAATCCTGCTCAGCGCCCCGCCCGCGCCGCCGGTCGCGCCCCGACCGGTTGAGGTCAAGCCGACACAGGCATTTCACGGACAACGAGAATTCGTCGATATGCACCTGACTGCGCCGCCCCAAATACCAACCGGGATTCGCAAATACAACGGCGTCGAGGATCTGCCTCCCGGCGAGCAGATTGCCGGATGGGATAACGGCCCGGCTGTTCCCGGTAACAATCCATTCGGCAACGGCACTGCCAGCCCGCCACATGTCGTCAGCGCCGCACCCAAAGGCCCACAGCGCATCTCCTCCGGCGTCGCCGATGGCATGCTGCTGGATCGCGTGATGCCTGTCTATCCGCCCATTGCGCGCGAGGCCGGCATTCAGGGAACAGTCGTCCTCGAAGCCACCATCTCCACCAGTGGCACGATTGTGAACCTGCGCGCGGTCAGTGGCGCTCAGATGCTCCAGCCGGCCGCCATTGACGCTGTGAGCCGTTGGCGCTACCGGCCGTACCTGCTCAACGGCCAACCCGTTGAGGTCGAGACGACGGTCAGCGTCGTCTTCAACCTCGGCCGGTAACTCGTTCCCCCGGGTTGGGGCGCGCGGCGGGAGCGAGACCGCGCCGTCCCACCTTCGCCGATTCGCGACGCTCTACGGATCCACCCGCGAGTCGGCGAAGTACTCTATGGAGAAAACATGAGCGACGACTTCGCACTCGCCAAAGAACTCGCGCGCCTCTGGCCGCATCGAGAGCACGAATCCGGACCAATCCGCGGGCTGTGCTGCCATATCGGCCTGCACCAATGGCGAAAGCTCGATCTGAGCGAAACGGTTCCTTGGCGTGACGTCAGCTTTTGTTTCTGGTGCT
>CAWBIG010000244.1:0-4384 GCA_963788435.1 uncultured Acidobacteriota bacterium | reverse complement strand
CTTGGTGGATGGCCGGATCGAATACCCGGATGGTCTGCCCTTCTACGCCGACGGCGTAAGGCACGTACACCACATCGTGAAACGCCGAAGCAAAACGGAGGGCAACGGTGGTTTTGCCGTTTCCCGGAGGGCCGTACATCAGGATGGCGCGCCCTGAGTTCAGCGCCGGTCCCACCTGCTCCACGATGCTCTGGTCCATCTCCAGGCCTTCCAATGCGATGTGGATCCGGTCCAGCGTGATGGTTTCATTGGTCGGCTTCTGCACGTTGGTCTGCTCAACGAATTCGTCCAGCGTGACCGGCGCCGGGCCCGCATAACCCGATCGATCCAGCGCGTTTTTGGCCCACGTACGCCCCGCGTCCGTCATCGCGTAGGCCATGTCCAGAAGGTTGTCGGAGCGCCGCGTTCCCAATGTCTGCAGGAGCGCGCGGTCCACCGCCGTCTTTACCACGTCGGCCACAATGGGATAGGGCAGCTTGATCGCGTCCAGATAATGCCGCACCGTCTGCAGCCGCTGAGTATAAATCAGCTTCAGCAGCAGATCGATGAGGTCAGCCTCATCCATTCCGGTGGCGGCCAGATCGGCTGGTT
The DNA here is from genome assembly GCA_963788435.1 of uncultured Acidobacteriota bacterium. Lineage (GTDB taxonomy): Bacteria > Acidobacteriota > Terriglobia > Terriglobales > Acidobacteriaceae > Telmatobacter. The sequence continues at coordinate 3,793 of CAWBIG010000244.1, read as the reverse complement.
CCGCCGGAATGCGGTTAATGAAATTGGACAACGTCCTCTGGTCAATGGCGCCGATCGCCACCAGGTTCTCGCCTAGCCTGCCGCCCACATCCTGCGACCGCTTCAGCGCCGCTTCCACGTCTTGTTCGGTGACCCGCTTGGCTCGAATCAGCAGGTCGCCCAATCGCATGGTTCCCATAGTATGTTCCGTAAATTCTTTAGATTGAATGCCCAGATTCGCTGCCGTACCCGCCTCTACCATCGCGAGAATGCGGGGTTTTAGCCGAACAGAGGAATTGGTCTCATTGTAACGACATTGCACCTGACCCACTCTGCACAATCTGGGGTATTTTTTGCCTCCGGGAAGTCACTCAGGTAACGAACAGTTCCTTAGCGCCTTCTAAGGATGGTTCTCTGAGAAAGTCTCAGCATTGCAACCCCGATCGCGGTTGCTCCTTACACTTCTGGTTCGCCGGATCCCTCGTGCACGCTCAATCCGATTGCGATGCCCAGTCTCTCTGCCGGCGCCTCGCATACTCTTGCTTAAACGTTCAGGACTCGGCGACCGGCGAGTACCAGGACTCCATCGCCACCCAGGAAGAGCCACGCATGCTGTCCGCAAGCGGCCTCTGGGGAGGCCGCATCAGCCAGGTTGGGCAGACCGAACGGCACCGTCAGCTTTACGCCGGCGGCAATTCCGGCGTGGCTACCAATACAGTTGGCATAGCCGCCACCGGCAACGCCAGCACACTGACCGTGGCCATTGAACAGCACCCGTAGAAATCCGGCTGCGCGCGTTCCAATCCGAATTCCCTGAGACCCTTTCACCCCGGCTCGCATCTCCTTGAAGTGAAAGGAAGGTCGCGCGTGAGCCAACTGACCGCACCGCTACAGCCTGGCCGCCATGCACGGGTCATCGTCGTGGGCGGAGGATTTGCTGGCATCCATGCCGCCAAAGGACTGGGCAAGCTGCCCGTCGATGTCACAGTGATCGACCGCCGCAACCACCACACTTTCCAGCCGCTGCTCTACCAGGTGGCGCTGGCCGTGCTCTCGCCCGCCGACATTGCCCAACCCATCCGCTCCATCCTGCGCAACCAGCAGAACACAGAGGTCCTGATGGACGAGGTGGTCGGCGTCGACACGTCCGCGCAAGTGGCAGTTCTCGCCAGCGGCTCGCAGATGGCCTACGACTACCTGGTGCTGGCCGCCGGCGCCACCCACTCCTACTTTGGCCATGACGAGTGGGCCAAACTCGCGCCCGGCCTCAAGTCCGTGGAGGACGCCACTGAAATCCGCCGCCGTGTGCTGCTCGCGTTCGAGCTGGCCGAGCGTCACATGCAGGAACACGGCTGGCATCCGCCGCTGAATTTCGTGGTCATCGGCGGAGGACCGACGGGCGTGGAACTGGCCGGCGCCATCCGAGACATCTCCAAGTACTACATGCACCGCGACTTCCGCCACATTGACCCCACCAAGGCCAAGGTGTTGCTGCTCGATGGCGGCGAACGCCTGCTGGCCGCCTATCCCGAGGACCTTTCCGCCAAGGCGCAGAAGGAGCTCGAGGATCTGGGAGTTGAGGTTCATCTCAACTGCCATGTGACGAACGTTGGTCCCGGTTACGTTGAGACCGCCGGGCCGAATCCGATCGGACGAGTGGAAGCGGCGGTAACTCTCTGGGCTGCGGGTGTCCAGGCTTCGGCGCTGGGGAAGCTGCTGGGCGTGCCCACGGATCATCGCGGGTGCGTGACGGTGGACGATCAGCTCAATCCAGCCAACTTGCCCAACGTGTTTGTCCTCGGCGACCTGGCGCACTTTGAGCAGGGCGGCAAGCAGGTTCCGGGCGTGGCCCAACCGGCCATGCAGATGGGCGACCACGTGGCGAAGATGCTGCGCGCCGACCTGGAAGGACGCGCGCGGCCGGCGTTCCGCTACTTCGACAAAGGCGACATGGCGACGATTGGGCGGATGTCCGCGGTCGCCGACGTGAAATGGCCGTTCAAGGCGCACATGAGCGGACTGCCCGCGTGGCTGACCTGGATTGTGGTGCACATCTTCTTCCTCATCGGGTTCCGCAACCGCGTGGCCGTGATGGCGTCGTGGATGTGGACCTACTTCACCTTCTCGCGCGGCGCGCGGCTGATCACCGGCGACCAGCGCCTTCCGGGCTGGGCAGAGCAGGTGAACGCGGGACCAGCGCGGCCGGAAGCGGCAATGAATCCGGGTGCGAAGGCAGCGGATTGAGGCGAGAAGCCCTCAGTTCTCCGAGGTGTTGCGCTGCGCGGTGCCTTCTGTGTGATTTTTCTCATAGCGACTTGGCGGATTTTCGCCTGCAATTCGCCTTTTTGTCCCGAAATGGGAATGATAGGGGGGTACCGCTGCCTTGAAGCCAAGGGCCGGATTCCTGGGAGGGAATCCGGCCCGATGTTGAAAGAAATAGCGCGTGCCGATTGCTCGAGTAGTGACAGCGGTGACGGGTCAGTCCCAGTGCTTCAAGTTGTCGGCGAGGATTGGTCCGGCTTCGGCATCTTCGAGAACGGGGAAGACTTCAAATTCGAGAAGCTCGGCCCACTTGGTGATGCCCCGATAGAGCTGGTCAGTCTGGTTGGTTTCATAAAGGGAAAATCCGCCGGAACCGTCGATGCGGTGCCAGCGACCCAGCAAGGTGACGCCTTCCTGAGGGACGGCTTCTCCGGCAAGGAATTTGCCGACTGCTGTTTTTACTGCTCCGGGGACAATGGTATAGCTGACGAGAAACTTCATCGTTTCCGTTCTCCTTTGAGTTTTTGGTTTGTTGGGGAGCCCGAGTGAGTTGGAGTTTAGGGGCAGGATGGGGAACTGTCAACGACGGCGCCGCGATATTGTTGCGGTATTCAAGCCGGAGCGCGCGCCCCGCTCATTGTTCGCCGCGGCGAACGATGAACAGGGCACAACCCGGCACAGCGCGGTGCGGTTAGCGGTGATCGTGGGCGCGGCGCCAGTCGTCGTACTGCCGCTTCTCGTCGGCGTTGCGCTGGGCCAGGTCGCGGTGCTCGCGATGGGTCTCGCTTTCCCACTGGCGATAGGAGGCATCGTCCGAGGCCGGCGCGGGGCTGGAAGCGGCCGGCGGGGGCTGCTGTACCTGGTCGTCGCGGTCGTGGTGATCGTGATCGCGGCATCCGGTGGCGAGCGGTGTAGCCACGACGGCGGCCAGGAGGATGCCGGGGATGATGCGGATGGGGAAGCGCATGCGTGGTTCCCTTTCAAGGCGCATGATAGCAGGCGCAGATTTCAGGCGCCAGCAATTGGCGTTCAGCCGTCAGCCTTCGGCTTCAACCTGCATTTCGGTGCAAGTGCCCTGATAAACTGATAAGTCATGCTCGATCTGAGTTTTGTCCGGGGAAACCTGGGAAGAGTGGAAGAAAAGCTGCGCGCGCGGGGGGCTGATCCCGCGGGGCTGCTGGGCGATTTCCGCTCCCTGGACCGGCGGCGGCGCGAGGCCATTACCCAGGCCGAGACGCTGAAGGCGCGGCGCAACGAACTGAGCCAGCAGGTGGGCGCATTGAAGCGGCGGGGGCAGGACGCCACGGCCCTGATGGACGAGACGCGGGCGCTTAAGGACAGGCTGGACGAGCTGGATAAGACCGCGACCGAGCTGGACGAGCAGATGCGGCTGGCGCTGGCGAGCATTCCCAACCTGACGAGCGATGAGGTGCCGACGGGCACGTCCGAAGAGGACAATGTCGTCGTCAAGACGTGGGGCGAGAAGCGGGCGTTCGACTTTGAGCCGAAGCCGCATTGGGAAATCGGCGAGGCGACGCCCCGTTCAGGTTAT
>CAWBIG010000243.1:0-11796 GCA_963788435.1 uncultured Acidobacteriota bacterium | reverse complement strand
AACAGCAGCACTTCTGTCTCCGGAAGATGCGCGCATGCTCCGCTGGTGTCCACGTTGCCGCGCACCGCCGTTACCGGCGCAATCTCCTTCAGCCGCTTCAGGATCTTCGCATCGCCCACATCGCCGAGATGCAGAATGTGTTCGCACCCCTCCAGCCTCGGCAATACCTCCGGCCGCAGCAGCCCATGCGTATCGCTGACCACGCCAATCTTCAATCGCCACTCCTTGCGAGTACCGGGATCACGCCCCGCCCATGCCCCGCTAACAGGCTAAAGCTTAGAAGCAAGAAGCTTGACGCTGGAAGCTTTACGCCGTTTTTTCCTGAGCCTCGTCTAAAATCCAAGTCAGAGCCGCGCGGAACCGTGCGCAGCGCGCACTTTCCCATGTCCGCTTCAGTCTCCGCCAATCCGGTTGCACCCATCCTCGCCGGCCCCACGCCGCCGGCTGAGCGACTTCCGCTTCACCAATACCTGCGCACCGTTCGCCGCAATTTTATCGAAGCCCTCGACGAGGGCATGTTCAGCGCGCCCATCATCCGCCAGGGCACCGCCATCAATCGCAGCTTCATCGTCAACGATCCCTCCGGATTGCGTCGCATCCTGCTTGAGAACGCCGCCAACTATCCCAAAGCCGCAGTAGAGCACCGCATCCTCGGCCCAGCCATGGGCAACGGCCTCATCCTCAGCGAAGGCGAAATCTGGCGCGCCCATCGCCGCATCATGGCCCCGGCCTTCGACCACCGCACCGTGGAACGCTACGCGCCCGTCATGGTCGATGCCACGCTCAACCTCGCGGATCGCTGGAACCAACTCCCCGCCGGCAGCGTGGTTGAGATCGAAAAGGCCATGATGGACCTGACTCTCGAGATCATCTCCCGCTCCATGTTCGCCGCCGACAGCGACGGCATCAAGGAGATCATCCGCACCGGCTCCGCGCGCTACCAGGACGCCATGATGGTTGGCCTGCTCGAGTTTGTTCCCGGCCTTGGGCCCATCTGGAGCGCATACAAAGGCATGCGCGGACGCGCCATCATGCGCGACTTCAACCGCGCCATGTTCGCTTTGATTGAGGCCCGCCGCCAGCCGGACGCCAGTCGCACGCCCGATCTCCTTGATCGGCTAATGAGCGCTCGCGACGAAGACAGCGGCGCCGCCATGTCTGCGCGCGAAATCCGCGATCAGGTCCTCACCATCTTCGTCGCCGGCCATGAGACCACCGCGCTCGCCCTCATGTGGACCTGGTACCTGCTGGCCATGCACCCCGAGCACGAAGCGCGCATGCATGAGGAGATCGACCGCGTCCTCGGCGGCCGCGAGCCCGCCTGGCAAGACGTCCAACGCCTCCCCTATACCCGCATGATTCTCCAGGAGTCCATGCGCCTCTATCCCGCGGTACACACCCTGGCCTTCCGCCAGGCGCTGCAGGATGACGTCATCTGCGGCATGCGCATCCCCAAAGGCGCCATCGTCAGCATCATCCCGTGGATCCTTCACCGTCACCGCAGCCAATGGGAGCGGCCGAACCGCTTTGAGCCGGAGCGTTTTACCCCAGAGGGCAGCGCCAGCCGCGACCGCCTTGCCTATCTGCCGTTCGGATTCGGTCCCCGCATCTGCATCGGCACATCCTTCGCCATGACCGAAGCGGTACTGATCCTCGCTACGCTGGCCCAACGCTTCCGCCTTCGCGTGGCTCCCAACTGCCGCGTGGAACCGCAGGCGCTGTTCACGCTGCGAGCCAAGTACGGCATCGAGATGGAGGTCTTGCCGCGCAGAAGTAGCTCGCAGCTCAAAGTCGATGCCATGAGCTAGCAGATAGAAGCTGCTTATAGTCGCGGGAACACCGAGATCGGTAGCGAGCGTGGCCCTTCGTGCTATGTTAAGTCTTCTCTTTGCGCCAAGCAGGCCTCACTCTTGGATCGCTGCCAACGATTTTCGTTCAAGAAGCTACGGCAGGAGAGGCCGACACAGGCGCGCCGAAACTGATATGAAGGAATTAGCCCGGGTCAACGAAGGAAATGCTCCAACAAACTGGCGGCGCGCGGTCGCGGAGTACACGGAACCGCGTGTGCTGCAGGTGTTGGCTTTAGGTTTTGCCAGTGGCCTGCCGCTCCTGCTGACCTATTCCACTCTGCAAGCGTGGCTTGCGACAGTGGGCGTGCGGCGCGCAACCCTCGGCGCCATTGCCCTGGTTGGCACTGCCTACTCCTTGAAGTTCGTATGGGCGCCACTCATCGATCGAGTGCCTCCGCCGTTTCCGTTAGGGCGGCGACGCGGTTGGGGCATCACCATCCAGATCCTTCTCATCGGCGCAATCCTTGCTCTCGGGTCTTGCGATCCAAAGCACAACCTGTCGCGCATGGCTATCCTGGCGGTCGTGGTGGCGTTCCTGTCTGCCAGCCAGGACATCGTCATCGATGCCTGGCGCGTCGAGAGCCTCACGAGCGATCAGCAGGCCCCCGGAGCTGCCATGATCCAATCCGGCTACCGGATCGGCATGCTTGCTTCCGGCGCGGGCTCCCTGTTCATCGCGGCCTCTGCTGGGTGGTTCGCGGCTTATGCCACCATGGCAGCGCTTGTCGGCGTGGGCCTGCTGGTGTTTCTGTTCGGACCTGAGCCAAGGATTGCGGCGGAGACCTCATCGACTTCCCGATCAGCATGGCAGACGATTGGCCATGCTTTTTCGACCGCCGTGGCAGGTCCCTTTCGCGATTTCATGCATCGGCCGCTCTGGCCAATCATCCTGGTCGCCATTTTCGGATACAAGCTGGGAGAGGCGATGGCCGGAGTGATGTCGACGCCGCTCTATATCTCGCTGGGGTTTTCGCTGCCTGAAATCGCAACCGCTTCAAAGATTTTCGGATTCTTCTCGATTGTGACCGGGGCTCTGATTGGCGGTGCGGTGACAGTCCGGTTCGGAATTCGCCGCTCGCTTATTCTATGCGGTATTTTGCAGTCGGTCGGGAATCTGTTTTTTGTTCTCCAGGCAGTAGGCGGGCATCGGATCGGCTACCTTGCTCTCTGTGTGACGGCCGAGAATCTGACGGGCGCGATGGCCGGGACCGCGTTGATTACCTATCTGTCCAGCCTGTGCTCGCCGGCTTTTACTGCGACTCAGTTCGCGCTGCTTTCCGCGCTGGCATCGCTGGGCCGCACGGTGGTGGCTTCTTCAGGAGGAATCCTGTCAGAGAAGATTGGGTGGGTGCGGTTCTTTCTGCTTACCAGCGTTGTGGCGCTGCCGGCCATCCTTCTGTTCCTCTGGATCGGACCGCGCGACGGTGACGGAACCCGCCAGAGACAGCCGCGCTCCCCACAGCAGGCGTGAGAGGGGGCAGGAGAACGGGGCCGAGGGACCAAGGGTCGTACAGAGGCGAAAATAAAAACGAGGATGTCGAATGGATTGTGCACTATACGAGCTAGAAGTGCACAGATTGGCGTCCCTTTTCGGGCGGTGGGGCAGGAGAGCAGGGACCGAGGGATCAAGGGACCAAGAAGACCGCTGACGTTGCGTAGCCGAGGCGTTGCGTTTGAGCCGCAAGGGGTGGGGCGGAGTTGTGTGATTTCGGCGTGCATTGGTCGTCTACCACTTTCCGAATCCAAAAAAGGAAATGCCCGCGGTGAATCGCGGGCGTTGTTCCAGCCACTGTCTAAAGAATAGCAGATTGGATATTTAATACTGATGATATGGACAGATTTATTTCAACCATTATTAATATGGGTAATGATAGGTTTTCCACAAGCCGTGTGGATTGACACGATGCACCAGAAATGGTGCAAACGGCAAATGCAGGAACCCGGGAACAGGGTCAAGGGATGTAGGGAGGAGGAAAAAGGGGGACAGAAAACCGAAGGTTTCAGAAGTGTCGGGCCGTGACGAATTGTGAAAGATCCGGATGATCACCAATCCGGAACCTGGATCGCCGGGGCATAGTCGGCACTCGCGCGAGTTTCCGCTCTTGCCTTTCTTTCTGCCAATTTCGAAGGGGGTGGGATTTGCAAGGCTAACCGTGCCGGCGAATTGACTTGTGCGAGGAAACTCGCTTAAATGATCGCAATCTCAACGTCTACTGATCTCTTGCCTGAGACAACTGCCGCCTAGCTGGGGTGACGGCGGCACCGAAGCCGAATTTGCGAGTACCGCAAAAGAAGGTTTGGTAACCCAATGAAGGGCCGGCACTCTTTTCTTTCGATTATCTTAGTTCTCGCTGCCTCCGATCTTCTCAATGCTCAGATGTTCACTAACCCCGTCCAAATCCCTACCAGTCAGGACCCGTACAGCGTTATTGTTGTCGACTTGAATGGCGACGGGCTTCCCGATCTGCTTTACGGGATAAGCAGTCTCAACTCAACGCCGGGGGCCATGCAGGCCCTGCTGGCGCAGCCTTCAGGCAATTACGCTCAGGGCCCGACAACCACCATGCCTCTCGGTGTTGGCGGTTGCCGCGCTGTCGACGTCAACAACGACGGCAAGCAGGATCTGGTGTGCATCGACTACATCGACGCATGTGATTCGCAGATTGCGACTTTGCTGGGAAATGGCGATGGATCTTTTCAGTCCCCAATCTACAGCGGGCTGATGCAATCGAAGTGCCTCATCACCAATTTCTACCCGTGGCTTTATACGCCGGCCGATGTGAACTCCGATTCTATTCCGGATCTTATGGTTGGCGACGGATACAACTTCGAGTTTTTCGTCCTCGTCGGCGATGGAAAAGGCCACTTCAATCTTTCTTTCACGGCGTACCCAGCCACCGTTCAAGATGGTTTCGGTGGGGAAATGTTCGTAGCCGACCTAAATGGAGACGGCAAACCCGATCTCTTTACAAACTTTGGGCCATACGTTTGGCTTGGGAAAGGCGACGGGACCTTCACGGAAAAAGGAAATTACGGCAGCTACGCCTCCTGTAACCTCTACGACATCGAAGCCGACGGCCATCCCGACGCTGTTTGCGCCAATCTGTTCACCGACAGCAGCGTTTCCTATGAGCTCGACATCCTCCATGGCAACGCAGACGGTTCGTTCAACACCACTCCCATTGCCAGCCAGCCTCTGCAGGGCGGCATGGCAGCGCTGGATTCTCCCACTGCCATCCTCGATATAAACGGCGACGGAATCCCTGACATCGTGGGTCAGAGCTCGGATGGGTTGTCTGTGCTCCTGGGTGAAGGCAACTTGAAATTCAAGGCGCCTATCCATTATGCGGTGGGCAGCTTCGGTCCGGTTGGCAGTATCACGAGCCAGATCGTGGACCTTAATGGTGACGGCTATAAGGACATTATCGCCACCGGGGCGGGCGGACTCTACATCAGCTACGGCACAAAGAACGGAACTTACGACGCCCCGCTTTCTATTGCAGTGGCCAATCTTCTCGGCCAGTTGACAGTGGCCGATTTCAATGGCGACGGCATACCCGATATCGCAGCGACTGGCGATCAGAGCATTGAACTCAGCCTAGGCAATGGCGATGGAACATTCAAAGCGCCCGTGACCTTGTCTAATGGCGGCGTGAGTTTCGCGGCCACGACGTTCGCTTTCAACATCGCCCATGGAGACTTCAGGGGAAACGGGAAACAGGATATCCTCGCCATCGGTTCGCCTGGAACGTACGAATACGACTCCTACATATTCTTCAATAACGGCGACGGCACATTCGAACCTCCGCTGGAGTTGGCGAATTCGAGCGTTGTCTGGCCCTATTTCGAACTCTTCTTCGTTGCGGATTTTAACAACGATGGCCGTGACGATTTTTTGACAACAAGCTCCAATTTCCAGACCGTTGATGTCGGGCTTTCCAACGGTGATGGAACCTTCAACACGGTGACGACTGCGTTGCCCTTGCCGGCGAACCTCAGCCTGAACCCCACGTTCCCGGCGGTTGCAGATTTCAATAAAGACGGCGAGCTGGATCTTGTTTACGTCGCGGGTGCGAATGCTTATGTCTTGAAAGGCAATGGCAAAGGGTCGTTCAATACGAATGCGCTAGTGCTGCGGATCCCTCCTTTTCAGGGCCAGAGCCTTGAGTACGAGCCGATGGCGGTGGCAACCGGAGACTTCGACGGAGACGGCAACCCGGATTTTGCTGTGCTGGCGCAGGTTGGAGGGTATGTGCCCCCACCCGCTCCAGAGACCGGGGTGGTGGGAGCCGTGTACGTGTTTTATGGCAACGGAGACGGTACATTCTCATCTCCGGTGATCGCGGGGTTCGGCGAGGACTATGACACCCTCTATACGGCCGACCTGAACAAGGATGGACGTTCGGACCTTATTCTCGAGGCCACGGGAGTCAGGATAGAGGTTCCGGGGAATTCAGTGGGAGTGGTTCTGAGCCAGCCAGGACGATTGTTTGGACCGGAGACTGTTTATTCCACGGGTGCGATGGCTACCGGCACCTTCGTATTGGATCTGAATGGAGATAGTTACCCTGATCTGCTGGTATCGAACAGCAGCTATTTCGAGAGCGGCTACTCCACGGCAGCTAGCAATTCCGTCACTGAATTGCTGAATCTGGGCCCGCAAACGAATCCTAATCTTCTGGTATCAAACACGAGTCTCTCCGCGTCGAGCCAATCGATTGTGGCGGGGAGTTCGGTCAGTTTCACGGCCACGGTGAGCGGGGGCTCATCGAGCGGCAGCACGCCAAGCGGCTCGGTGCGATTCGCAGATCAAACGGGTGTTGAAAGCACCGTTCCTTTGGCGCCTTCCGGCAATGCTTCAGCTACGGCAAAGTTCACAACCGACTCAATCGGAGTCGGAGCGGACACAATGAGCGCCACCTACTCGGGCGACGGCACGTTTGCTCCCAGCTCCGCCACGGTTTCCCTGAAGGCTACCGGGCTCCCAGACAGGGTCACTTTCACTGTTACGCCCAATCCTGTCTCTCTCAGCGTGGTGGCAAGCCTGAACGTCGCAGTGGCCAATCCGGCGGGAAGTTCAGCCGCGGTCCCGACGGGTTATATCGAGTTCTATGATGGCTCAACGATCATCGGCGGGCCCAACACCTTGTCGAACGGATCAACCACCTTCAACGCCGGCTTCTCTCCAGCTGGCCAGCACAAGCTCAGTGTGTGGTATTCCGGCGATTTGACCCACGTGTCGAACACTGCTACACAGACCGAGATGGTCCTGCTTACGCCAGACGTGTCTATCAGCGCGCCTCCTTCCGTGACAACGGCGCAGGTTCTTTCAGCGGTAATTACGGTCAGCGGCCCTACTGGAATTCCGACGCCCACCGGATCAGTGACGCTGACCGCCTCTGCAGCGCAGGGCGGCAGCGGCTACACCTCGCCAGCCATGACTCTGAGCAATGGCAGCGCGACGATCAACATCCCCGCGGGGACACTGGCGGTAGGGACGTATTGGCTGACGCCCACCTATACGCCGGATGCGGCCAGTTCCTCAGTCTATTTAAGTTCCACGATAACTGGCGACTATATCTCGGTTACGGCACCGCCGCCTCCGACATTTTCAGTTAGTGGCACAGCCGTCACCGTCGCCCGTGGCGCAACCAGTGCGAATACCTCGACAATAACCGTGACTCCGAGCGGAGGGTTCACCGGCGGCGTGGCGCTATCGGCCTCCATCACTTCCGGCCCCAGCGGGGCCCAGGATCAGCCAACTTTGAGTTTCGGTTCGACAAGCCCGGTGAGCATAGCTGGAACCAGCGCCGGGACGGCGATTCTGACAATTCTTACAACGGCACCCTCCGAGGCCGCTTTGACGTTTCCTATACGTGAAGGGGCGCCCTGGTACGCGTCAGCCGGTGCTGCACTGGCATGTGTCCTGGTGTTTGGCATGCGACGAGTTCGTCGAGGCTGGCGAACCATGTTGGGGATGCTAGTGCTTCTGGTGGCTCTTGCCGGAGGAATGCTCGCATGTGGCGGCGGCGGTGGCAGTGGGAGTGGCGGCGGTGGTGGTGGCACAACCAATCCCGGTACGACACCGGGAACCTACACGGTGACGGTGAAGGGTGCTGCAGGCGCAACTTCGGCAACGGGCACAGTCATGCTCACCGTGCAATAGCTAACATTCAAACAGGATGAGCCGTAAGAAGAGTCGGCGAATCGTCGTGGGCGACAGGCTAGGCGGGCTGGGTGGACTGGCTGTATTCCTTTAATTTGTTGTGGAGGGTTTTGAGGCTTACGCCGAGGATTTCTGCGGCGCGGGTTTTGTTCTGGCCGGTGGCTTCGAGGGTGCGGAGGATGAGCATGCGTTCGGCCTCGTCGACGGTGTTGCCGACGCGGACGGGGACGATGCTGGCGTCGTCAGGCGAGAGGCGCGGCGGAGGACTGCTTGCCGAAGCCGGGCGGAAGATGGCCGGCGTCGAGGGGCATGCCGTCAGGGCAGAGGATGACGGCGCGCTCGATGGTGTTGCGCAGTTCGCGGGCGTTGCCGGGCCAGTTGTAGGCCATCATGCGGTCGAGGATGGAGGGGGCGAGGCCGGAGACTTTGCGGCCGTGCTTGGAATTCATTTCGACGAGCATGGCGTCGGCCATGGCGGTGAGGTCTTCCATGTGGGTGCGCAGGGGCGGCATGTGGATGTGGAAGACGTTGAGGCGGTAGATAGAGGTCTGCGCGGAGGCTGCCGGAGGAGACGGCATCGCTCGGAGTCGCGGTTAGTGGCGGCGAGGACGCGGACGTCGATGTCGATCTCATTGCGGGCGCCGAGGCGGCGGAGCTTGCGCTCCTCGAGGACGCGGAGGAGCTTGGCCTGGGTGCCGATGGGCATATCGGCGAGCTCGTCGAGGAGGAGGGTGCCCTGGGAAGCGAGTTCGAAGCAGCCGATGCGGCGTTCCAGGGCTCCGGTAAAGGAGCCTTTTTCGTGGCCGAAGATTTCGCTTTCGATGAGGGTTTCAGGGATGGCGGCGCAGTTGACGGCGACGAAGGGATGAGGCTTGCGCGGGCTGAGGTCGTGGAGGGTGCGGGCGACGAGCTCCTTGCCGGTGCCGCTTTCGCCGGTGATGAGGACGGAGACGTTGGAGGGCGCGATCTGCTCGATGAGGGAGAAGATTTCGCGCATGGATTTGGAGGCGCCGACCATGGAGCCGAGGACGCCGGTTTCGCGCAGGCGGCGGCGGGCGACTTCGAGCTCGATTTCGGTTTCGCGCTGGCGGGTGGCGTTGGCGAGGATGTTGCGGAGGCGGGTGGCGTCGACGGGCTTGAGGAGGAAGTCGTAGGCGCCGAGCTTCATGGCCTCGACGGCGATGGGGACGGAGCCCTGCGCGGTGAGGAGGATGACGGCGGTGCTGGATTTGAAGTTGGGGCCTTCTTCGGCGAGGCGGGAGAGAAGGCCGATGCCGTCGAGGCGGGGCATTTTGAGATCGGTGACGACGATGGCGGGGTTCCAGGCGAGGATTTTCTCCCAGCCTTCGATGCCGTCGCGAGCGGTATCAGTGCGGTAGCCCCAGCCGGAGATGAGCTCGGCAAGGCCCATGAGGGCGTTGGGTTCGTCTTCGACGATGAGGACTTTGACGGAGTTGGGCATAATACGGCGGCTGGGCCGTTGCTTCGTTTGTAACACGGAGGGGCTGGGACGGAACTGCAGGGAACGGGGAACAGGGATTAGGGAACGGGGAACAGGGATTAAGGACTCGGGAGCGTTCCTTTCCAGTTATCAGAATCGAAGCCTGGAGCACCCAGCAAGAGCAACCGCAGAATCCTTCACTTTGTTCAGGATGACAATCTACGAAGTATGAGTTCAGGATGACAATCGGTGAACTAGGCGAGCGTTAACGGCCGCCGCCGGGGATGTAGGTGTAGTGGACCTGGGTGGGGCCGTGGGAGTCGCCGGTGAGGTCGTGGACGTGCCAGTCGACGCTTTCGGCGGCGACTTCAGGATGTTTGGTGAGGAACTCGAGGGCGTAGGTTGAGGCGGTTGGGTCGGGCTTCTGGTCGGCGAACTTCTCGGATTCGATGGCGGAGAGATTCTTCTCGCCCAGGCGGCGATAGATGATGGCGAGCGAATAGTGGGCGGCGAGATTGTCGGGGTCGACCTGCTGGAGGCGCAGGTAGATGTCGCGGGCCCGGGCGTAGTCGCGCTTCTGGAACCAGGAGAAGCCGAGCTCGCGCAGGCCGTCGACGGAACGGGGATACTTGGCGAGCATGGCCTGAAAGTCGGCGATGGCCTCATCGACCTGGCCGGCGTTGCGCTCGACGAGGGCGCGGTAATAGAGGGCGCGGGGATCGCCGGGCAGGAGAGTGAGAGCACGGGCGAGATTGGCCTTGGCGTCGTCGTAGCGCTCCCAGGAGATTTCGACCACGGCCATGTTGGTCCAGGCGTCGGCGTAGTCGGGACGCAGGGAGGCGACCTGCTCGAAGGCGTGCACGGCGGCGGGGTATTGCTGCGCGTCGAGAAGAGTGATGCCGTAGTTGTTCCAGCGCATCCACTCGGGGTTTTCGCCGGGCGAGGGCGCGACGGGGAGATTGTCGCCGATGTTAATGGTGCGAGTTTCGCTGGCCATCTCGATGATGGGCTCAGGGTAGTGCTTGCCGGCAGGCATGGTGGGGTCGTCGGCCATCGCGTAGTCGATGAAGTGCTGGTCGAAGCGGCGGTATTTGACGGCGGCGGTGATGGTGAACTGGCCCTGGGCGTTTTTGGGCAGGCGGAACCGGTAGCGGACCAACTGTGAGCGACCTGACTGAATGGTGTTGTTGTAGGCGAGCACGCGATTGTGCCAGATCTCGTGAACGCCGTTCAGAGTTCCCTTAACGTTGATGAGGCGGTTGGTGAAGGAGTGGGCGGAGGGGTCGAGGTAACCATCGGGCTGGATGAAGCCGCTCTCGGCAATGGTTTTGCCGGAGGGATCCTTGACAGTGAAGTCGACCCAGGCCTCGTAGAAATCGCGCTGCTCGGGGACGATGGAGTGGCCGATGCCCTTGTTCTGGATGACGACGTCGGCGGTGAGGGTTTCTCCGGGAGCGACGGCGAAGCGGGTGAGGCCGAGGGGGGCGATAAGGACCTGATCGCTGCTGGTAGCGGCGGCGCTTTCCTTTTCGAGAGCAAAGATATCGACATTAAAGACACCTTTGCCGTCGACGCCGTTGCGGAGAAAGTCAACGAGCTTGGCGGCCTGAGTGGGGAAGTTGTAGTAGGCCGGGATGAGAGAATTGCCCCCGAGCCAGCGATGCGAGGCGAAGTTGCCGTTCTTGGCGCCGGGATCTTCCGCGGCTTCGGTGTTGCGGGGCATGTGGCAGGTTTGGCAGGTGGAGACGGCGTCTTTGCGATAGAACGGAAGCGGAGACTGCTTGCCGAAGGCGGAGCCTTGCCACTCGTCGTAAACGGAGAATGCGCGGAGCCACTTGTAGTCGTCGAGCTCGGTGGGTATGTCGGCTTTGTGGCAGGCGGCGCAGAACTCGGGAGTTTTGAGCAGCGGGTGCATGACAGCCTTGGAGTGCCGGTCGAGATGGGCGAGGATTTCGGCGTCGGATACAGCGCGGGTGATGGGCGCGCCGTTGTCGTCGACGAGGACGGCGGGCGGACCCATGACGTAGCTGCCGGTTCCGGTGGTGTCAGTCGAGATGATGGAATGGCAGGTGGAACAGGTAACGCCTTCCTGTTCGAACGGCCGCTTTTCAGGCATGCCCTGGGAGAGATCGCCGGAGAGCAGAGCAACGGGATTATGGCAGCCCTCGCAATGGCGGGAGAACTGCACGCCTTTCTCGGCGATGAGCGAGTTGACGTTCTTGAGGTACCAGGGCGGGCGGAAGCTGTTGGAATGGGTTGACTCGCGCCATTGGGCATAAGCGGCCTTGTGGCAATGGCCGCAGTACTCGGCAGTGGGGAAACTGCGCGGGTTTAGGAAT
>CAWBIG010000242.1:0-29774 GCA_963788435.1 uncultured Acidobacteriota bacterium | reverse complement strand
GGTGAAAACGTCGCTGGTGTTTGAGAAAAAGCAGGGTACCTAGAAGAACGCGTGCCTCAGTCGCTTCAATCCGGAAGGAGCAGCGGCCTTCAGGCCGCTGAAGAGACGCCCAAAACCTGAGCGGCTTCAGCCGCGGGCTCTTCACGCAACACTCGCCTCAAAGATTGCTCACAATTGCATTCAGCAGCGAGTGCGTTCCCGGAGCATCCTGCGTGAGTTCCCAGATCATGACACCCCCATACTGAACTCCCAGCTTTGTCTCCTCGGCCATCGTCGTTTCTCCCACGTAGTAGAGAGTCACGCCTCCGTCCAGCGTGCCGCCGCTCACCTGGTCGGTTTGCCACGCATCGGGATACGCCGCCAGAATCGTGGCGTAGCTTTCCAGGATGGTTTGGTCCGCGTTTTGCCCGAAAAACGGCACCCCGAGCACCAGGTTGGCCGCCGGCACATTTTTCTGCAGCGCGTAGTACTGGAGATCGGATTCAGCCTGCGCGTCCGAGGAATAAGTCTCCACGTTTATAAAGTCGCATTCCGTCAGCACCGTGTCCGGGATGTACTTCTGCAAACTCGGCCACATGGCCGCGGTCAGCAGCTTGCCCTCGGGATGCAGAACACCGGCCAGCGCCTCCACAAAACTGCCGTAGTGTAGCCCCATGTTGCCGGTGTCTTCTATGTCCACGTCCACGCCGTCCAGTTTGTGCGCCGTCACAAAGCCGTTCACGCTTGCGGCCAGCTGCGTTGAAAGCCCGGCGTTATAAAACTGGCTGATGGTCTCGTCGCCGGCGTTGTCCCCTCCACCGAGCGAGATAAGCACTTTCACTCCCGCCTGGTGCGCCGCCGCCACCAGGGTGTCGATATCGGCATCCGTCTGCTGCTGCATTGAGATGGTCATGTCGCTCGATGCCGTGCAGGTGCCATTGCATACCGGCGCATGGCCAAACGCCAAAATCAAATGCGTCATGTGCGAGAAGTTCAGGCTCTTGGCGTATACCGCGTAGCTCTCGTTATAGTCGGGCAAATAGCCGACGAGCTTGGGCTGCGCGGCAACCGGCGTTGGCGTCGGCGTGGGAGCCACGGAGACGCCGCTGCAACCGCACAAAGTCGCCAGCGTCGCGGCGGCAATCTTGCCCAGCGCTACCGTCCGGCAAGTGCGCCAGGACCGCCTGCTATTTATCCTCCAAACCATCTCTTGACCCCTGTATCGGACTGCGACCGATGTTCCTGTATTTGGCGGGGAAGCAGCGTCAGTCTAGACGCACGCGCGCCCCCCGGCAATGCATCTTTCTGGGGACAATCCGCTGCCTTGGAGCCATTGATCAGCCGCAGGGTGGAGCACGTCGCCCCGCCTCGCTTTTGCCGCTGTCGCCTCACCGGAGTAATCTCTCCTGTTGTATCGGGCATGGACCCGCAAATCATGAATCGACGCGAATTCCTCTCGACAACAGCTGCGGCAATGGGCGCGGCGGCAGCTTCCAGCCCCAGTGTCGTCAACGCTCTCGTCGCGGGATCGCCTGCGCCCCCGCTCGACCTCAACCGCCATCGCTTCGGCGCCAATTACACCCCGTCGCACAACTGGTGGTTCTGCTGGAACGACTGGGACCCTTCGCCCATTCAGCGCGATCTGGACGCCATTGCCGCCCTCGGCGCCGATCATCTGCGCATCATGCTCGTCTGGCCCTTCTTCCAGCCCAATCCGAAATGGGTCAGCACCGCCCACCTCGCGCGCCTGGATCAGCTCTTGACCCTCATGGCGCAGCGCAACCTGGACGCCCTCGTCACCGTGTTCACCGGCCAGCTCAGCGGCTGGTATTTCCTCCCCCCGTTCAACCGGCTCAGCGACGGCTTCTACACCAATGACCTCATGTGGGATGCGCAAAAGCTTTTTGTGCGCGCCCTCGCCGCCACCATGAAGCCGCACGCCAACATCATCGGCTTCGACTTCGGCAACGAGCTCAACACCTGCTGGCAGGCGCCGGTTGCGGCGGGCGACGCGTGGATGGCCCGCATGTTCGCGCTCATGAATCAAGCGCTCCCCGGCCATCTCCATGTCAACGGAGTCGATCACCATCCCTGGTTTGAGCAGGACACCTTCTCGCCCCGCGCGCTCGTCGCCGCCCGCTTCCCCGTCATGCACTGCTACCCCTGGTGGACTGGCGCGCTCAACTACGGCGGCCCCATGGATCCCCCCAGCGTAAAGCTGCTCGCCGCCATGGCGGCGCTCATTCGCAGCTACGCCGGTACCCAGCAAAAGCCGGTGTGGGCAGGCGAGTTCAACACCTGCATCCAGGCGCTGCCGGAAAAGGGCCAGGCCGACTGGCTTGAGAAAGCGGTGACCGCCGCCATCGAGCAGGGCGTCAGCTGGTTCAGTTACTGGGACACCCACGACGTCAACCGCAAGTTCGCCTTCAATCCGCTCGAGTACTCGCTCGGCCTGATGACCAACGATGGCCGCGTCAAAGAGCAGGGGCGAGTCTTTAAGCAGCTCGCAGAGGCGTATCGAAGCAAGCCGGTGAAGTATCCGGCAGGAAGCCCGCCTGAACCTTCGCACGATCGGACGATGGCCGGAACCTGGGCCTGGATCAACAATTGGCTAGGCTGGAAGCCGGCGCAAAAACTCTGACACCAGGCCTTGTAACAAGGGCACGGCTTTCCGCCGTGGCGGAGGCCGATAGACGCTTGATCGCGGAGGCCGATAAACGCTTGATCGTTAGATATCTGGGATTCAGAGGCTGCGGAAAAACTCCTGCCTCAAGGAGATTTTGAAGGGCACGACTTCAGAGGCTGCTGAAAAACTACCTTCCCGTGCGAGTTTTTGAAAGGGCACGGATTTATCCGTGCCGCTAAAGCCAGCAAATCTGCCGGGCTTTGGCCCCTGGGGGAGGGTTTGGCGCGTTCCGGGACGCGGAATTGACTTTCTCCGCAGCCTCTTCAGCCCCCGCTACGCCCATCGCGCGAAACGGTCCCACTACGGCCTTTTTCCGCAACCTCTGCAAGCCGATGGCAGCGTGAATGGTCGCCGATACCTGCGCTAACGGGCGTGCGCGGCAGTTCGGGATTCCGCGGCTATGCTTTTCATCGCCCGCTCATTCACCACAATGGTCTCGGCGATGCGGTCGTGGACGCAGCAGCGGTTGCGCGCGGTGAAGTATTGCAAAAAGCCGAGCCCTCCCTCCAGCATCGAGGCGCCGTACCCCAGGGCCCGCTCAATGCTCTGCCAGAGCGTAATTCGAGGATGAGTTAGCGACAGTATGCGAATGCCGAACAGTTTCTTGCCCGGCGTAAATCCATTGCTTCGCCACACAATCAGCCCGAAGTAAAGGATGAGCCAAACCACCCAGGCAAAGTGCCTCGTCATCTCCAGGTCAACGTGGGCGGCCACATGCGCGGAATGGTAGAACTCCCCGGACTCGCCGAGACGCGTCTTCACCAGGTATTCGAGGCCGAAGATAGCCGGCAGATAAGTGAAGGCGACCAGCGCAAGATCGATAGCGTAAGCGCCAAACCGCCGCCCGAAACCCGCCAGCGGCACTCCGGCAAGCGACTCGGCGCGGGCGGAATCGTGCGGATTATAGAATGAATTCTTTCTCTCGCCGTTCATGGAGACACTATACGAGCACCGCGCCCGGTTTTGAGAAAACAGAGCCACACCGGGCTGGTAGCATTTCTGCGTATGCTCTTCCCTGAATTTCGCAAGCAATTCTGCGCTTTCGTCCTGGCTGGCTCCGTCGCCGGCCTGTTTCTCGTCGCCACCCGCGGCGTAAACGCCCAAACCGCGCCCGATCGCGCCCAGATCGATACCTTGCTCCGCGGCCTCAACCGCGGCCGGGGCGTGGGCCAGGTGGCCGTCTCGCCGGACGGCGCCCAATTGGCCTGGATCGAAGGCGGCCGCGGCGGCGGCTCCATCCTGGCAGCGCCCATCGGCGACCTGACCAAGTCCCATCGCGTCACCGCTGGCAAGCCCGACCAGCACTGCTCTGAGAGCGAAATCGCCTGGGCGCCGGATTCAAAGGCCCTGGCGTTCTTCTCTGACTGCGCCGGCGCCGACGGCCAGCGCGATCTCTATCTCGCCAGTCCCGACGGCAGCCCCGCAAAGCAGCTCACTGCCCTCAAGGGCTACGTGCACCAGCCCGCGTTTTCACCGGACGGCACCAAGGTCGCGTTTCTCTATGTCGAGGGAGCAACCCGTCCCGCCGGTGCTCTCGCAGCCATGAAGCCCTGGTCCGGAGTCATCGGCCACGACGCCATCGAAGTCCAGCGCGTCGCCTACGCAGCCGCCGACGCCACCGAGCCTGCCCAAGCCACCTTCATCTCTCCCGCTAACCTGCACGCATACGAGTTCAACTGGGCGCCCGACTCGAAGGGCGTGACCTACATCGCCGCCGACCCGCCCGGCGAGGACAACTGGTGGGTGGCCAAGCTCTACACCCAAACGCTGGGCAGTGAGCCCAAGGCGATCCTTGCTCCGGAGACCGTCAGCGGCCCATTGCACGGCCTCCAGATCGCGGTGCCGCGCTGGTCCCCTGACGGCAAAACCATCGCCTTCATCGGCGGCCTCATGAGCGACCAGGGTTCTACCGGCGGCGACGTGTGGATCGTCGCCAGCGATGGCGGCCATCCGCGCGACCTCACCGAAGGCCGGCCTGCTTCGCCGGCTTGGGTAACGTGGAGCGGCAATGATTACCTCTACGTGAGCGAGCTGGCCGGCGGCAACGATCAGCTCATCCGCCTGCATCTCCAGGGCAGCCGCACCGGCGACGGTCGCATAACCTTCGGCTCCCCCATCTTCAGCATTCCCGGCAGCGTCGGCGACGGCCGCATGTCCCATAGCCTCTCCGCAACCGCGGACCGCAACCTCTTCGTGTTTTCGGCCAGCGCATTTGACCACGCGCCCGAGATCTACGAGGCCAAACCCGGCACGGTCATGAGTCCCGGGCTGGCCGGCGTCATCCAGCTTTCTCACTTGAATGACGGCGTTGAGCCCGCATGGGGCAAGTCCGTCTCCGTGAGCTGGAAAAGCGATCGCTTCCGCGTCCAGGGCTGGCTCCTGCTGCCGCAAGATTACGATCCCGCCAAAAAGTACCCGCTCATCGTGGAGGTGCACGGCGGACCGGCGGCGGCAGTGCTTTCGCGCTGGGGCGCGCGCGGGGCGCTCAGCCCGGCAGCCTTCTCTGATCTCGGCTACTTCGTCCTCCAGCCCAATCCCCGCGGCAGCTTTGGCCAGGGCGAAGCGTTTACCCAGGCCAACCGCAAAGACTTCGGCTACGGCGACCTCCGCGACATCCTAAAAGGCGTGGACACCGTCGAGGCGCAATATTCCATCGATCCGGATCGCGTCGGCATCACCGGCTGGAGCTACGGCGGATTCATGACCATGTTTGCCGTCACCCAGACCCATCGCTTCCGGGCCGCGGTGTCGGGTGCGGGCCTATCCAATTGGCTCAGCTACTACGGCGAAAACTCCATCGACCAGTGGATGATCCCCTACTTCGGCGCCAGCGTCTACGACGATCCCGCCGTCTACGCCAAAAGCTCCGCCATCAACTTCATCAAGCAGGCCAAAACCCCCACCCTGGTCGTGGTGGGCGACCGCGACGGCGAGTGCCCGGCGCCGCAATCCTTTGAGTTCTGGCATGCCCTCCGCGATGAGCATGTCCCCACCGAGCTCGTGGTCTATCCCAACGAAGGCCACGGCTTTACCAACCCCGCTCACTCCCGCGACGTCCTCGATCGCGCCATCGATTGGTTCGCCAAATACATGCCGGAAAAGCAGGGAACTACGCCCCACGGCTCAGTAGGGCAGGGCGCTGCAGGAAAGTAGAGAGCTGGGAACCCTGTTCGCTAGTTCCCTCGTTCCCTGCCACCTCGCTCCCTACTCCCTCGTTCCCTACTCTCTGCTCTTCTGCTCGCCGTCTCGCAAAATGAGAGTCTATTCAGAGAAGGATGGGGCGCGAATGTGGCCCACCCAACGAGCCTGATACACTTTTCATTGGTGAAAAACTCAACCGGCTGACGCTCATTCGCCCGCCGACAGGCAAAATTACCCTGGACCGGCGTGTCCGGCGAACCAGATGCAGCAGCTATATTCCGATTGATTTACGGGAAGACCGTTCTGTGCCGGTAGAGGCGGAGCGGGGAGGATTCATGCGGCGGTTTTTGACGCTTGTCAGTTTGTTGTTCCTGGCTCTGCCGGCCGGCATCACCATCGCCGGCTGCACTCGCAATCCGGCGGGTAATTATTGCAACGGCCTCGGCTATGGTCTGCGAAACACCGACCTCTATGCCATTAACCTGCAGCCGCAGTACGTTGGCATCTCCATGGCCTTCGGACAGACCCGGCAAATCGCCACCCCGACGGCCACCAACTGCAAGGGCGGCACGGTGGGCGTCAGCACGTTCGCCTACGGCACCACCAACAACCAGCTTGTGGATATTTCCCCCAGCGGCAACATGTGCGCCGGCACGTGGAACCGCAATTCCGGCGGCGGCATTGCCGATTACACCCTCTGCAACGCCCCCAGTCCGCTTCCTAACTCCGGCGGCCTGCCCTATGGAACCGCATTCATCAGCGCCTCGGCGGATTCTGTCACCTCGAACCCCGTGGAAGTCTACGTCCATGTGCCCGTCACCTCGGTCACGCTGGTGGGTCCGCAGGAATGCCTGTCTCAGGGCCAGCAGGCGCAGCTTGATGCCCAGGCCTGCTACAGCGCCAATGGGAAGCAAGCCCTCATGTGCGCGCCCGCGTCGGTCACCAGCGCCAACTACGCTTGTCCGCTACCCGCGGGAGTTTCCTCGGTCCCCAGTTGCACCAACTCCATCGGCACCCTCACCTATAATTCGGGAAACTCCTCCATCGCCTCCATCAATTCTGAAACCAACCAGATCACGGCTGAGCAGCCGGGCACTACCGTGATTACCGCGTCGGTGGCTCTCTCCGGATCCTCCGCCGGCTACTTCTCCGTTTGCCCACCCGCCAAAATCTCCCTCAGCCTTAACGGGAAAGACAGCGGCGTGGTCACCAAGGGAGTCGCGCAGAACCTGATCACATCGGTCACCGATACCAAGGGCAACCCCATCACCGGCCTCTCCCTCGATTACCAGTCCATCAATCCTATCGATGTCTCCGCCACCGTCACCGGAAGCGTCACCGCCAGCTTCCCCGGCTCCAGCTCCATCTACGCCGTGTGCCAGCCCGCAACTTGCAATCCGGCCCCCATCAATGTTCTCGGTGTCAACGGAACAGGATTGCCCATCTCCAGCAACCCTGTAAATGTCACCGTGCCTGGCGTGGCCAGCGGGTTCGTCTGGTACGGCGCGCCGGGCAAATCGCAATATTTCGTGGCGCCTGAGCTGTTGACGGGAACCCCCGCTCCCCCGACGCGAATGCCCTATGTTCCCAACTCCATGATGATGGACAAGACCGGACAAAATCTCTACTTCGGCTCGCAGCACGAATTGATGGTCTACTCCACCAGCAACAACAACCTCAGCTCTCAGAATCCCAACGTGCCCGGTGTGGTGCTGGCCGTGAATCCCTTCAATTCCCAGGTGCTTATCAATGATCAGATCCGCCAGGTGTTCTACCTGTGGAACGTGGGCGGCACCATTGGCGAAATCTTCAGCGGAATGGGCACCGCCGCCCAATGGACCCCGGATGGTCAGACCCTTTACATCACTGACAGTGCGGCCGCCGGACCGGGTCACACCAACACCCTTTACGTGTACAACATCAACACCGGATGGACCACCTATTCGCTGGCCACATCGGGCGGTCCCAACGGCCCGCAGAACCTCGCCGTTACGGTCCCTGGCGTCGGTACCTACATCAGCGGCAATCCCACTGTGGCCCACACCTGGTGTCCCTCCGGAACCCCCGGCAATGTCAACTTGTCTTATTACCCCCAGGGCGACTCCGTGAACGCGGACACAGACGTCCTGGCTTCAACCAGCGACGGCCTGCACATTCTGGGAGCGGCCGCCACGGCCGGAAACATCGCATTCTCCGACATCGGCGTCACCATTCCCGCCGGCGAATGCCCCGCCCCCATCGCTGGCGTGCTGCAACCGCTCACCCTCACCCACTCGCTCAACCAGACCACGCTCAACGTCGATGCCACCTCCGTCACCGGCATCGACACCTTGCCCGCCGCAGTCACGAAGGGTACCGCGGCCGCCGCCAGCAGCCTCAGCTTCATCACCTATAACGGAACCACCCTCGGCGCCACCCTGCCCTACTACCAGCAGACCACCGGCGCCACCAGCATGCTGGGAACCGTTGGCTATATCACGCTGAACGACGCATCGGCCATCACCGCGCCGGTCGCGGGCGCATTCAGTCCGGACGGAACCCTGTTCTTCGTCTCCACCGCCGGCGACAACAGGATTCATTACATCGACACCTCCAAGCTCAAAGACATTCAGCAAGTCAGCCCCAACCTGCCCGCATGCACGCCGGGATTGGATCCCGATTGCACCATCACCACGCCAGCGCCTAAGGTGGTCCCGGCAACCGTAGTCCTCACCACGCCGCGCGCAACCACATAGGCCGCCGCAGCCGCTTGAAACTGTGCCCCGTTCATCGCGGGTTTATCGCGATGAGCGGGGTCCCCTCCGGGAAGGAGCAGCGGCCTTCAGCGTCCGCGTGAGAACCCAGCCACTTCGCCAACCTGCTAACTCGCCACGTCGCGCAGCCACGCCAACTTGCTGCTGTTGTCCTCAAGCCGCCTTTCGTCGGCCAATCGAATCGTAGCGGGGATGCAAGACGGCGCAGCCTTAAGGAAATAGACTTTCCCGGGAAACGGAAGGCCTCTAATCCGGCCCGTCTCGGATTTTAACGCCCGGTCAGTTCACCGTCAGCGTGAAGGTCGTAGTTGGCACTGGCGACACCGCGGGACTCCCCGTTCCTGTCACGGTGAAGGTGTAAGTTCCGGCAGTAGTCCCCGAGTTGCCTCCACCCCCGCCGCCACCACCTCCGCCGCCTCCGCCTCCGCCGCAAGCACCGAGTCCGGCAAAGGTGAACATCAGCACCAGCACGCCAAGCAAATTACGAAACACCCGCCGCCGCGCCGGAATCCCCACCAAACAGAGAATCGCCACCGCCGCCCCGCCGAAGAGGCCGAATCCGCGCCCCACGGGATAAGCCATCGACGCGATCGGGGCAGTTGTATTGATCGCAAACTGCGACTGGCCGTTGGCGGTCACCGAATTCTGCAGATTGATCGGATAGCTGAAGCTGCAGGTAGGCGGCTCGACGGCTCCTTGCGGGCTTGAGGTGAGCGCGCAGGTTAAATTCACGCTTCCGGTGTAACCATTGGTCGTCGCCGCAGTCACAGTCCCAAAGGTACTCGCGCCCGGGGACACTGCAGGGGGATTGACAGCGGAGATGCCGAATGAAGACGCGCCAACGTTGACAGTGGTTGTATCCGTTGCCGTCAGGTAGGTTACATCGCCGCTGTAACTGGCGGTCAGCGTATCCTTGCCGACGGGAAGCGAATTGGGGGGCACAGTGAAGCCGGAAGTACCGTTGGGTGCAAGTTGATTTGCGCCGGAATTCCAGCTACCGCTGGTTGCGGTCACGCTTCCGGTTGGTGTGACCCCAGATCCAGAAAGGGCCACCGTGACCACCAGTTGCTCTCCTGATCCTATGGAGGTCGCAGAGGGCGTCATCGTGATCTTCGGCGCAACCTTGGTCCATTGCGTCACTTTGATCGAGGTCGTTGCGTTCGATGAACTGAAAATATCGGGGCCGGTGTAGGTCACCGTCAAAACGTCGGTTCCCGGGCTGAGACTATTCGGCGGAATGGTGTACGAATACTCCTGATTGGCGCCTGGAAGAAGAAACGACCCGGAATAGCCGCCTCCAGTCACGGTGATTGTCCCCGCTAAGTAAATGGCGGGGTTCGCCGTAGCAAGGATTTTCCCCGTCAGGGTGAGCGAGAGATTCGTAGTGATGCTGGCGCTTGAGGGCTTAACGGTAATGGTTGTGGCGGCCTGGGTAATGTTCACAACCGCGGAGCCCTGCGCAATGGTATAAGTCGTGTCTCCGGTGTATCTCACATTGAGAGTGTTGCTGCCCTCGATCAGTGACGCTGCGGGAACCGTGATGGAACACTGCCCGCCGGAGAGAGTACAGCTGAAACCGTACGCAAGATCGTACGCGGTCAAGGTCACGCTACCGGTAGGGGTGGCGCCTGACCCGGTAATGCTGATGGCCACCTGGAATGGGATGGCCGCACTGACGGTTGTCGCCGACGGTGTGACCTTTACAGTGGGAGTGAGTGCATTCACCGTTTCTACTGCCGAACCAGTTGCGGACTGGTAGTAAGCATCTCCGTCGTAAGTTGCGGTGATCGTATCCTTGCCGTTGGCAAGCCCTGCGGACCCGATAGTTATGCTGCACGATCCGGATGTGAGACCACAACCTGTCGCAACGACCGGGAAGTAAACATCGCCGGTCGGGGTCGGATTACCGGATCCTTCGGTAACCGTGGCGGTTACGGTGATCTGGGTATTGGCGCCGACTGAGGACGGATTCAGCGTTACCGTCACCGTCGGCGTCAGCTTCGTGACCGTCACTGTCGCCGTTCCGCTCGCCTCCGCGTAGGTCGAATTGCCCGCATCGGGTCGCCCGAGTGATTGATGGCGCAGTCTGCCGAGCCGGAACCGCATGCCATGGCATTCGTTCCTGTGTCCACGTCATGGAACGCGCAGCTCCCGCCGGCCGTCTCGGAAGAGCAACTGCCGTAGCTCTCCTTTGCCGCAATCGAGTACAATTCCGCATTCGGACTGCCTTGCGTCGCCCCCATCTTCTGGTTGATAAGAGCCATCACCCCCGCCATCGCCGGCGTTCCTGCTGACGTCCCGCCAATCTCCTCTCCTGTCGGCTCCGTCGTGGGACTCGTCGTGGTAAGGCACGAACCCTCAGCCGATACGCACACCAGGTAGGCGGACCCCAGAAATCCGTTGCCGGCAAAGAACGACACGTCGGGCAGATCGCGCTTGCCGTCGGCAGGGATGCCGATCACGCCGGCCTGCCACGCTGGCTTGGCGTATCCGCCAGTGCAGCTGGCCACGGTCGAGCCGTCGTTCGTGGTGCAGTTGCTCGCGCCGCCACCCCCGCCAATGGTGTCGATTAGCGCATCCAGTTCCACTTCCCCGTTGGTGCCGTTGAAAACCGCCGTGTCCCATTGCGAAGCAAAGTTACAGGCCGACTCCGCATCCGTGGGGCTGGTCGGGCTGTACCCGGAATTGCTAAGCGTTGTTGCCCACTCTTGCAAAATGGGCAGAACCACGGGGTTGGTGCAGGTATCGTTCCACGGGATCTCCGGCACGTATCCGAGCGCGCTGTCCCCATTGGTGAGGTTATAGGTCTGCCAATATGGCGAGGCGGTCGTTCCCCAGTTCAGATCCGTGCCTCCCACCGCGGTGTCGTATGGCGTGGAAGCCATCCCGCTCACTGACAAACCAAATTGCGCCATATACGGAAGAGACTGCGCCTGCCCCTGGTCGCAGGTAGCGGATCCCGCATCGCCGCTGGCCACAAACACCGCGATTCCCTCCGTCGCCGCCGTCTCCCACAAATTGTTGTAGGCAGCATTGCCGGCCGTACCCAGTCCAAGCTCGCACTCTCCGTAGCTCACACTCAGAATCTTCGCCGTCTGGTTCTGCACCACGTACTGTGCCGATGTGAAGACCGTATCCGTCGTCGCCGAGAGCTGCCCTGAAATTACCAGCACAATCGCTGCGCCCTTGGCCACGGCTCCGGACCACTCCACGTCGAGCGAGTTCTCCAGCAGGTCGTCAATCGTGCAGGCGCCTCCGCTGCCGGTGCATTCGCCCGGATCCAGCCCGTTGGCCACCACGATTTTCGGCGTCGTGCCGGCCGGCAATCCAAACACCTTGCGGAAGCTGGCCACGTCTGCGAGGTCGATATCGCTGGTGCCCGCAATCGCGATCGTTTGTCCCGTGCCGTCGATCGACTTTGCCGCATTCCACAGCGGAAGAACGTTGTAAATGGTGGCAAAGTCGTACGGTGTAACGTCCTCGATCGTGTACTCGCTGGAACCGGAACCGATCGCGATGCCGAGGTCCGGCCGGATCCCTCCCAGCGAAGGTTGCGCCGCTGCCTGAGAACCAACCCGCTGCCATCGTCCGGCCTTGGCATCGAAGGTGACCCGCGACCCCAGCCTGTGCTGCGGTCGCGGAAAGAAATCATGCAGCGCCTTTACCCCCAGCACCA
Source organism: uncultured Acidobacteriota bacterium (assembly GCA_963788435.1). Lineage (GTDB taxonomy): Bacteria > Acidobacteriota > Terriglobia > Terriglobales > Acidobacteriaceae > Telmatobacter. Next base: position 17,539 of record CAWBIG010000242.1, on the reverse strand, counting down.
CCGGCGCCAGCGCGGCGGGAATCTGCGGGTCGGCCATGTTGGCGATGTGCCGCTCGCCCCTCACAGAAAGACGATCCAGCGCGGTGTGGAACGCTGCTTCCACCTGCGCCGCCGTTCCGCTGAAACGGAGGGTCATGCCATCCGCAACCACCTCATCTACCGAAAGGCCATGCGAGGCAAGCCAGCTCGACACCCTGGCTACATCCGCAGTCGAGGGACCGAATCGTGCCGCAACGTCCGCCGGAGCCAGCCAGCGATGATAGTTGGGCGAGTCAGGATCGTATTGGCTGGCCACGAACGCATCGAATGCGGCCTGCTGGTCGGGGCTCCGCCGGAGCACCAGGATCAGGTCCGTCAACCGCAGCGCCGGGTCCACCGGTCCGCGGTCGTTGGCCGAGTTTGCCGCAGGCGGCATGTTCCCGGTTAGCGTAATCAACCGGCTCTCGTCAATGGCGTCCGCAATCCTCGATCCGGGCTGCTGCGCAAAGGCCAGGGCCGAAACACTGACCAGGACCGTAAGGGAAACAAGGGGGGAGCGATGCATACACAGAATCCTTACCCGGCGCAGGCTCAACTCATGCCGGCTGAACAGGCGGTTCCCTGGCCGTGCAGGCGCGGAAACTACCCCCTCGCTCGGCAGCAAGTCGACGGAACTGCTCTTGATTCGGCTACGATTGTACGCTGACCGTGCGGAACATTGGCGAGCCTAAGCTGATTGCGCCCTGGCCAGAACCTGGCGCGATTGGCAAGGAGGTCAGACGGTTGGAACGGGCCGGATTCAGCGCGATTTCACCCGGCCGATTGGATCGGCTATCGCAGCCCCGCCCCTGATCCCCCCAGGGTGGTCAGGACGAGGAAAGCGATCAGGCAGACCGCAAAGATCATTCCGGCGCCGGCGGCGCGAAGTTCCAGTTTGCTCATAATGCGATCTCCCTTCGGCTGGGAAGCTCAGGCCGAACCCAAATCAGCAGATGGCTCTTTGTGTCTCTGCTCACTTTACGGCTACTAGTTTTGCCGCTGCAAGTGACCGATGGCAGTGACCTGAGTCACATCACAGGCGCCATTCCCCAAGGCCGGGTTGCGCACCCGCCGGCTCCCTTTACCCGCCTTGTCATACCTCGGGACGTCTTGCCGTACCATGGAGTTGTTCGCCGTTCCCACGCAACCCTCCGCTGAGAATTGTGTCTAAGGGAGTTAGCGGCAACGGTGCGCACAACTTCCCATCCCGGCAAATCCGGCAACGGGAGGCGTTTGGGGGCCCCAAATTCCACTGTTTCCTCAGTTTCAGGCACAACTTCAACCAGACGAGGTCCAGAAAATGTCATCTGCAAGTTGGTTGTCACCGGTGTGGCGTTTTGCTTCTTTCGGAACGGCAGCGCTGCTGGCTCTTGGCACTGCAAGCGCCCAGATCGCTTCTTCCAACAGTTTCCAACAAGCGCCTTCGGTGTCTGCTTCGGAGTCCAGCTCCACTGAATGGGCGTTTGTGAATGGCGACGGAACAGACGCGCTGCCGCCGGCGCCGGAACCAGCCGCCGCGGGGGCAGCCGGTCAATATGACAACAAGGGCGGTGGAAAGGGCGGCTGGTCCAGCAAACTCGCCTTCGAAGGCGGAGGCGGATATGACATTTCCAGCGGCAACACTTCCAATTACATCAATTCCGGCTGGGACATCAACGTCGGCGGTGGGTTGCACTTTTCACGCGCCTTCTCAACCCTGATCGAGTACCAGTTCATAGAGGACGGTCTGCCCGGCGCCGTCGTCGCGGAGGCAGGCTCCCAAACCGGAAACGTTCATCTCTGGTCCTTCAGCCTCGATCCCGTATTCGACATCGTTCCCAAAGCTGCCAACGGCGTTTATGTCACTGGCGGCGCAGGGTTTTACCGCAAGGTAACCAACTTCCAGAATGCCGAGCCCCAGCAGTATTGCAGCTACTTTTACTGCGGCGTCGGCTACACCAACCAGACCGTAGGCCACTTCTCCTCCAACCAGGCCGGCATCAACGTCGGCGGCGGATTCCGCCACAAGTTCACCGGCATGTACGGCGATGGACGAATGGAAGTCTTTGCTGAAGCAAGGTTTGTCGACGTATTCACGCCTGCGGTGGTCAATCAGTCGCCCAACGGCCTCGGCAACACCACCATCGGCGCGGGCACACGCCTGTTGCCCATCAACTTCGGCATCCGCTTCTAAGTGCCGTCATAACCGGAACACTGAAGCCGCCGGTTCACCAAGCCGGCGGCTTTTGCGTCTCCGTCCCCACCTCGCCCCGCTCGATCCGCCGCAGAAACTCCCGCGCCAGCCGCGCCTCTCCGGGATCGGACTCCCCGTGGATGGAGCAGAGGTCCAGGAGCTCGTCCACCAGGGGCGCCGGCTCCCCGGCCTGAGCCAGAATGGCCTGAAGCGCGGCGGCCAGCTCCCGTATCCGTGAGGCCTCCGGCCACGCAGGCTCGTCCCCGCCAGGATCCACGGCCTCAGTGAACAGGCCGCGGCGTCCGCGCGCGCACTCCTCCAGGCAGGCCAGAAGCTGATCGCGGAACGCGCTGGTCAATGCGGCAAACTGGTCGGTTTCCATTGCGCCCCCTCAACTAGCTCTCGACATCCAGATACAGCCGGTAGTGTTCGCCGCCGATGGCCGTGAACGGACGCAGCGTCAGCGTGTCCGCTGCGATCTTCGCCTGCCAGTCGGTTGAGCCGGCGGAAACCTGTTCCATCGCCAGTAGATCTCCGCGGCGCAGCCTGGCGGGAACAACCCCGGCACTGAACAGCGCCAGCGGCCCATGCACCGGCGCAACCAGCTTCGGGTGCTGCGGATCCACGGCTTCCAGCGCCGTCTGCATATCGAACTCCACCTCGATGCGGTCGTCGCCGCGCCACATGCGGTCAATGCGCAGGAATTGCCCCGCAGGCGGCGCTTCCATCACCCGTACACCGTCAATTGCAATCGATGTTTTCGGTCCAGCCCACGCCGGAATCCGCACCCAGACCGGGAATTCCGCCGGCTTCTCCGTGGCAATTTCGATCTCAGTGGACGGCCGGTGCGGGTACCCAGTGCGCTGCGTCAGCGTGATGCGCTCAGAACCCCGCGTCCAGCGCACCTGGCTGGGCACGAACAGGTTCACGTAGATGCCCGCGCCGTCATGAAAATACGCGCTGATGCCGTAGTCCGCGGTAATTTGCGAGAACGTGCCGGTGCAGCAGTGCCACTTGTAGGGGTGGTAAAACTTGGAGCCGTCGTCGTTGTAATCGGAGTAGTAGAACCCGTGGCCGTCCGCCTTCAGCGGCAGCGCGCCAAGAATGCAGTTGTAAAGCACGCGCTCCATGCTGTCGCCGTAGCGGCTGTCGCGGGTCAGGCGGATGAGATAGCGCGTGATCTTGAAATGCGCGTAGGAGCCGCACGGCGTCTCGAAGCTGGAATGGGTTTTCTTGAGGCTCTCTCCAATTTCGCCGCTGCCGGGGACGCGGAAGTCCTCATCCGGCCCCCAGCCCCCGGTGGCAAAGCTCTGCGTGGCGCGAAGAAACTCAAAGCCGTTGCGCGCCGCGCGCAGATATTTCTCGTCGCCAAGATTGATGTAGGCCTGCGCCGCGCTGCTCATCGAATTCACGTGGCTGTAGGCGTGCTTGCCCGGCAGCACATTTTCTCCGCGGGCCAGCGGATCGAAGTACCAGGAGTCAGGCAAAAAATGAATGGCCAACTCGCGATAGCGCGCGCCTGCGCCGCGCTGCCACGCGAGGAACGCGTTTTCCGCCAGCGTATAGGGCTCATCCCAGCAGAAGCTCTCGTCGCGGTGCGGGCGTGCGTACTGCTCCGCGCGCGAAATGCCGCCCGGCGGCAGATGCTTCTGGACGGAATCGAGTGTGCTGTCGAGCGCGGCAAGCGCTCCCGGCGCGCCGGCAAGCGTGTGCGCGTCGATCAGCCCGATGCAGATTTTGTCGTAAGTGTAGGCAGGGAAGCGATGGTCGTGCCAGAAGTTCTCGCTGATGGCGGGGGCGAAGTTACGAACGATGCGGTGGACCTTTTCCTGGGTGGCGCGGTCGCCGGTGGCGGCGTAGTCGCGAGAGAGCGCGGAGAGATATTGCCCGAAGCTGTGGCAGGGTGCGAAACCGTTGTTGCCGGGCTTGTCCAGGTCGTCGAGCGGCGCCCAGCTGTACCAGCCGCCCATGTCCTCGCCGGGAGCAGGCATGCCGGCGCGCTGGCGGAACGGTTTGAGCAGCGAGTCCTCGTTCAGCGCGGAGTAAGCGGCGTGGTTGGCGTCGAACTGGCTGCGCAGCGGGCCCTCAAGCAGCGCAACCTCGCCGTATCCGAACTGGTCGAGTGCCGGTGGCGCGGCAGCCGGCACGGCGTTGATCAGGCGGCGGCTTGCCGCCCCAGCCAGCGCTGCGGCGGCGCTTGTCTTCAGGAAAGTGCGGCGCGAATGCGGCATTTGGTGCTCCCGGTGAGCATTGTACGACTCGGCCGGCCCCGCTCTCGAATCGGTTTTGCCCCGGCCATCGAGCCGCGCCACTTCTATAATGGAATCGGAGCGCTGGATGCGCAAACAGGAGTAAGGTCATGCCCGCGTACGAGTACCAGTGCCGCGGTTGCGGCGAACATTTTGAGCGGCGGCAGAAGATGTCGGAACCGGAGATTGCCGCGTGTCCCGCATGCGGCGGGGAAGGGAAGCGGCTGATCTCGGGCGGGGCGGGGGCCATTACAAAAGGTGCGGCGGCCCATGCGGCCCCGGCATGCGGCATGGGCGAGTGCTGCGCGCCGCAAGCGGGTTGCGGCGCCGGCTGCGGCTGCGCCAACTAATACGCGGTATATCGCCGGAAGATTGAATCCAATTATCCCAGGGGTCAGAATATGGCGACGGCTGCGCAGGAAGTCTCGTTTGAGCAGAAGCTGGATCAACTAGCCCGCATTGCGGTAGAGGTGGGGCTTGGGCTCCAGCGCGGGCAGGAACTGCTGATGACGGCATCGCTGGAAGCGGTGCCGCTGGCGCGCCGCATCACGGAGCACGCTTATCGCGCCGGCGCGTCGCTGGTCACCACGCTCTATAGCGACGACGTGGCGACCCTGATGCACTTCCGCCATGCGCCCGACGAATCCTTTGATCGCGCCGCCGGATGGCTCTATGACGGCATGGGCGCTGCTTTTCGCGGCGGCGCAGCGCGCCTGGCCATCACCGGCGGCAATCCGCTGCTGCTCTCGAACGAGGACTCCGGCAAAGTGGGCCGCGCCAATGCCGCATTCTCCAGGGCGTACCAGCCGGCGCTGGAGCTGATTACGCGCCACGCCATCAACTGGACCATCGTGGCCGGCGCTACCCCGGCGTGGGCGCAGGCCATGTTCCCCGCAGACGAGCCGGCCCTTGCCCTCAAAAAACTGTGGGACGCCATCTTCCGCACCACGCGCGTTAGCGGAGACGATCCGGTGGCCGCATGGAAGGCGCACGATGCCGGCCTGCAGCGCCGCGCCGCCACCATGAATGAGAAGCGTTACTACGCCCTGCATTACCGCGGCCCGGGGACGGATTTCCGGCTGGGCCTGGCCGACGATCACGTGTGGATGGGCGGCGGAACAACTGCCGGCAACGGCATCTATTGCATCCCCAACATGCCCACCGAGGAAATTTTCACTACGCCGCACAAGGGCCGCGCCGATGGCGCCGTGCGCGCCAGCAAGCCGCTCTCTTACCAGGGAACGATGATCGAGGGCATCGAGGTGCGCTTCGCCGAAGGGCGCATCGTGGAGGCGAAGGCCACGCGCGGCCAGGAGTGCTGGAGAAGCTGATCTCCACCGACGACGGCGCGCGGCGGCTGGGCGAAGTGGCGCTGGTGCCGCACTCGTCGCCCATTGCCGCCAGCGGGCTGCTGTTTCTCAATACGCTGTTCGACGAGAATGCGGCTTCCCACATCGCGCTGGGGCAGTCCTACTCCTCGTGCCTCAAGGATGGCGACACGCAGACCAGGGAAGAACTGGCCGCGCGCGGCGCCAACGAAAGCCTGATCCACGTGGACTGGATGATCGGCTCCGGCGAACTGGACATTGACGGCATCACGGCGGACGGGACGGCAGAGCCGCTGATGCGCCAGGGAGAATGGGTCTAGTTTTTTTAGAGGCTAGCCGGTCTTCCGGCGTGCTTCAGTTCAGCTGCCGCGGAGAGAACAACCGCATGCACATCCGCAATTCGATTCTGTTCCTTGCCCTGGCGGCGATGGCCACGGCCCCCACCGTGGCCTTGCGCGCGCAAGCGCCCGCTGTTCCAGCGCCAGCGCAGACACCCGCGAGTCCGGCTCCTTCGCAGGCAGCTGCTGCCGCGCCGGCGCAGTCTCCTGACGCGGCCACCGCGGCCGACCTGTTCCAGCCCGCGCTCTCCAACGCGCGATCCACGCTGATGGCGCTGAAGGTGGAGAAATGGAAGAAGGGGACGGTGCGCGACGAGGCCGAAGCAAATGTGCAAACGCTGCTGCGCGACTTCGACAACAACGTCCAGCCGCTGATCACCGCCGCGGATGCCGCGCCGGGGCAGCTCAGCAAAGCCATTCCCCTCGTCAAGCACCTGGACGCGCTCTACGATGTGCTGCTGCGCGTGGAGGAGGCTTCGCGTGTTTCCGCCCCGGCGGATCAAATTGATGCGCTGCAGAAAGCCCTGCTGAGCGTGAGCCATGCGCGGAATGCCTACGATGACGTGTTGCAAATGCAGGCGGCCGGCGTTGAGAGGCAGATTGGCGATTTGCAGATGGCGATGCACGCGGAGCAGCAAAACGTGAAGGACGCGCAACGCCAGGTGGGGCTGGCCAAAGCCGCGGCCAAACCCGAACCCTGCAAACCCGCTACGCCCGCGCGCCGGAAACGCACGACGGTGGCGAAGAAGGCGTCTGAGACGCAATCGAAACAGCCGCCGCAGAAGCCGCAACAGCAACCGCCGGCGCAGAAGCCGCAAGCGAAACCACCGGCGCAGAAGCCGCAATAGTGCCCGGGCCGGCGTCAGCCCATCTGGCTGAATTTGACATCGAGTCTGTCGTAGTCCGTCGCGCCTAGCCCGCGATTGGCCGCCATCTGAAGATAAGGCAAGCGCTCCGGGTCCAGATTCCAGTACGCCTTGGCCACGTACGCATCCAGCGCCACCGGATCGATGGAGGCCACCACGGTCTTCTTCAGCGCGACGTCTTCCAGGTTGCCGCCCGTGGGCCCGTTGCGCAGCAGGATGCGGTAGCAATCCATGATGGTGAGCGTGGGCAGCAGGAACGCGGCCAGGTCGGCCAGGCTCTGGTGAATCTGCTGGTGCAGCCGGTTGCGCTCGCCACCGAGAATGCCATACCAGTTCTTCATCCCCAGCGTGGCGCCCACCAGGTTGTGGTGCTTGGCAATGGGCAGGTTGATCAGCTTGTCGGCCTCCAGAAACGGCGTGAACACGGGCCAGCTTTTCAGCACCACGCCGCCAAGGTCGACTTCGCGGAACCTGTCGGCGTCAGGCAAAATCACTTCCGCTCCTGCCGCGCGCGCCGCCGCCTCAATGCCGGAACGGTGGAAGCAGCGACGCGGCTCATTGCAACTCACGTCGGTCACGATGACGCGCTTGGCTCCGGCGCTCCAGCACTGGCGCACCACCTCCGCGACGAGTTCGGGATTGGTGTTCGCCGCCTGCTCCGGCGTGCGGTCCCAGGCGATGTTTGGCTTGAGCACCACCACGTCCTGCCGGCGAATGAAGCGACTGATCCCGCCTAGATTCAGAAGCGCCGCGCGGACCAGTTCCGCCGGCTCGCCGTTCTGAACCACGGTCATGCGGGGAAATTTGTCGGAGGCCTCGATGCGATGGTCGCGGCGCGCTTCTTCCGGCGCTGCCGCGCGCGGCCGCTCGCTCTGTTCGCTCAGCCACCAGCCTGCGCCTCCCGCCGCTGCCGCCACGCCGCCCGCGCGCAGCAGTTGCAGCATCGCGTCGCGTCGCGTCATCCGCTGCTCGCTACCCGCTGCTGCCGATTCTCCCTTCGCATTCATGGCCGCGCCTCGCTTCAGATGTTCACCACGTGGATGCGCGCCGGATCGTTGGTCCCCAATCCGTGCGCCGCATCGGCCGCAACCGCAATGTAGCGCGGACCGCGCCCGGCCGTTTCGAATGTCGGCATCCCCGCCTGCGCCCGCTGCTGCTCCAGCATTTGCCAGGCAATGGTGTCCATCGCGACGCGATCCTGGCCGACGATGATCGCGTTCGGATACCACAGCCGCTCGGGATGGAAGCTCGGGCCGCCGTCGTAGACCGAAGAGATGGCGTCGCCGATCGTCAGCCGTACCTTGTTCCGGATCGCGGGTATGCAGTTCAAGTCCGCCACTGCCGGATTGCAGTGATCGGCGTGCAGCGTGAACGGCTTGTCCACCACGCCGTACATGTTCTTCAAGGCGAAAGTGACGCCGGCCATCTGGTGATCCTTGAGGATGGGCATGTTGATCACCATGCCGCATTCCTGCGAAAGGATTTTGGTCAGGCGAATGCGCGCCACACCCCACGTCGATTCCACGTCGTCAAAGCCGGCAGCATCGGACGGATAACAGCGGACGCGACTGGGATCGCGGTTGACGGTCATGCCGCACGCCGCAAGGAACATGGCGTTCTGGTCAAAAACGAGAATGTTGCCAGGCTTGACGCCCGCTTGCTGCAAGCGTTCGGCCACGGCCATCGTCAGCGCGGGATGCGTCGCGATTCCCTTGCTCCCGAGTCCGTTCACTTTGAGGCCAATCACCTGGTCCATCGGCACCAGCGATTTCCACGCTGCCATCGGCTTCGCGTGACCGGTATAAGACGCGATCGCCCGGTCCAGCAGATCGAGCACCTTCTGCTCATCAGGCTGCGCGCTCGCGCCGTGCAGAGTCGGATCGCGGGCGACCACCACTTTTGACTTGCCCTCCTGCGCCCTTTCGCCAAGCAACGCCGCCATGCCCAGCTTGCCGCTCGAACTCATCAGCACGGCGCCTGTCGCTGCTTCCTTCAGGAAATCTCTGCGGTTTTTCATCGCCTTCCTCGCTTTCATTGGTGCGGCCGCGCGCGGCCGCCGTGCAGTCAGAGTTTGGTTTCCACGCCCCGCGCCAGCGCCAGCAGCGCAGGCTGCGTTTCCGAACCGGATTGATATGCAACAATGCGGACCAGCGAATGGCCCTTGCGGAACACGACGCTCTGTGCATAGGCAAAGCCCGCGTCGCCCAGCGATACCGCCTGCGCGCCAGGCCCGCGGCCACTTTCCATGATCTTTTGCGCGCCGGCCGCATCCCGCATGGTATGCACATCCACTACCGCTTCAATCTGGTCGTTGTACTTGTAATCCGACGTCGAGGTCGAAATCACGCCGGCTGCAATGTACTGCTCGGAGTCGCCGTCGATGTATTGCCAAAGATCCTTGGCGGCGAACACGCGGGTCTCATCGGCCTTTGTCCAGCCGCTGATCGCACCGCTCGCCGGGAATGGATCGCGGGGCGCCGATTTGCAACCGGGAAGGATGGACGCAGCGGCAATGGCCGCAAGAGTGCAGGTAAGTATTCGATACCGAGGACGGATTTTCATCGATGCGTCTCCTTGGTCAACTCCGGTTGAGCAGAATCTGGCTCGAGGGCGAGCGACTTTCGCCAATGCTGGTGACGGACACGGCCGGGCGATCCTGCAATGGGCACGCGTATTCGCACGCGCCGCAGCCAACGCACCGGCTGGGATCCACTCGCGGCTGCTTCAGTCGCTTTACTGCGCCAGCGGAATCCACCACGTCGGCTTCTTCCACGTAGATGGCCTTGGGAGAAACCGGGCACCACTCCTCGCACACAATGCACTCGGTGGCCTCGGCCCAGGGCAGGCAGCGGCCGCGATCGTAGAACGCAGTCCCGATGCGGATGGGCTGATTCTGCGCTACGCCCACCACCCAGCCTTTTTCGCGCGGGGTAATCTGCCAGATGGCGCCGGTGGGGCAAACCTCCGAGCACAGCACGCAACTCGGCTCGCAGTAGCCGATACGCGGAACCAGCGTCGGCGTCCACAGTCCTTCCAGGCCGGCCTCTGTCAGCGTGGGCTGGATAGCATTGTTGGGGCACACCTTCATGCACTCGCCGCAGCGGATGCAGCGCGAGAGGAAATCCGCTTCCTCCAGCGCGCCCGGCGGACGCAGCAGCCGGTCGTGACGCCCTTTGCCCAGGCCAACGTTGGCGCGCATCAGGGGAACCGCGGCGATGCCCGCGGCCAGCCCGGTCATCGTCTTGCGGCGGGTCAGGTCCGGCGAAGAAACTTCCCTCGATCGATCGAACGCCGGCCGGAGAAAACGGAAGCTGAGCGCGTGGTCCGGGCACGCGGCCACGCAGTTCATGCACAGGTGGCACTCGGATTTGTGCCATGGCACGCCGCCCACGGGATCGTCGCCGCCCTGGCAATGCAGCAGGCAGCGGTTGCAGCGGTTGCAGGCCGAGTCTTCCTTGTGCAGGCCGAGTATAGAGAAGCGCGAGCACGCGCCCAGCAGCGCCCCCAGCGGACAGATCGCGCGGCACCACAGCCGCGTAACGCGCAGGCTGGCCGCGAGAATGATAAGAAAGAGAATCCCGAGGACCACGCTCTGCGTGAAGTGCGCCTGGCGGAAATCGAGAATAAGCGCCTGCAGCACGGTGTGCAGCGCGCCGCCGGTGCTGCGGACGACGGCAATATGGCTGTGCTCCATGGGCGAGAGCACCGCGCGCACGGCCACGTTGAATGCCGGCAGCAGCGCCAGGCCGATGGACCGCACCAGCAGGCTGAACGGATCCAGCACGCCCAGGATCACGCTGCCGAAGCATGCCGCCACCAGACCGGCGATCAGCACAACATACTTGGTTCTCTGCCACGGCTTGTACCGGTTCGATTCAATCCGCTGCTTGCCGCGCTTGGCTTCGCTGGGCATGTTGCCCATCCAGTGCTGCAGCGTGCCCATAGGGCAAATCCAGCCGCAGAAGAAACGCCCCAGAAACAAAGTGGGGATGAGAATAAGCAGCGACCACACCAGCCCCCGATACAGCGCGTGGCCGGCGAGCGCGTTGGAAATGGCCACCAGCGGATCGAGTAGAAAGAAAAGCCGCACCGGCCCGCGCAGATGAATGTCCGCGCTGCTGGCCGCCGATGTGCGCAACGACGTGTATCCCAGAAGGCCGAAAAACAGCAGCAGGAATGCGATCTGCGAAATCCGGCGCAACAGCGGCAATCGGGATTGGGCCACGAAGCTCCTCCGCTCGAGCGCTGAGACACATCAGCGGCTCAAGAGGAGGTGAAAGTCCTTTAACTGGAATCCGTCGCCGCTGCTGCATGGCTCGGGCGGCTGGATTAGCCGCCGGCGCTTGAGGCGCAATCCATGCAACAAAATGATTGTCGGCGGGGGTGTTGGCAGACAGTGATGACGATCACGCAGCGTGCCGGGTGGCGAGTCCATACCACGTCAGCCAAAAGGGCGCCGCCAGCAGAGTTGCCCAGTAAAACGGCGCGGGAGACCACCAATTCATAAGGAACGCGGCCTCAAGGACAACACAGGCAATTGCAATCACTGCGAGGTAGGAGCGCGACCTGGCGCGAGAGGCGGCGAACAGGATTGCGGGGAGCGCCACTAAATGATCGTTCAGGTAGGCGTACGGAGCCGCAACCAGGGACACCAGCAGCAGCAGATTCACGTCGCGCGTCCAATCCCAGTTGCGGCGGCGGCGCCAGAAGTAGGCTCCAGCCCACACGCACGCGATTGCCATGAGCGCAAACTGCAGCGGCATGAAATTCGGCGCAAGCCGCGTGCGCAGCAATACGCTGATGGCCGGGATCGGATCGCGCTCATACCCGGTATAGCGCATCATCTGCGTATATTGCGTCCACGCCTTCGGATCGAGCAGAAACGTTACCGCGGCGGATGCAAGCAATGCCGCCATCGTGCCGGCCAGGATCCTGTAGCTGCGCGCGATCGCCATCCACGCAAGCAGCACGATGGCCAGCGGCAGAAACAAATGCGGCTTCAGCATGCAGAACCACAGCGCCGCGCCGGCAAAAAACGGACGCGTGGCATTGAAGCGCAGAAACAGCGCCAGTCCCAGCAGGACCAGCAGCGATGTTTGCCCCCAGACGAGACAAATCAGCCCCGGCGCAAACAGGTAGGCGATGGCCTTGACGATCGGGTCCCTGCAGCCATAAATGCGGAGCAGTATGCGCACCGACGCCACCAGCGCGGCAATCAGCACCAGCGACGCAAAAACCGTGGCGGCACGCAGGCTCAAGAACCCCAGCGGATACACCAGCGGCAGCGCCCACGGCGGATTCCGCGTATAGCCAACCGAGTATTTGTCGGGCAGCCCTGCTCCATGCTCAATCGCCGGCAGCTCGACCGGGTCATACGGATTGTGGTGCCTGACGAGTTGAACGCCCGTGGCCCAGTACACCACGAAGTCGCGGTTTCCGCCTATCTGGCGATTAACGTGCACCAACAGGAAAAGGACGAGCGTTGCCGCGCTGGCAAGCCCGAAAGCGCTCACCAGAACGCCTCCCGCCATTGCTCTGGCGTGCGATCGGACGCTTACGTTCGCGGCAGGGCTAGGCATCCGCTGCCGCACCTACGCGATTGATCAGCGTGGCAATCACCGCCGCGCCGAATCCATTATCGATATTCACCACGCACACGTTGGGCGAGCAGGTGTTCAGCATCCCCAGCAGCGCCGCCACCCCGCCAAAGCTGGCTCCGTAGCCCACGCTGGTCGGCACCGCGATCACCGGCGCATTCACCAGTCCGCCCACCACCGTGGGCAGCGCGCCTTCCATGCCCGCGCAGACAATCAGCACCCGCGCCGACTGCAATGAGGTCCGCTGCGCCAGCAGGCGATGAATTCCGGCCACACCCACATCGGCGATCAGCTCCACGGTGTTGCCCATCAGCCGCGCGGTCACGGCGGCTTCTTCCGCAACAGGCAGGTCGCTGGTTCCGGCGCAAACCACGGCCACCGTGCCTTTGCCGGGCGGCGCCGGCGTCTGTTCCAGCGTGATGCAGCGGGCCGCCTCATGAAACGTGGCGCGCGGCTCAGCCTCAAGCACGGCTCTCACGCACTCATCGCTTGCCCGCGTGGCCAGCACGTTGCCGCCCGCCGCCGCCATGCGCACAAAAATCGTGGCCACTTGCGAAGGAGTTTTACCGGAAGCAAAAATCACCTCCGGCATGCCCGTCCTCAGCCCCCGGTGATGGTCCAGCTTGGCAAAGCCCAGATCCTCAAACGGCATGCCGCGCAGCCGCTCCAATGCATCGGCCACCTCGGTGCGCCCTTCGCGAACGTCCTTCAAGAGTGTTTCAATCTGGTGTTGATTCATGGCTGTTGTGAGACGACCTCGACAATGAAGTGGCTGAAACCTGCGATGAGAAAAACTCCTCCGACCACGAGGAAAATCAGTCGCCCTAGCCAGGTCGGAATCTGCTTGTCTGAACTTGGAGCAGCAAGGAATCCTTTGGCTGCATAGAACGTTTTATTTACGATGCCGACCGTGCAGCCCACTACTCCGACGAGGATGCAAAGCGCCGCGTCATTATCGGAGATCATGGCTCGCTCCATTGATGTGATCCATCCAGGCTCGCATGCAATCCTGCATGATGCGCTTCAGCGGGATTCCATGTTCCGTGGCGATGCGCCGGCAATCCTCATACTCGGGCGACGCGTTCAGCACCTCGCCGGCGGCGGACCGCGCAATCTTCATCTTCACCGTGCCCCACGGCGTGGCCACATCGGCGAACTCGCGCCGCAGAGCCATCTTGCTCTCGATGCGCCAGTGCGCGCCGATGGTCGTGGTCTCGCGAAACAGGATTTCGCGCAGCGCGCCAAGCTTTTGTGGCGCACACAGAATCGTGAACTGGATGCCGGTGCGGCCTTTCTTCATCGCCACGGAAGTCCGGTAAACATCCCATGCCCCCGCCGCAAGCAGCAGTTCGCTCGCATAAGCCAGTATTTGCGGCGTGGAGTCGTCAATCACCGCTTCCAGCACCCCGATGGGCTCCGTTGCTTCGGCCCCGCTCTCCGCTTCGCCAACAATGAGGCGCAACAGGTTCGGTTCACCGGGCGTCTCCCGCCCGCCCGCGCCGTATCCCGTCGCCTGCGTGCGCATCGCGGGCAGTGCCGCAAATTCCACATTCAGCATGCGCAGAACGGCCGCACCTGTCGGCGTCACTCGCTCCATTGCCGGACCTGCCGAGTAAATCGGCGCATCGCCCAGCAGCGCCAGCGTGGCCGGGGCAGGCACCGGCAGCGTCCCATGCGCGCATTGCACGGTTCCGCTGCCCACGTTCAGCGGCGTGGCAATCCAGCGGTCCACCTCGAGCGCCGCCGCGCCCGCCGCCGCACACACAATGTCCACGATGGTGTCCACCGCGCCCACTTCGTGAAAGTGCACCTGCTCCACCGGAATCGCATGAATGGCGGCTTCGGCCTCGCCCAGCAATTGAAACGCGCGCGAAGCGTGCTCCTTCACCGGCCCCGCAAGCCCAGAAAGAACGGATGATGCCGAGGATCACCGACAGCGAGCGATGGTGCTCGTGCGCATGGGGATGAGAGGGTGAATCTCCGTGCTCGTGCGCGTGCGGGTGATCGTGCTCATGCGGTGGATCGTGTTCGTGATATTCCGTGTGGGCGTGAAGATGCTCGTGCGCATGCGGATGGGAATGCGTGAGGCCGCCGTCGTGCGAGTGTTCGTGCTCATGCGTGTGCTCGTGGGCGCCATGCGAGTGCGGATGCGAGTTGTCTGATTCCTGATCCCTGATCCCTGATCCCTGGGGAACCACGTCCACCTTGGTTCCGGCGATCCCGCCCCGCGTCACCTTGCGCGCCTCCAGCCGCGCGCCGATGTTCAGCGCCGCTGCGGCGTCCTGCAACGTCTCCAGCGGCACGCCCGCATCCACCAGCGCGCCCAGAAACATGTCCCCGCTGATTCCGGAAAAGCACTCCAGGTAGCCAATTCTCATCGAGACTGATTGTACGGGTTCGAACTCGCTCCGCGGCCAGCCGGAGTTTATGCCCCGCGCCGCAACAGCACCTCGGCAGGCAGCAGCGCATTCAGCGATCCCGACCGGAACCCGGCCGCATCGAGCGTCACGTACTTGTACCCCGCCTCGCGCAGCGCCCGCCGAGGTGCTGTTGCGGCGCGGGGCATAAACTCCGGCTGGCCGCGGAGCGAGTTCGAACCCGTACAATCAGTCTCGATGACGAGAATTGGCTACCTGGAGTGCTTTTCCGGAATCAGCGGGGACATGTTTCTGGGCGCGCTCGTGGATGCGGGCGCTGCAGCTGGAGACGTTGCAGGACGCCGCAGCGGCGCTGAACATCGGCGCGCGGCTGGAGGCGCGCAAGGTGACGCGGGGCGGGATCGCCGGAACCAAGGTGGACGTGGTTCCCCCGGGATCAGGGATCAGGGATCAGGAATCAGACAACTCGCTTATCCGCACTCCACATAGCACCCCCCCACACAAGCCATGAGCACGAACACTCACACGACGGCGGCCTCACGCATTCCCATCCGCCGTGCGCACGAGCATCTTCACGCCCACACGGAATATCACGAACACGATCCACCGCATGAGCACCAGCCCCGCACGCACACGAGCCGGGAGATTCGCCCTCTCATCCCCATGCGCACAAATAGCTCGCTGTCGGTGATCCTCGGCATCATCCGTTCTTCTGGGCTTGCGGGGCCGGTGAAGGAGCACGCTTCGCGCGCGTTTTATTTGCTGGGCGAGGCCGAAGCCGCCATTCTCATTGCGATTCCGGTGGAGCAGGTGGCACCTTTAACAAAGTGGGCGCGGTGGCGACACCATCGTGGACATTGTGTGTGCGGCGGCGGGCGCGGCTCGAGGTGGACCGCTGGATTTTTGGGCCGCTGAATGTGGGCAGCGGAACCCGTGCAATGCGCGCATGGGACGCTGCCGGTGCCTGCCCCCGCCTTGGCTAGGCGCTGCTGGGCGATGCGCAACAAACTTGGCAGAGTCCGGCGATGGAGCGCGTGACGCCGACGGGCGCGGCCCTCTGCGCATGCTCGACGTGGAATTTGCAGCGCTGCCGGCGATGCGCGCGCAGGCGGCGGGATACGGCGCGGGCGGCGGGAAACCCCAGGTGAACCGAATTTGTTTCGAATCATCGTTGGCGAAGCAGAGAGCGGGGGCGAAGCGGCGGAGCCTATTGGGGTGCTGGAAGCGGTGATTGACGACTCCACGCCGCAAATACTGGTTATGCGAGCGAACTGCTGCTTGCGGCGGGGGCAGAGAATTTTACCGGATTCCGTGGCGATGAAGGAGGCCGCCCCGGCGTCCAGTTGACGATCTTTGTGCGCCGCAGAAGCTCGGCGCGCTGCGCGAAATCCTTTTCGCGAGACCACGACCATCGGCGCGCACTGGAGGGTCGAAGCAAGATGGCACTGCGGCGCGAGTTCGCGGAGGTGACCACACCATGGGGCCGTGAAGATGAAGATTGCGTGGTCCGCCCCGCGAGGTGCTGAATGCGTCACCCGAGTACGAGGATTGCCGGCGCATCGCCGCGGAACATGGAATCCCCTGAAGCACTCATGCAGTTGTGCGAGCCTGGATGGATCACATCAATGGAGCGGTCATGATCACCGATAATGAAGCGGCGCTTTGCATGCCTCCGTGCGGAGTAGTGGGTGCGCGTCGCATCGTAAATAAAACGTTCTATGCAGCCAAAGGATTCCTTGCTGCTCCAAGTTCAGACAAGCAGATTCCGACCTAGGCGACTGATTTTTGAGTAGTCAGGAGGAGTTTTACTCTCATCACAAGTTTCAGCCACTTCATTGTCGAGGTCGTCTCACAACAGCGATGGATCAACGCAGATCGAAGCACTGTTGAAGGACGTTCGCGAAGGCCGCACCGAGGTGGCCGAGGCGTTGGAGTGCCTGCGCGGCATGCCGTTTGAGGATCTGGGCTTTGCCAAGCTGGACCATCACCGGGGGCTGAGGACGGGCATGCCGGAGGTGATTTTTGCTTCCGGTAAAACTCCTTCGCAAGTGGCCACGATTTTTGTGCGCATGGCGGCGGCGGGCGGCAACGTGCTGGCCACGCGGGCAAGCGATGAGTGCGTGAGAGCCGTGCTTGAGGCTGAGCCGCGCGCCACGTTTCATGAGGCGGCCCGCTGCATCACGCTGGAACAGACGCCGGCGCCGCCGGCAAAGGCACGGTGGCCGTGGTTTGCGCCGGAACCAGCGACCTGCCTGTTGCGGAAGAAGCCGCCGTGACCGCGCGGCTGATGGGCAACACCGTGGAGCTGATCGCCGATGTGGGCGTGGCCGGAATTCATCGCCTGGGCGCAGTGTTTTGCCCCTGTACTCTACTTCAACAGTTTAACGTGCTCATTTGCCCAAAAGAGCCGGGGTGAGTTTCTGAAAGAAGCTGTCCGATTCCTCGGAGAACTGAATGCGATTCACCCGTTTCGCGAGGGAAACGGGCGCGCACAACTTGCATTTATGGGATTGATAGGAGCAACGGTCAGCCATCCATTTGCGTTTGAACGGATCGACAGGAACGCGTTCATGCAAGCAATGATTGAAAGCT
>CAWBIG010000241.1:0-7056 GCA_963788435.1 uncultured Acidobacteriota bacterium | reverse complement strand
GCGGTCTTCGTACTTGCTGTTGTAAACGTCGCTGGTCATTTCATCGTCTTTCATCATGTCCACGCCGCCCATCGCCGTCTGGTAGCACTGGTCCCCCACCTGCTTGGGCGTCATCCCCATTTTGGGCTTGATGATATGAAATGAGAGCGGCCGGTCCGGAACCTCGCGGGGCCACGGAACTTCCCCACACGATTGACCGTGTCGCTGTTTCCTGCGCGGATGTTCCAAGGGTCTTCCACATAATGAAATCGCGGCCATGCTCGATTGCTCCATCGGCAACAGCAAGTCCCAGCTCCATAAAGCTCGCCTGAAACTGCGCGATGCCATGCGGACGGCGCCTCGAAGGGAGGGGCGGCGATGACCCACGATCCCCACAACATGACGTGCGAAGAGTTCCAGGCCCACATGCCGGAATTGATCGGTTCCGGCGAGGACGCCAGCTCCCACCCCCACGTGCAGAATTGCGACCTCTGCCGGGCCCTCCTGTCTGACCTGGAGACCATCGCCGAGGCCGCGCGCCAGCTCTTCCCGGTCGAGGATCCTCCGGATCGCGTGTGGGACCACATCGAGTCCGCCATCAAACAGGAGACCGAACCCAGCAGAAAATAGTTCCAGCTCCAAACTCGGGCCTTTCCGAATCGGGAGGGAATTTGAATAGCCGCCTTCCCTCCTCACCCTCCGCATACCTGCTCCGCCCTTCGGCCATGCTCACTTTCCCGTGGGCTTGGCCGATAATGCATGGGGATTTTCCCGTCCGTCCCTCACGGACAGCAAGGGAAGGGAAACGCCTCGCCGCCCTTCAAGAAACCGGCGGGCATCGGTTTTAGGTGCACAATGGATCGAATCCACTGGAACACCGCTCCGGGCCGGGGCGTAAAGGTCTTCGAAGGGGATGGACGCGAGAATGCAGCGGTTCTCACTGCTCGAAGTTGAAACTTTTGGTATACTGCGCTCTCTAATGTAAGAGAAGTTGATACGAGGACACTCAATGCCTAGCCAGAATCCCGTTACGCCGCCTCCAGCCAGCAAACCCGCCGGCACTCTGCGGCGCGTTCCCGTCCTGCCGGTGCGGGACACCGTCCTGTTTCCCCATGCCGTTCTGCCACTTACGGTCGGCCGCGAAAGCTCCATCCAGTTGATCGAGTCCCTCGGCGACGAGCGCACCATTGCCGTCACCGCCCAGAAGGACGCCCGGCTCGACTCCCCCACCCCTGACGACATGCACCCCGTCGGCACCCTGGCCACGGTCCACAAAGTCGTCCGTATGCCCAATCAGAGCCGCTTCGTCTTCACTGAAGGCGTGGAGCGCGTGCGCCTGGTCCGCTTCATACAGACGGAACCGTTCATGATCGCGGAGGTCGAGACCCTCGAAAACGTTGAAACCGAATCCAATACCAGCGTCGAGGCCCTGGTTCGCATCGTCATCGGCCAGTTTCAGCAGATCGTCTCTGAGTCGCCCACTCTCTCCGACGAGCTGCGCACCATCGCCGCCAATATTGAGGAGCCCAGCCGCCTGGTCGACTTTGTCGCCTCCTCGCTGCCGTTCCTCACCACCGACGACAAGCAGCTCCTGCTGGAAACGCCCAGCGTGTCCGCCCGCATCGAGCTCATTAATACCCACCTGGCCAAGGAGATTGAAGTCCAGCAGCTCCGGGCCAAGATCCAGAACGAGGTCCAGGACCAGGTCCAGCAGTCCCAGCGCGACTACTACCTCCGCGAGCAGATGAAGGCTATCCAGAAGGAGCTGGGCGAGCAGGACGAGGGCCAGCGCGAGATCGAAGAGCTGAGGAAGAAAATCGACGAAGCCGGAATGCCCGATGACGTGAAGAAGGAAGCCCTCAAAGAGCTTTCCCGCCTCAGCCGCATGTCGCCCATGGCCGCCGACTACTCCCTCACCCGCAACTACATTGAGTGGCTCGCGATTCTGCCCTGGGCCAAAAGCTCCGGCTCCAAAATCGACATCAACAAGGCGCGAGAGATCCTCGATGAGGACCACTACGAACTGAAGAAGGTCAAGGACCGCATCCTCGATTACCTCAGCGTTCTTGAGCTGAAGCCTGACATGAAGGGGCCCATCCTCTGCTTCGTCGGACCTCCGGGCGTGGGCAAAACCTCGCTCGGACGCAGCATCGCGCGTGCCCTGGGCCGCAAGTTCCAGCGCATCTCCCTCGGCGGCATGCACGACGAGGCTGAAATCCGCGGCCATCGCCGCACTTACATCGGAGCCCTGCCGGGCCAGATCATCCAGTCGATCCGCCGCGCCGAAACCAACGATCCCGTCATGATGCTCGACGAAATCGACAAGCTGGGCCGCGACTTCCGGGGTGATCCGGCATCGGCACTGCTGGAAACGCTGGACCCGGAGCAGAATAATACCTTCCGTGACAATTACCTTGACGTCCCGTTCGACCTGTCCAAGGTCCTCTTTATCTGCACCGCCAACATGCTCGACACAGTGCCGCCGCCGCTGATGGACCGCATGGAGATCATTCCCCTGCAGGGCTACAGCGAGGAGGAGAAGCTGCATATCGCCATTCGCTTCCTCATCCCGCGGCAGATCGGGGAGAACGGCATCACCCCGGAACAGATCGAGTTCCCGGATGAATCGATCCGTCACCTCATTCGTCACTACACCCGCGAAGCCGGCGTCAGGAAGCTCGAGCAGACCATCGGCACCATGTGCCGCAAGGAAGCCCGCCGCGTGGTCGAAGGCAAAAAGGAAAAGCTCGTCGTTACCCGCGACATCGTCAAGGAGTTCCTCGGCAACATCCAGGTCCGTGTCGATACCGAAGTTGCCGAACGCGTCAAGCGTCCCGGCGTGGCTGTCGGCCTCGCCTGGACCCCGCCGGCGGCGACATCCTCTTCATTGAAGCCAACAAGATGAAGGGCAAGGGCAACTTCACCATCACCGGCCAGATCGGCGAGGTCATGCAGGAATCCATGCAGGCCGCGCTCACCTGGGTCCGTTCCAACGCCGGCCGCCTCGGCCTCCAGGAGGACTTCAACAAGGACCTCGACATCCACATTCACGTCCCCTCGGGCGCCATCCCTAAGGACGGTCCCTCGGCCGGTGTGACCATGGCTACGGTGCTTGCCTCGTTGCTCACCGATACGCCGGTCAATCAGCTCACCGCCATGACCGGCGAGATCACCCTCAGCGGCAATGTGCTTCCCGTCGGCGGCATCAAGGAAAAGTTCCTTGCGGCCCGCCGCGCCGGCGTCACCACCGTCATCCTCCCCGCCGACAACAAGCAGGACGTGGAAGAGGACCTGACCGCGGACATGATGGAGGGCGTCGCCGTTCACTACGCCCGCACCATTGAGGACGTGCTCGCGGTCGCCCTGCCGCAGTTCAAGGCGCAGCCGCTGCCGGTTGTGCAGACCGCGGAAAACGCCGCCGCGCAGCCCGCCGTCGCGGCGGCATAACCGTCGAGAGCCCCAATGACGAAAAGGCCGGCAAACCAGCCGGCTTTTTTTGCGCTCCATTTTCCTGAAACGTTCAGTCCGCGCACCTTAAGCTTCCTGGTTCGAACAGGAGTATCCTGTAGCCCTTGGGAGTGATTCAGATGAACCCGACAACGCTGAATCCCGTAGAAGCCGGAAGAGACCTTGCGTATATCTCCAGGGAGTTGGACCACTTGAGAGATGGGCTCAAGTTGCTGGGCGTGAAGCAATGCAGTTGCTGCCGCAAATACTTTAAGTCTCCGGACGGAAGGAACCTGTTCAACGCAGGCGACCTGGTTTGCTACAGGTGCGTCGTTGGTTGGTGGCAGCAACGCTCCCCGAGTATCACCGTAGAAGAGCGCAAAGTTATCGAGCATCAACTTCTCCGCTGGCTGGCCACGTACTATGAGGCCAAAGTCATCCGGAGGCTCAATCAGTTGCCGGCGGCGAAAGACATCGAAGTCAAAATCGTAGTCGGGTGCGAGCAATGCGATGGAACGGGCCAGATCGGCGCCGCCAGATGTCAGAATTGCGATGGGCGCGGCAGCGAATGGGTAGTCGTTATCAACCCCCAGCACTCCGGCGGCCCGGGTAATTAGGTAGCGTGGGCCTCCCGGCCCGCGCAATGCGACAACCCGGTACAAACGGCCCCAAGCACCGCTTGTTACGTCTAATTCTCTTGAGACGTTATCCTCAAACCGTGATGCAAGTGCGCGTACTCCCATTCGGCATTCTCAAAGACTGGCTCGGCGAATCCACCGTGAACCTGCCCGACGGCGCCACGGTTGCCGCTCTTCTTGGCCGCCTCGCCGCCGGTCCCGCGGCCATCCCCGCCGCCACCTGGGCCTCCATCGCCGTCAGCGTCAACCATGAGTATGCGCAGCCCACGCGCATCCTTCGTGAAGGCGACGAAGTCGGACTCCTGCCGCCCGTCTCCGGCGGCGTCAATGACCCGGCCGAGCGCGTACCGGCAGGCGAAATCCGCCTCACCCGCGACGCGATCGACTCCACCCCACTCGTCTCCGCCGCCAAGCACGGCTCCGACGGCGCCGTGGTCGTCTTCGACGGCATCGTTCGCAACAACTCTCGCGGCCGCCAGACCCTCCACCTCGACTACGAAGCCTACGAAGAGATGGCGCTGAAGCAGATGCGCGAGCTCGCTGACGAAGCCTGCCAGCGCTTCAACGTCCGCCACGTCTCCATCGTCCATCGTCTCGGCCGCCTCATGGTCGGCGAAACCAGCGTCCTCATCGTCGTCGCCTCCGCCCATCGCGCCCAAGCCTACGAAGCCTCCCGCTGGCTCATCGACACGCTCAAGCGCACCGTGCCCATCTGGAAAAAGGAAACCTTCCTCGACGGCGCAGTCTGGGCCGACGGCGAACCCTTCCCTGAAAACCTCGCCGCAAACTCCCCGGAGGCCCCGCATGCCTCGTAGCTTCGGGATCGTCTTGCTGGTTGTTGCGCAATCCCTCTACGCCCAGGACACCCCCACCTTCCACATCCAATCCAACCTGGTCAACCTCTACGTCAACGTTACTGACCAGACCGGCGCCATCGTCGGCGGCCTCACCAAGGATGACTTCCACGTCACCGAGGACAGCCGTCCGCAGACCATCGCCATCTTTGAGCGCCAGTCGGAGCTTCCCCTCAGCATCATGCTTGCCATCGACACCAGCCTGAGCGTGCGCAAGGATCTCACCGAAGAGAAGCGCGCCGCCGGCCATTTCGCCCGCGACCTCCTCCGCAAGCAGGACCAGATGGGCCTGATCGCGTTCGACACTTACGTCAATCAGCTCGTCCCCTTCACCAACGACGTCAAGCGCATCGATCGCGGCCTTGGAGATCTCAAGCCCGGCGAAGCCACCGCCCTCTACGACGCCATTTATCTCGGCTCCCAATCGCTCGCGCCCAAGCAGGGCCGCAAAGTCCTCGTTGTCGTCTCCGACGGCGGCAACACCACCGGCGATGAAGATTACCCGCAGGCGCTTGAGCAGGCCCAGCGCGGCGACGTAATGATCTACTCGCTCATTGATGTGCCCATTGAGGCCAGTGCCGGCCGCGACCTCGGCGGCGAGCACGCCCTCATCACCCTGGCCGAGTCGACCGGCGGCAAAAGCTTTTACGTCGATGAGGGCGGCCTGGACAAGGCATTCCAGAAGGTCTCCGACGACCTGCGCACCCAATACCTGATCGGCTACTACCCCACCAAGCAGCCCGCCGGCCAGAGCTTCCACCGCATCAGCGTCACTGTCCCCCGCGCCGCCCCCGGCGTCTACAACATCCGCTGCAAGGCCGGCTATTACTCCGATCCGCCAGCCAAGACCCGCTATGTGCCCAAGGACTACTAGAAAGGGGAGTAGACTCGGGGACCCGGGACGCCTGCGAAAAGTGAACTAAGAAGTGGCAACTACGAACCTCCCCTCGCCCGTCGCTCTGCATACTTCCGCGCCGTAGGGATCGGCGTCAGCTCCCGCCCCGCGAACATGTCCGCGAACAGCCCCACCAACTCCGCGTGTATCAGGCCGTTTGAGGCCAGCACCTCGCGGCTGTCCAGCCGGAACCCTCCGCCGCTGAAGTCCGTGATACGCCCGCCCCCCTCTTCCACCAGCAGAAAGCCCGCAGCCGTGTCCCATGGGTTCAGGTGGAACTCCCAGAACGCCTCATAGCGGCCGCAGGCCACGTAAGCCAGGTCCAGCGCAGCCGAGCCATACCGCCGCACGCCATGCGAGCGCAGCGTGAACTCCTGGTAAAAGTGAATATTCGGGCTCGAGTGCCGCTTGCGGCTGGGAAACCCCGTGGCCACCAGCGACTCGGCCAGATTCGCCACATCGGAAACATGAATCGGCCGCCCGTTCAGCAACGCGCCGCGCCCGCGCTCGGCCGTAAACAGCTCGTCGCGCATGGGGTCGTAGACAATGCCGGCCTCGAGCCGGCCATCGGCGCCGGCGTCAATTCCTGCTGCGCGGTGCTCCAGGCCCAGCGATACCGAGAAGTGCGGCAGCCCGTGAGCAAAGTTGGTGGTGCCGTCCAGCGGATCCACGTACCAGCGGTACTCGTGGTCCAGACGCTCCCGCGTGCCTTCCTCGCCGTAGATGCCGTGCTCCGGAAACGCCTCCGCCAGGCGGCCGCGAATCAGCTTTTCCACGGTGCGGTCCGCCTCCGTCACCAGGTCCACGTCGCCTTTGTATTCGGTGGCCACGCCCTGGGCAAAGAACTCCCGCAGGCGCGCGCCCGCTTCACGCGCAATGGTCGAAGCAGCGGGAACCCAGCGGCTTTCCGCGCCACTCACGGCAGCTCGGGCTCGGGCGCGGCCGGCACGGCTGCATGAGCCGAATCCACATGCATCCGGCGCTTGCCTGATTCGGTGATGCTGCGGATCTGGTGCTTGTAAATGAACAGGTTCGGCTTGCCCTCCCGCGTCAGGCGGAGCATGCCGTCGTCGAAGTACTCAATCCATCCCTTCACCACTTCGCCGTCGCGCAGCTTCACGCTGACGGAAATCTTTCGCTCGCTCAGGGATTGCAGATAGAGCGCTTCCTGTCCGGTTTCTCCGGGCGGGGGCATCTTGGCGCGCCGGCGGTTAGGCAGAGGAGGAGTCATAGTTGCCATTTT
>CAWBIG010000240.1:0-42116 GCA_963788435.1 uncultured Acidobacteriota bacterium | reverse complement strand
CCCCGAGGACCTTTTTTTTGACAGCAAGCCGCTCGGGCGCGAGGCCGGAATGGAGGATGTGGGCCCCGACAAGTGGTATCTGGATTATGCCGGGCATCAAGCCTACTTCGCCGACGATCCGACGGGCCACACTGTGGAAATTGGCCTCACGCCATACGCCATCAGGGGAGCAGCGGCGAAAGTGAGAATCGAAGGACTCGACATTGAGAAATACGCCTGTGAGGCGAGCGATGGGGCCGTGGACGGAAGGTCGAACTCCGGGCAAATGAGCCGGGATTGGGTGGTGCAAAACAACGTGACCCGCTTGAATCACGGTATGGGAATCCGCCTGGGTGACGCCATGCAGGTTTTGGGCAACAAGATCATGGAGAACGGCCAATTGGGCGTGGGCGGCGGGGGAAGTAACGGCGTCGTCGATGGGAATGAGATAGCCCGTAACAATTACGCCGGCTACGACTATGGTTGGGAGGCGGGCGGAAGCAAATTCGCCTTCACCCACAACCTGATAGTTCGCAATAATTATGCCCATGACAATGATGGGCCGGGGCTGTGGACCGACCTCGAAAACGAAAACACTCTCTACGACCACAACCACACTTCCTCCAACCGCGAAGCCGGCATTCTGCATGAAGTCAGCTACCATGCAATTATTCGCAACAACGTGATCGAAAATGACGGGTTCAGTGACTTACCCAAGACTGAACCCTGGTATGGTGCGGGAATCATTGTTGCCGCCTCTTCCGACGTTGAGGTTTACGGGAATACGGTTACCAACTGCATGAACGGCATCGTCGGAACCCAACCCCAGCGTGAACTCAGCCACAAGGGAACCCCCTATCTTCTGCAAAACCTCTATGTCCACGATAACACCATTACCCAGAGCGGAGGGGTCGCCGCAGGCGTAGTGCGGTCGGGCCTGCTGGGTGACGAGGTGTTTGCATCACGGAACAACAGGTTCGTTAACAATCACTTTCATCTGACCGATTCCAGAACCAAGTATTTTGCGTGGAAGGGCACGCGGCTATCCTACGGCGAGTGGAAGGCGGAAATGCAGCCCTAGGGGTTTCCGGGCGTTATGCACCGTTAATGAATCGGACCGTATGGCATTGCCTTCGATTCCAAGGGGCTGGTCTACGTCGCCGACCAGCGCGTGGGCGCGGTGTTCATCTACAACCTGGAAACGCGCGATACCCAGCTCATCCGCAACGGGTACGAAGCACACTTCGGATGGATCAACGGGCTCGCCATCGATGACGACGATCGCCTTTTTGTCTCCGACGCCAAAATGCGCCGGGTGCTGGTATTCAATCCCAAGCACGAGATGGAGAGCCAGATCACGGAAGGACTGGAGGATCCAGTCGGCCTGGCCATAGACACGGAGAATCGCTTTCTCTATGTTGTGGACACGCAACAGGACCAGGTGATCGTTTATGACGCGGACACGCTCAAACTCCTGCGGCGTATGGGAACCGGCGGCAAGAACCACTTCCTGACCACGCCTGGCGATTTTGCCGCGCCGGAAGGTGTAGCGCTGGACAAAGACGGAAACGTCTATGTGACCGACACGTTGAATGACCGCGTGGAGATCTTCGACGCGGACGGAAACTTCATCAGCACGTTCGGCAAAAACGGCGACGGTCCGGGCTATTTCGTCCGCCCCAAGGGCATCGCGATCGACGGCGATGGGCACATCTGGGTGGCCGACGAAATGCAGGACCGGCTCCAGGTTTTCAACTCCGAAGGCCAGCTGCTCACCTATATCGGGATGGGACACGGCGACCTTCCCGGCCAGTTCAGATCCCTGATCGGAGTGGCCATTGACAAGCAGAACCGTGTGTTTACCACAGAACAGCTTCCGGGCCGTTTGCAGGTATTTCAATACGTGAGCGACGAGGAAGTGGCCGCCGAAAAGGCGCGCCGGGAAAAGGAGGCGGCGGAGAAACATAAGCCGGTTGCGGCCAAGGCAGCCAATCCGCCCGATTCAGCGCAGCAAAAGACTACTGCGCCCGCCCCCGCCAAGGACAGCCCTGTTCCCAAAGGACCCGGAAAATAGCCGACTCGAAGTTTCGTCGGACTTTCCGGTCGCCTGCCTCCGCAGCAGCCAATGCCCCCCCGTGTCGATACGATGCTGAAACCCTGCGCTGCGCGTTTATGATCGAGCGGTGGCAATTTCTGTCCGAATTCCCTTCTTCCCGGAGGAACACAATGTTTGTTGCCAGGGGAACCGCAATCGTACTCTTGCCGCTGCTGGTGGCATCGACCACACCCGGCTATGCGCAGGAAGCTGCTGCGCAAAAGGAGATTGAGCCGCTCACAGGCTATTCCGCCGCCGCTTCAGCTGCCGAACGGGAATGGGAATCGAAGTTCCGCGCGCTTCCCTCCCCAGACAATCTCCGCGAGTACATGCGCCACTTGAGCGCGCGGCCGCACAACGTGGGCTCGCCCTACGATAAGGAGAACGCGGAGTGGATCCTTGCGCACTTCAAGAATTGGGGATTGGACGCAGCCATCGAGACGTTCTACGTGCTTTTTCCCACGCCCAAAGACCGCGCGCTTGAACTTGTGGAGCCCACGACTTTCAAGGCGAAACTCGAGGAGCCGCCGATCGCAGTCGATCCCACGTCAAACCAGCAGTCGGAGCAGTTGCCGACCTACAACGCCTACAGCATTGATGGCGATGTGACGGCTCCGCTGGTTTATGTGAACCAGGGTGTACGCGCCGATTATGACGTGCTGGACCGCATGGGAATTTCAGTGAAGGGCGCAATCGTGATTGCGCGTTACGGCGGCGCCTGGCGCGGGATCAAGCCCAAGGTAGCTGCGGAGCACGGCGCAGTTGGCTGCATTATTTATTCCGATCCGCGAGACGACGGCTACTCGGCGGGCGATGTTTTTCCTGAGGGCGCATATCGACCGGAAGATGGCGTACAGCGGGGCGCCGTGACGGACACGCTGTATGAAGGCGATCCGCTGACTCCCGGCTACGGGGCAACGAAAGATGCCAAGCGGCTGCCGATCAAGGACAATCCGCTGATTACGAAGATTCCGGTGCTGCCTATTTCTTATGGCGATGCGCAGCCGCTGCTGGCCGCGATTGGCGGCCAGACCGTACCGCGGGAATGGCGCGGTAATCTGCCCATCACTTACCACGTGGGACCCGGTCCGGCGAAGGTTCATTTGAAAGTGGAATCGAACTGGGACATCAAGCCGATCTACGATGTCATCGCCCGGATTCCCGGTTCCGAGTTTCCCGACCAGTGGATCCTTCGCGGCAATCATCACGACGCGTGGGTGAACGGCGCGGAAGATCCGATTTCAGGGCAGGTGGCGTTGCTGGAAGAAGCGCGGTCAATGGGAGAGCTGCTGAAGCAGGGATGGCGGCCGAAGCGGACGATACTTTTCTGCGCGTGGGATGGCGAGGAGCCGGGACTGCTGGGCTCGACCGAGTGGGTGGAGACGCACCAGGACGAGCTGCGCAAGAACGCCGTGATGTACGTCAACTCGGATTCGAACGGGCGGGGATTTCTAGGCGTGGAGGGCTCGCATACGCTCGAACATTTCATAAATGGTGTCGCCCGCGATGTGCCCGATCCGGAGACCAGGCTGACGGTGTGGAAGCGTGCCCAGTTGCGCGAGATTGCGAGTGCGCGGAGCGAAAGCAGACGGCAGGAGGCGCGCAGCCGGCCGGATCTTCGCATCGGAGCGCTGGGGTCGGGCTCCGACTACACGCCGTTTCTCGACTTTGCGGGCATCGCTTCTCTCGACCTCGGTTTCGGGGGCGAATCGGGAGGCGGAATTTACCACTCGATTTACGACGATTTTTACTGGTACACGCATTTCGGCGATACCGACTTTGTGTATGGGCGTGCGTTGGCGCAGGTGAGCGGCACCGCTTTGATGCGCATGGCCGATGCGGAGCTTCTGCCGTTTGGATTTCATGACTTTGCCGACACGGTTCATACGTATGTGGGCGAAATCAAGGATCTGCTGAAGACGCAGCAGGCCGATATCGAGGAGACAAACAAAGAGCTGGAGGAAGGCGTATTCACCGCAACTGCCGATCCGAAGAAGACATCCATTCCGCCGCCGCACAAGCCGGTTCCGCCGTATCTGAACTTTGCGCCGCTTGAAAATGCAGACGCCGCGCTGACTGCGAGCGCGAATCGGTACACCAAGGCACTCGCTGGTGCGCAAGCCGGTGGACAGTTGCATATCGATGCTGAGGCGCTGGCCAAACTCAACACGCTGCTGATGGAGAGCGAGCGCAAGCTGACCACGGTGGCTGGATTGCCCGGACGGCCCTGGTTCAAACACCAGATTTATGCTCCGGGAGCGTACACCGGCTACGGCGTGAAGACGTTGCCCGCCGTACGCGAGGCGATGGAGCAGGAGAACTGGAAAGAGGCAGAAGACGAGGTTCCGGTCGTCGCGAAGGTATTGCAAGACGAAGCTGCGTTGGTTGACTCGGCTTCTGATTTGCTGGAGCGAGCGTCGAAAAGCGGATCGGGGCCGGAGTGATTCTGAGGGAAGAGAGAAGCGGCAACGGCGAAAGCACTTCCCTCCCCCTACGTGGATCTACGTGCGGTGTGGGCTGCATGCAGCCGGCAGCCCAGCATTTCTCGCGCTTTCAACTCGAAGCCGCGCGCAGTCACCGGAACGTGAATCAGTTTGCCGGCGTGCGATCCGCGGCCGTCTTTTCGCGGACGATGGCGTCCGCGGCATTGGCCGCGAGAACCCAACTGCTTCCGGCCGAGACAGTGGTTTCATGCTCAAACCAGAGCATGCCAAAATCCTGGATGCACTCCGGGAAGTCCGGCTTGATGACAACGTAACCGGGGATCATGGCGCCGGGAATGTAGGAGTAGTCGCCGCGATTGTTGGAGTATGTTTGCTTCCGCGACACGGCGCCAATGGCAGCAATGTAGGACTCGCTCGAGACCGGGTGGGTGCCGAGCAGATAGTTAGCGGCGCGCAGCGTGTATTCCGGACCGACTATTTCCGGGAACGCCCGGTGTAGGAAGTACATCTCGGCGCCGAAGTCAGCGACCTGTTCCGCACCGCCCCAGTCCCCGCGCGCAGGAGGGACACCGAATGGGGTCGCATCCAACTGCTTATCCAACTGCGGCAGCCACGCTTGAAGCGCGGTTTTGAATTGCGCCTTGTAACTGGGGTCGAGATAGGGCAGCGCGCGTACGGCGGTCCAGCCGCGGACGCTCATATTCTTGAGCATCTCCGGGAACAACTCCTGGACGCGTTGTTTGTAGGGCTCGGCGCCATTGGTAGCGATCATCAGTTCGAGGGCCGCCGACCAGTCTGGCGAGCCGAATCTCCCGGCAAAGCCGCCGCGGAATGGGTTGGGAGCCGGATGCGTCTTTTCGTCGTTCCAAAGCTTGACAGCCGTGTCGAGGCACTCCTTTGAGAGCGCGTCATTCCAGCCTTTGAGGACGCTGGATGCGGCGGCCAGCGATGTGGCCGCGCCGTATTGGTTGTAGGCCGTATAGCCCGTCCAGGCCCATCGGTCGTCGGGATTGCCGGAGAAGCCGGCCTTCCGCTCGTCGGCGGAAAGCTTCGAGTCGTAGAGAAGATTGTCACTTTGAGAAGCCGCGTCACCCACAAAGGTGTATTGGGTGAGCCAAGCCGACTGGATGCCGACGATGGGATGCCCGAAAGCACGCACCTGGGCGAGCTGCTGAAGCACGCCGTGCTCCACCTGCTGGACGATATCGGGAACGCCGTCGGGCTTGTGCATCTCCACCGAGCGCGCCTTCTGGTCAACCGTAAGCTCATCCCACTTGATGTGAAACGTGCTGTAGGCGAGGGAGAGATTCTGGATGGTGGCGTATTGGCCGTAGTCGTCGTTGTCGTAGTCGCCTGCATCGAACCAGCCGCCCACATTCAGGCCGGGGATGTGTTCGCCAGGCTTGAACGGCGAATAGGTGTCGGGGCCCATGCGGTATCCGTCGAAGTGAGGCGTGTTGGGTGGGGCCTGGCGGGCGTCATCCATGTGCGCCACGCCGTGCCACTCGTGATAACCGTCGCGCACTGAGACATGATCCATCTGCACCGCGAGAAAACCATCGAGCGTGGTTTGCCAGGTGCTGCCGTAGACATTTTGCGCGATGGGAAAAACGTCGCTGCGCTGGCCGGCGAATTCGATCGCGTAGAGGCCGGGATCCTTGACCGAGGAGAAATCGAATTTGGAATAGACGTAGCGCAGCCATGGTTTGGAGGCCGTGACCGGTCCCTCAAACACCTGTTGGAAGGAACCGTCGTCAGAGAGACACAGAAGCTTTGCCGTCTTCGGCGCATCGAAATTCGGGTCGAGCTCCAGGACGGCGATCTTCTGGAAGTCCGCGGCGTAGCCGGCCTGGCTGTGCGCAATGACGGGTGTGCGGGTCCAGTCCGGAATGTAGTTGGGACGGATGTGCCAGACGATGGCGTCGGTGGTTTTGCCCGCAAGAATCAGCGTGCGGAGGACGTACCAGCCGTTCTGCGCCTTGTCGCGGCCGTCGAATATGCCGATGGGACCGCTCTCTGAAGTAACGGTGATGCGGTTGAGCGGGTCAGTAGCGGCGAGGGTAACGCTCTGGCCCGAGGCGAAGGGCAGCGGCTCGGTGTATCCCTCGGCTTTGTGCCACTGCTCCACGTACCAAACCCGCTCAGGATCGCCGGGTTTGGGCGGAGCGGTAGTCATCCTGTCCTCGGGGTAGCGGGGCATCACGCCATAGATCTTGTTGTCGATCACGTACGCCTTGTCCATGTAAAGAGAGGGCAGGAACTCGAGATTGTAGCCGGCTCGGCCGACGAGGCTCTCAGGCAGCGGCTGATCAAGGTTGACGCTCACGCGGACCCCGCCAGGCTCGGCGACAACTATGACGTGATAGTCGAGGTGGTATCCGGGGTAGGAGAGATCGGCGGTGAGGCGGTCGTGTTCTTTGTCGGGCTTGTGCGCCTTGATGGTGGGAATCACGTCCCACTGTTCCGGCGTGGCCAGCAGGCGCAGGCTGCCGTTGGTGGCGATGCGATTGCCGTGCAGAATAATCTGCATGCCCGCGTCCTTCTGATCAAAGAAAACGGGACTGAACGCGTCGTCATAGAGCATGATGCTGACGCCGCGGGCATTGAGGTATCCGTTTTCAGTGACTTTCATGGCAAGGCTGGGATCGGCGCCAAATGACGGAAGAGCAAGGGAAAGCGAAGCAAGCAAGGAAAGCGGCAGAACAGTGCGAATATCAGATTGCATCAGGGACTCCCGTTGTGTGAGACGAACGGGCAATCATATCGGACGCGGATGGGATCAACAACCGGATGAGATCTTTCGAGGGTTTTGGGCGCGTTGGCATTCCGGAGTGAAACCGTTTACTCTTCTGTCCGGGTCCAGAACGAGCATTTCCACGACGCAGACAGGATAAGCATGAGAACGAGAATCGGACGTGCATTGATGCTGTCAATGGCGCTTTCGCTTTTTGGCACCGCGTTGACAGTGGCGCAACCTGCTGGGGCTGTCTCCGGCGCTGCTTCGGCCAGGCCGAAAGGTCCCTGCGATATCTACGCTGCGGCGGGCGATCCCTGCGTGGCTGCGCATAGCACCACGCGCGCGCTCTACGCATCCTATGATGGTCCGCTCTATGGAATTGTGCGCCAGTCAGATGGCAAGAGCCTGGATGTCGGCGTGGTGCAGGCCACCGGCGCAGATGCGGGCGGGTACGCCGACGCGGCGGCGCAGGACGCGTTCTGCGCCAACACAGTCTGCTGGATCACGATGATCTATGACCAATCCGGCAAGCATAACGATCTGACCCAGGCGCCACGCGGCGGGTTCGGCGGACCTGCGCTGGGCGGGTTCAACAATGTGCCGATGGCCGATATGGCGCCCGTCACCATCATGGGCCACAAGGTTTACGGCGTATTCATTGAGCCGGGCATGGGCCTGCGCGACGACGACCCGAAGGGCACCGCGGTGGACGACCAGGCGGAGGGGCAGTACTGGGTGATCAACGGCCGGCATTTCAACTCCGGCTGCTGCTTCGACTACGGCAACGCGGAGATTGACAGCCGGGACGACGACAACGGGACCATGGAGACGGCGTACTTTGGCGATGCGCCGTACTGGTACCACGGGACTTTGCCCGGGCCGTGGATCATGACCGACCAGGAGAACAACCTGGTGGGATGCGTCAACGCGGATGGATCGAAGCAGTGCAATATGCCGGACATCCACTGGCGATTTGTGACTGCGATGGCAAAGGGCGAACCGCACCGCTGGACTTCAATGGGCGGCGATGCGCAACGGGGCGAGCTGCAGGTAATGTTCAACGGGTCGCGGGTGAACGCCACATACGATCCGATGCGAAAACAAGGTGCGATCCTGCTGGGCAACGGCGGCGACAACAGCAACTCATCGCAAGGAACATTTTATGAAGGCGCGGTAACGGCGGCAGGGACATTCCCCACGGATGCCACCGACCAGCAGGTGCAGGCCAACATTGTGGCAGCAGGTTACGGTGGGCTGCCGGTGAGCGTGGCGCCTGCGTCGCAAGCGGCAACTCCGCCAGGGCTGCAAACTTTTTCTCCGGGATCGTCGCAGGAAACCATGGTGACGTTCACGAACACAACAGGTGCGACAGCGACCGACGTCAGTCTGAGCCTTGGGGCTCCGAAATATTGGAGAGCCGAAGCTGAAGGCAGCTCAAAGTTCGCCGGCCCGGTGGCTCCTGGCGCCAGCGTAAGCGCGACGTTCAAGGTGACCGCGGGATCGGCGGATCTCAACAGCGAGCTTTTGGGCAACGCTGAATGGACGGACCAGACCAGCGGCAGCAGGCATTCCGTAACGATTGCCGAAAGAGTGCGGAATGCGAGCCCGGTCAAGATCAACGAATTCCGCATCAGCTCAGGACCTCCGGCCAATGCGACCGACTCGTTCATCGAACTGTACAACGCCGGCGACCGCAGTGCGGACATTTCCAACTGGAGCCTGACCGTGCACCCGACGCAGCAAGCCATCTTCTCCACTGTGAAGGTTCCGGCGGGGACGAAGCTTGCGAGGCATGGATATTACCTGCTCGGTCTTGCGGACTCGGGACTGGCCGCGACCGCGCATGCGGGCGATGCCACCGTATTTGTGAGGAGCACGGCGGGAATGAATGCCGGCGATACGGTCACAATCGGCGATGGCTCCGGGGCGGAGACGCGGAAGATT
Source organism: uncultured Acidobacteriota bacterium (assembly GCA_963788435.1). Taxonomy (GTDB): domain Bacteria; phylum Acidobacteriota; class Terriglobia; order Terriglobales; family Acidobacteriaceae; genus Telmatobacter. The sequence continues at coordinate 32,917 of CAWBIG010000240.1, read as the reverse complement.
GCGAGCGTAGGGACGGCGGCGAGCAATCACACAACGGTGTGGCAGCCCTTGCCCGATGGCCCGGTGATTACCATTCCCGCAGGCTCAACCAATTTGCCTGTCATGAGCACGGCCGGCTTTGTGGTTGGCCAGAAAATCGCCCTCGGCTTTGGCGCGACCTATCCCACAGAGCCTGCGGGCATCGAGCGATATGAAATTGCAGCTGTGACCGCGGTGGGCAAGCCGGGCACGCAAGCTTATTTGGCGGCGGATGCGTCCGCGGGCGCGAGCAACATCAAGGTGACTTCTGTCGCGGACATTTCAGTGGGTGACAAAATTCGCCTGGACATAGACAGCGTCGGGCACGGGATCGAGACCGTAACGGTGACGCACGTGGGGACCGAGGCGAATCGCACGAACCTTGCGGCGGACGCGAGCGCGGGCGCGGCAAGCATCAAGGTCCGCAACGTGCACGGTTTTGCAGCGGGCGACAAGATCACCATCGGCACGCCCGCGAACCAGCAGACGGTTGCGATCAGCTCGGTGGGCACAAATGGTCCGCGCGGCACCGGGATCGAATTCACGCCGGCCCTCGAACAATCGCACATCGGCGACGAGGGAGTGATGGAACCGGGAACGGGCCTTGACCTGGCCGCGCCGCTCGAATTCAATCATGCGGCCAATCTTCCCTTCAGCGATCGCGGGACGGGCATCAGCTTTGCGCCGGCTACCGCGTTTGCTCACATCAGCAATGAGCCGGTCCAGGCTCTCGGCAGCGGAATCATGCTGGATGCGCCGCTACAAATGGAACACGAGATCAACGCCGTTGTGCGTGACGCGGCGGTGACCACGGCGGGATACCAGGGAACGCCCGCGCCCAGCCAATGGTTCGGCGGACCTGAGCTCACCACCAGCTCGCCTCTATTTGGGCGCAACATCACGGTGAGAGAAGGCAGCCTGGTGCTGCGCGATGCTGCCGGACTGGTCGCGGACACCCTCAACTACGGAGGGCTTGTCGATCCATGGGCGGCGGAAGGCTACCAGGCAGCTTCCGGAATGGACAAGGGCGGTTGCTACGTGACTACACCAGGTGCGGCAGGAGGGCCGTTTGCATCCGCTTCCGCGTCGAACACCAGCGCGGGCCGCTATCCGGACGGCCGCGATACGGACAGCAACTGCGACGATTTCGTTACCGCGCCTGCAACAACGTTGTCAGCTTCGGCGGCCATTGGCGCAACCAACATCAAGATTGCCAGCGTGGAAGGATTCGGTCCCGGTGAGACCCTCCGTATCGATGGCGGAGCAAATCTTGAGACCGCCGCGATCGCGACGGTTGGCACAGCCGGCGGCACCACGATGGACGCTGCCACATCTGATGGCGCGACAGTCCTACACGTCGGCAACACGTTCGGCTTTAGCAGCGACCAGACCATCACGATTGGCAATGGTACGAACAAAGAAGCAGCGGTCGTGAATTTCGTCACGCCATGGGACCACACCATCGCGCTCAAGACGCCTCTAACTTACGCACACTCAGCAGGAGCAGAGGTATTGGGAACCGGCATCACGTTAACCGCCCCGTTAAAGCTGGCGCATTCCAGAGAGGCGCAAGTCACTGGCAGCATTTCCACGCCGGGTGGTCCCAACCATTACTTCAATAAACGTCATTAACAGCCCATCCTGACAAAACGAAATGGGGGGCAGGAATTTTCTGAGTTGATACAACTCGGGCGGGCGTTGCCGGCATCCGGGTTGTTGCGGAGGCGTATTTTTTTGTTCGGGCTCCGCAGGGCATCATTGTCCCCCCGGGCACGTGAATTGATGCGCTGGTTGAAGAACAAAGTCCGCCACGATACATAAAGGCCGGAGTCGATAAGAAGGCCGGCGAGTTGGCGTGCGGACGGGCCGAAGGTGCGCCACCGGCGAGTGAAGATGGCGCGTTGACCACGAAATTAAAAGGGCGAGGGTGGGAAACCCGGACAGTAAGCAATCGGGAGAATACCCGGCATGCCCTGGTAAACATTTTCAGGAGGTCCTACTATGTCTATACGGTGCTTCGGCATACGTTTCAAAATCCCCGTTTCATCCATCTTCTCGTTTCTAATCCTGTCCTTCGTTGTATGCGCCACCCCCTTTGTTCACAGCCAGGAAAATGCCACCGTGAACGGAACCGTAACCGACCCCAGCGGGGCCGTCATTCTTAACGCGACCGTCACTCTTACGAACGACGCAACGCACCAGGTGCGTACCTCCACCTCCAACAGCGTGGGCGCGTACAGCTTTGCCAACGTAGGCATCGGCAGTTATACCCTGACAGTAACGGGAACAGGGTTTGAGAAGTTCACCCGGAACAACATTGTGGTGAACGTGGCTCAGACGCTGGAGGAAAACGCGGTTCTGACGGTCGGCAGCCAGGCCGAGTCGATCACGGTGGCGGCCAACGCGCTCCAGGTGCAGTCGGAGACCAGCGAGGTAAGCACGCTGATCAACGACCGGCAGGTGGAACAGCTATCCACCAACGGGCGCAACGTGGTGCAGCTTGCGGCACTCGGCCTTGGCGTGAGTAACAATCTGCCTTCATTCGGTGGCGTGGATGCGCTAACCTCTGCCAGCGGTATCAGCTTTAACGGAACGCGCACCACGCATAACGTTTATCTGCTGGACGGCGGCGAGCTCAACGACCGCGGTTGCGGCGGCTGTTACATGGTGCTGCCGGCACAAGACGCGATTGCACAGTTCCAGACGCTCGATTCAAACTACAGCCCCGACTACGGGATCGGCTCGGGCGGCACCATTGTGATGGTGCTGAAGAGCGGCACCAGCAAGTTTCACGGGGAGCTGTACGAGTTCAATCGCAACACCGATTACAACGCCAACGACTACTTCAACAAGCAGGCGGGCAATCCGCGGCCGGAATTCATGCTGAACGAGCCCGGCGCCAACATCGGCGGCCCGCTGTTTATCCCGCATGTGTATAACACGCAGCGTAACAAGACATTCTTCTTCTGGAACGAGGAGTGGCGGCGGCTGATCCAGGGCAGCGCGCCCTCTACGGCGAACACAATTCCGGCGAGCGATTTTCCCACCGCAGGAACGGACCTGGCCTATGCGACGTTCGGCGGAGGCACCGCTCCGTTGGTGCCGGCAACGACCGACCCTGCCAAGCTGGCGCTCTACGCGTCAGATGGGCTGACCGCCGGCGATCCGTTCCCGATGAGCGCGGGTGGGACGTACCGAATTCCGGCAAACCTGATGGACCCCAACGCGGTCACAGAGGTGAACTCCAACACCTTCCCCAAACCGAACGTGGGGACAAGCCAGTACATCTCGTCGATTCCGCAGCCCACCTATGTGCGCGAAGACGCGGTGCGCATCGACCACGCCATCAACAGCAAGATGCAACTGATGGGGCACTACGTGCACGACGCGGTTAACCCCACGTTTTTCCCGGCCTTATGGAGCGACAGTACGTATCCGACGGTGGGCACTCCGGCAGATCACTTCCGCGATTAGGCCAGAAGCGTGGACACGAATCTATTGCTCGATGGTATCGATCGATACTTTAGCACTGGTCGGATGGTTCCAAACCGAGGTCCGGGCCGCCAAAGCGCTCGACTAGGGCATGCAGCAAAAACGGAGTGTGTATTCTGCTATGGGTCGGAGCTAGTCCCTACCAGCGGCCTTGTGCACACGACCGTTGACGCCGCATAATGCCAATGTATTGGCTGATACTTTCGTCGCATGGAATCCTCACCGTTTTTCTGCGTTAATCGCAATGTATAGCGTCCGCGGTGCTCAGATCTACCAGGTCGATATTGTCCCAGGAGCCTCTTTCACGGGCAACGCTGGTACAGCACTGAAATCCTCAAAGGATGTTATTCAATTGTGGAAAAGGTCTCGGCCTGGGCTACGCAAATTGCCCTTGACGATCCTCGCTTCAAGTTTCCTCCCGAAGCTGGTCTACAGGAGTTGACTACACGATTGGGTGCGTAAACTTTCAAGGAGTCAAACCCCCTCAACCGCCGTCATCCCCAGGCGATGGCAACTAACGGAGTAATCCGAGCGAGCACCTGTAATATGCAGAATATTGGGCATTTGAGTCGCTCATTGGCCTGCTGTCTGTCGAGATCGTTAGAATCTGGTGCGAAGCAATTTCGGGGAGTCACCCACTTCTCAAGGAATAGCATTCCTCGGGGGCTGCCTGGGTCTTCAGACGGAGCAACCACGCAGCTGCCGCTCTTGAATCCCTGGAAACCATCTGGCCTAAGCTCGTAGCCAGCAATCTACAGTATTGAAGCTGGGAGTGCTAAGAAAGTTACGAAAAAACATCCCGCCGGACTCTGGGGAAATGAGGAGCATAACACCCCTCCAAACTACTTCTTGTGCATTGATGCGACATCCAGATAAACGCGCACACTATTCGATGAGTGAGCGTGGATCGAACAGCCCCAGCCGCACATGCCAAGTTGTGCTCTGTCCCGGTTCGAGCGTCACCATCCCGGTATCCATCGTCCCCCACTGCTTCCCTAACGGATCGACAAAATTGAATTGGGGTTCGACGGCAACCATCGGCACCGGCCGGCTGGCGCATACAACTGGATGGTCTTGATCGTAGGAGAAAGCGCCTCGACCTTGAGGCCGTAGTTCGCGGCCGGATCGATCACTTGGACGGCGGCGCGGCCACGCTTCCACTCAAGCTTGCTCCAATTGTCGTCGTAGGAGTTCCTGCCGAGCGGCACGCCACCGCGAGCGCGAAAGTCATATTGAGTTCCGTCGACGGGCTTGATCTTGCCTGTGGGGAATAAGTTCTCGTAGTTTTCCACCTCGGCAACGCCTGACCCCGGGATGTGCACCCGCACCTGTGTGCGGTCTCCCGAGGGCAGCGTGAAGCCTGGGTGCCAGCCAATGGCGATTGGTTCAGCCACATCTCCCACGTTGTGCGCGTCAACCCTGATGTCGACCGCATCCCCAGTCAGCCGGATCGTGAAGTTCAGGTCCGTCTTTGAGAGCCAATGTCCGCCAAAGTCGCCGGCATGGATCACGCCAGTCACCTGCTCTCCGTCAGGAATCGACTTCACCTGAACATCGTTGGCCCTGGCCTTGAAGAGGAGTCCGTGGACAGCAGGGCGCTCGGCGTCTGGTTTGCCCCACGGGCTGACCGGCAGAGTAAGGGTGTGCCCTCGCCACTCGGTGGTGATGGACTGCCCATCGGCGGTGAGCTTGCCGCGCACGCGATTCGGGTAAGGGATCAGGAAGGCTGCGCCGATTCCGAGGCTCATCAAGCCGTTCGGATCGTCGTGCTGGGCAATCATTTTGGCCGCCGCAGCCGGGCCCGGCGAGGCGAGGACGTTAATACTTCCCTTGCCGGGGAAATTCCCCGTGATCTCAAGAATCTCCATGCCGCGGCCGGGAGCGACTGCGACGCTCGTGAATTCAGGCCCGCCTTTGTTGATCACGGACCGGTGCAGCGTGACCACGCTTTGCCACCATCTCTCCCACCGATCTCGATGGCGGCTTGCGCTTTTGCCGGCGGAGGAAAAAGGCACGCCATCACCGGAGCCAGTGCCAGAATACGAACGAAGAGCGTCATCGCGGCCCCATCTCCCGAGGTGCATCGAGCTCTTTGGAAGCGCAAAGCGGAGGGTATTTCGAAGTACCAGCGCAGGCGTGTTCCGAAGGAGCAATCATTCTACCCCGCTTCTGGCAGCTGCCAACTATGCGGAAGCCGCGTCATCGGCAACGGCGCCGCTTTCCGAAAGGGCCGCGACCTTGCTGCATGGCTGGGGAGCCGGGGAGGTCGAGTGTCCAGACCTCGTGTGAGCGGCCGAGGGCGCCAATGTTGAATCGCCAAGTGCTGGGGTGGCTGCCACCTGCAGGAATGAGGATCAGCGGCGGACCCGAGCCGTGTCGTTCGTAGTAGGTGTCGATGCCGCCGACTAAGACGAATTGTCCCGTCTTGGCGAGCGAATGGGGCGAGAGCGGCGGTATAAGCGCCCACAGGGCCCAGTTAGCCACCGGGAGAAGGATCAGCGAGCAAATCGCCACGCCGACGAGAATCACCGCCGCATTCACCGGCTTCTAACTCCGGAGTAGACGTCAGCGACTGAATCAGGTCCCCGCGGTTAGAGATCCATCCATTTTGCCACTTAGCCTGCTTTTTTGTTGCGAAGAGCTTACCAAGCGAGGAGCCGCGGATCGACCTTTGGAGGAGGTGGCGCGACGATGCGATCGAGCCAGTCGAAGGCCACGTTATGGGCCAGCCGAAAATTATTCACCTGGCAGTGGGCATCACCGCCCTCTTCGGGGTGGAAGGTGCGCATTGTCACGTCCACTCCGCGGCCCTTGAGTTCGTCGAATAGCACTGCTGCCTGACGCTTGAGCTCGTCGGCCTCGCAGGCACCCACCAGGAAGAGGCTCGGGCAGGAGATGGATGCCGTGTCCACGGGCGGCGCCTGCGAGACAATCTGGTCGAAGGCGGACTTATAGTCGGAAGTGCCGAACTGCCAGGCGTACTTCTTCAGGTTAAGCTCGGCACTCTTGTTGACGGCTGCCGCCGCAGCCAGACCGGCGCGCAGCAACCAGCCAGGCGCCTTGCTGGTCGCGCCCATCTCCTTGCGGAAGACTTCGGCCATGTCGGTGATCGGCGTGCTCGCGATCCACGCGCCAATGCGCCGGTCCGCGGCAGCCGCCTGCCCCGTGAAGTAGCCGCCGCCGCTGACGCCATAGATCGCCACCTTCTCCGGCGGGCACTTGGCTTGCGCAGCCGCAAAGTCCAGCGCGGCCGAGATGGGAGCGGCCATGTCCGCGCGCAGCATGGTCAGGCCGCGCGACGGCGTCTTGCCCTGGCCCGGAAGATCGACCATGAGCATGTTGTAGCCGCGGCGCCAAGCTGGGTAGCCCCCGAAGTAGAACAGGTCCTCGCGGTAACTGTCTCCGCCCCCAATCATCACGACGAGCGGCCGCGGCGTCGCATCGTGCTCCAGGAAATAGCCCGGAAGACTCTTGCCCTCAAACGGCACTTCCACTGCGCGCAGCGGGACGCCCAGGCCTTTGGTCCCCTCTTGAAACTCGGTCTCCATGCGCTCGACCAAAGGGAGGAAGCTGTCCGCCGTGGGGTCGGAGAATTGCAGCACTGCCCGATAGCAGAAGGCTGCCGCTAGCCGATCCTGCGCCGCGGAGGAGCCTTTGCCGCTGCCCGCGCGCGACCCAAGAAAGTCGCCGTGGCGGCCAAACCGCTCCCGCCACTGGCCCGCATTGCCGTCCTTCATCCCGTCCACAAGCTGGAACAGTTCTCCGTGCGACAGACCGACGATCGACCCCATCCCGACGAACCAGTTAAACATGAAATCCATGTCCTTATTGTGGAACCGGATCCGCGTCCCCTGTCGCTTGACGATCTCATCGCTCTCTTTCACCGCTTCCCCCCGCATGTACGGCCAGGAATTTCACATAGGTCAGCTAGAGGTCTGTGCAGAGCGTCACCACGGCGTGTGATACCTTTGTCGCGATCTACAAAACCTGGGGAACGAGAGGATTGCGGGAGCACCGAACGGGGACCAAATGGACAGGTGAGGCTTCTAGCCTCTCAGGCTGCCGGGATCAACTAATCCACAGGAAAGGGGCCAAGATCGGGAACGATAAACGCCGCAGGCTCCGGGAGCCTCCTCGGACCCAGCCTGGCCGGAGGGCAGAAGATTCCAGTCGCCATGGCGACATTTCGGGAGTAATCCGGCTCGTGAGCGCCTCGGCGATGATGCGTAAGGCCAGAATCATTGCTGGAGCAATCCCGGTCTTTATTGGTGGCCGAGCGCGTGTGGTACCCAAGGTCTCAAAATCGAGACCTGGGGTACCCAATGCTTGAGAAAGAGCGACGGTCCCAAGACCTGCGCTAACCGCCCGCCCAGATCGGGGCCGCCCACCAAGCATGTTGTACTCAAACCGTGTTCTAGGCCATTGCGCGATCCGAGATTGGTTTCTCTAAAGGCGATGTCGGTGCCAAGATCGTCATTGGAAGCTCTGCTTCAGAATCCATGTAATCGCCGTAGGATTCCAGCAGAGCTTCGCAGTCCGAGAGACTGAACGGAAGTATCTGATAAGCGCTCATCAGGTATGCAGCCGCTTTTCGCCAGTTGTCTAGCGCATGGAGCGCCACACCCGCGCGGATCATGATTTCGATTTCGGCGGAATACCTTATAAATCGCTGTGCCACTTGCGCATCTTCTGCTTCCAGGCCCGAAGCAGTCGCAAACTGACGCAGACTCGTACGAACAGAGGAAATCCGATTGATCTGGGTCCGCAACTCATCAGGAGTCATTTTCGAGAGAGGAAGGAATATGCTCCGAATGTCGTGCGACCCGCCGGCAACAGCGGCCCGGTCATTGATCGATTCGAGCCTTCTGGCGCACAGGAGGCGCCATACGTCGGGAGCCGTGGGCAATGTGCCAGGCTCTCCGCTTAGTACGCACTCTCGAAAACCGCGTATGAGGTCGCGAGCATTTCCTGCCGAGAAGACTGCGATCGCTCCGAGCGTTGCGTCGTCGCCAGTTTTGGGATGGAGCATCTCTCCGCTGGCGTCCATCCGCTTTCGCAAGATCTCAATACAGGTTTCCAAGTCTAGGGATCGCACTGGGAACACGTCGTCGAATGTGCTCTCGAATATGTCGCGTTGGTCCCCCATTCTACCCTCGAATGACCGAAGCGCATCATTGGAGATGGACAGAAGATAAAAAGTCCCTCTTACATACAATGCACCCTTAATTTCGCGCAGGATGAAGCGAATCTGATCGAGATCCGAGACCTTGTCTAGTTCATCGATACAGACGATCAGTTTGTCGGGGTAGACGCGCAAGACATTTGTGACGAAATCGATGTAGTTCGAAGTGAGTTCCGGAAGTGATATCGCCCGAGGCTTTTCCTCTGTCGATTTTTTTGCCGTTCCTTTGAGCCAGGCCCTCGGCGCGAATTCCAGTCCGCGCTCAGTAGTTCGGGTGAGTTCATAGTCTAACTTAGCCGCGATGCTTTCGGAATAGATGAGCAAACCGCGCTCCAGATGCGATGCACAAATAAGTAACCAATAGCGCCTAAGATGAGGTTGCGCGAGCAGGACCAGCGCAGCCAAAAGAGTCGCCCAGAATAGAGCTGATGGGTAAACCGACAAAGGTGCAAACACTGATAGCACGAAAACACGCAGAGGCGATAAAGAAACCGCGGGCATAGTATGAGCGAAATCCGAACGCCCCTCTGTGATGCGCAGTGACCATGCCCACAAAAATGCCAACGAGAGCGCGGCCATTATCAGAAGGGATGTCGAAATCAAGAGCTGCCACTCTCTCCATCGCGCCCGCTTTCCGATGCTGGAGATCTCATCCCGGTACGCCTCGATCCGTCTCCGCAAATCGACTATGACCCGCTGCACCAGATTACGAAAGAGCATCAGGAAGAACTCCATTTCCTTGCTTTCGCTTATGGGTGAGGAGATCTTTACAGTAAGATTCCTAGATTTATATTGGTCGTCGATCTTGTTTAGCAGGACCGATTTTCCAGCTCCTCGTTCTCCCGTGACTCCGATTACACCCCCGTCAGAGACATCGATCACGCGGCAGATGCGTGAAAATGGATTCGTGGCTCCTTCTACAAAATACGACGGATCAGGATGGATGCTCAATGGGGCGGATTTCGCCAAATCGGGCTTATCTTCTAAAGGTTTCTGTTCCGCTGACACGAATGTGGCCTCACTTTGGGAAGTGGAAAACATTCTATGAGCAAATTGGGAGTTTGAAAAGCCGGAAGTGCCGGTCCTTTGGCCCTAAGCCATGGATGACAGGCTAGGTGCGGAACGAATGTTCCCAGTCCTTCACGATCTGTCAAATGCTGCAAACAGTGGGATTACCGGCCAACAGTGCGCTCGTCCAACATGGGTTGTGGCCACGAAAGAGCGATCAGTCTCGAAAAACGCCGCATGCTCCGGGAACTTCCTCAACCCCAACCGAGCGGGGGCGCACGAAATCCCAGTCGCCATGGCGACTCAGCAATACAAATTCTGGCGGTTTCTTCCTTCTCCTCTTCGTTTGCAGTTCGGTGGGGCAAGAGAATCGCGATGCAATGATTTCGCCTGAGGAAATTGGGCGTGCAAACAGGGTGAGATTATCCCGGATCAAGTACCACACTGTATGATTTCTCTGAAAGGAAGATGTTAATGTCGATCAATTCAATCATCGCTGAAGTCGACGCTGAAATCGAAAGGCTTCAGAAAGCCCGTGCGTTGCTGTCCAGCTTTGATGGGTCTGTTAAGGAAGCACCTGCGCCAGCTAAGAACGTTGCGAAGCGCCGAAAACTGAGTGCGGCAGCACGGAAGCGAATCGCAGCTGCTCAGAGAAAACGGTGGGCAGCAACCAAAGGGACTTTGAAAACCACCCCTGTCAAGGTAGCGAAGGAAGCCGCCGCTAAAACAGAGAAGAATGCAGCCGCTCCGGTCAAGAAGCGGAGGATGAGCGCAGCAGCTCGTAAGCGCATTGCGGATGCACAAAAGAAGAGATGGGCGGCGATTAAAGCCGCAAAAAAGGTTGGGAAAACCGCTCCTGCCAAGAAGGTGACGAAGAAGGCCCCGGCCAAGAAGACAGCAGTCGAAAAGAAAGCTATCCCGGAGAAGGCCGCTGCTACTCCGACTGAAACTGCGGCGTCCTAAGCTCGATTCCCTGCCTCGCATCCTCGGCAGCAGATCCGGCTCCAGTTTCGGCTCTCGGCTTCTCCAGGTGCGCTCCTCCCGCAGCTCATCTCGACGATTCTGCTCCCACTCAACCGTGCCGGGCTGCATACCCTTGCCAAACTTGGCAGCCTTGTAGACGCGACGCTTTAAAGGCTTTCGTGTTGTCGGCCGCTTCGGAGTTCGCATTCCGAGATCGTATGACGACGAGGCCCATCAGGCTGTGTTTCTGAGCACATGTGCTCCGCCAATTGAATTCTGGTTAATTTCGAACGTGATGTTTGCATTGTCTAGCCGTCTCCGCGCACTGACCATGATCATGGCTGTCTATGTTCCTTGGAGCTCGAGCGATGTGGCCGCATTGCCTCAGAGCAAGTCTGAGATTCACCCAGTGCAGGAAACGAGAAGGGGCCGAGATCGAAACAGGCCTCGGCCATCTGCCGGCGGACGAGAAGGAGAAGTTGAACAGCCGGCGACTGGCAGGCGCGACGGTACGCCTCGGCACTGGTCCAGAAGTCGTGGCAGAGGAAGAGAGGCCAGAGCCGGTGACGGAGTAGGTCGGCGGCGACCAGTTCGGGCGCGACGCGGCGAGCGAGCGTGTGCCAGTCGCCGCCGACGCGGAGCGAGCGGACGAAGGCGTTTTCCGCATCTGGGTTGGCGTCGATGGAGAACAGCGTGACGACGTGAAGCATGGAGAGTCCTTTCGATGGGGATTGCTCGCAGCGCGCCTGAAGCGAAGGAAGGCGAGGCGCAGGGGGTGGAAGAATGGATTTGGAGCGAGTGAGGGGTTGGAAGAACGTTTAGGCCCAGATAAAGCCTGCTATCAGGGGCTATTTCTTTTGCTCAGAAACTCAGGCGGTCGTTGACGGCATCCCTAATATCCTGCGTGCTGTTGAGATACCTGGCCGTCGTCGACAGGTCCTCATGACCGAGCAGGAACTGCACCTGCTCCAGTTCCCCGCCCGCCTTGCGGCACTGTTTCGCGGACGTGCGACGAAGATCGTGCGGACCGAGGTGACCGATGCCCGCTTTCGCGGCCGCTGTCACCACGACATCCCATACCGCCCAGGCGCTTAGCGGCTGGTCAACTAAGTGACCGCCTTTCCGTACATGGAGGAACGCGAAACCTCCGCGAATGCCGGCGGCGCATGTCCATTCATCGAGCGCCGCCTTGGCCGGCTTGGGAATAGCCACCGTTCTAACCCGGCCTCGTTTGCCCACCATGTCGGCAATCACCCAGCGGCCCTCGCGCTGCTGAATGCGCGCCATATTGAGGTTGGCAAGCTCCTCACGCCTCAGCGCACAGTACACGAGTATGGACAGGATCGCGTAGCTTCTTTTGCCGATCAGCCGCGTGCGGTCAGGCACCGCCAGCAAGCGTTGGACTTCTTTGCGAGTGAGCCAGCTGCCGAGCCGAATGCCCTGCTGCGGCACACCGGGCACGGAGGTGATCCGGACCGCCTCGGCCGGATCGATGATGCCGCTGTCGCAGGCCTCGCGTACCAGCCGGCGGATGGCGGAGAGCCGGAGGTTGATGGTGGATGCCGAGAGGTCCTGATCGACCATTTGGGAGCGGTACTCGAGAAGGAGGGCTCGGGAAATGGCCCGGTCACCAGCCTGTGCGACCAGATCGTCGAACGCCTTGGCGTAAGCACGCTTGCTGTGCCGTGAGACCACGGCGTTCATCAACATCGCGCGCAGGGCTGTAAGTTTATCGGGAGTCGTGATTCGGGGAACGAGGATCTGCATCGCTGCCATGATTACTCCTGTTGGTGTGAGGTTTTGGCTTCTTTGGTGAATGAGGCAGGATGTTGCGCCGGCGCCGGGCGGCGCCGCAACACGGCGAAGCATGTGAGGGGTTACCGGCATCAAGAAGCTCCAAGAGGCGCGGACGGTTCTTGCCAGAATCGCGGCTCCCGCGCCAAAAGCAAATCCGGTGAAGAAGGCCAGCAAACGGAAGCGGCGCAAGCTGAGCGGCGAAGGTCGGGCGCGGATCGCCGAGGCTCAGCGCGAGCGATGGGCGGCGAAGAAGAAGGCGGATAAGAAGTCCGAAAAGGACCGAGAAGCAGGTACAGATCTGACATCGGAGGGGACATTCTCAGAGGTCAGGAAACGCCGCACACCTCTCGCCACGAGTGGTCTTCAGGGTTTAGGCGCACTCTTCGCACTTCGACCAAGTCAGCTATCACGCGGCTTCCCAGTGACTGATGCCGGATCAGCAATCCGGAGCTCCGACCGCCGGGGATCACAGCTATATAATCAAACACTTACTTTTTGAATGAGCCCGCACGGACGCACCCTAGTCTGTCACCTAAGGCATTGATTTGACGCATTTAGGCAGACGCGGCATGGCACAGTTTGCGGCACACCTGATTCCAGGCCCTAGCATATCGCTTTGCCTTTAATGTCTCAACCCCTGAACCGCAGGGAGTGAGTCCATGCCGTCCTGAGAGCAGGTGCGAAGCGCGTTCTTTCCACGGTCCGGAGTGTCGATGACTCGAAAGCCTGAAGGCCGCCTCCCTATTATTGGGCGACCTTTGCCATCAACTCCAATAGCGGATGCGTTTCTCCGACTTCCTACTGTCCCGTGCTGCTCATCACGGTAAAGGTGAAGTAACCCTGAGCCGTCACGGTTCCAGTGGCAGCATCGGCAGCTCGGAACGTCACAGTGTACGTGTCAGGCGTGGTGCCGCCAGTCTCGCCACCACCACCGCCACCACCACCTCCCCCGCCAGCCGAGCCGGTGCCTCCGCCGCCACATGCAGTCACCCACCCCAGACACAGAACGAGTGCGGTCAATCCAACCAGATACCGACAGCGGAATCGACGGGCGGGGAACCAGAAGAGGAGGAGAGAACCCATTGCGACCATCCCAGCACACCATGGCGTCCTAAACTTGTCCGGTCGGGCCATCGCGCTCTGCGTCGGTGCCGTCGTAGTCAACGTCAGCGTGGACTGTACCGCCTGATTGCTAGTGATCGTAACCGTGGTCGGACTAAAACTGCATGTTGGAATGTACTGATCGTTCGAGTTCTTGCCGGCGACCGTGCAGGTGAGGTTTACAGCGCCGGTGAATCCGCCTGTCTCGGAGACGGCGACGGGTGTTGTGGAGCTTTGCCCCGGAGTCAGAGGTCCGCTGGGAGTCGATGGATAGAAGGCAAGTCCGAGCGTCTCGCTAGTCGCGTTCCAACAGCTGGCAGTGCACGTTACGGATACAGGAGCGGAGTTTCCCGAAGCGCTGAAGTTACTATCTCCCGAATAGCTAGCAATGATGGAGCTGGATCCCGCACGCAGTTGTGTTGAGTTCACCTGAAGGTAGCCCTCAAAACAATAGGTGGTCACTCCTTTGCAGTCGCCCCCATCGAGGTAGGTCGCCATGCCCAAAACGGCACCATGGGTCGTATCGGTGAAAGTTACCGTGCCGCTTGGAAAGAAGACAGCGTTGCCGGGCACGTTCGCCGCCGAAATCTGAGCGGTGAATCCAACCGGTTCACCGATCGTGGACGGGACGCTCGCGTTCAATGCAATGGTTGTGCTCGTCGGCGCGATGGTGAAATTAACCGCTTTTGCCGTGCTGGCGTTGTAACTGAGGTCCCCGTTGTATGAAGCGGCGATGGAGTGCGTGCTCCCAAGTAGCTCAGCGTCGGTCACTTCACTATTCCCAGTCGAGTCCAGCGGTGCCTGCGCGTTCCATGGATTCGAAGAAGCTGTGCTCTCGTCTTGGAATAACACCGTGCCGGTGGCATTCGTCACCGGGTTCTTGCTGCCCGCCTGCGATGCGCCAACCGGTTGGGCGTCCATGACGATGAGCGTTCCCAGCGGCACCGTTTTGCCCTCAAGACTAATTAGTTGGGACGAAGAATTCACGTACCTGACAGTCAGGTTCAACACGCTATTCTCAGGTGAAACGATCACCTGAACGGGCTTGGAGATGCTGCCGCTGTCGTTGCCGTCTCCGCTGTAGCTGGCATACACATTGTAGGTTCCGCCAGGAAACTCACTGTAGCTTCCGGATGCCGATCCACCGCTGAGCGCGAGCATTGTGGTGGGCGTGCTCGTGGTCGCCTGTGGCTGCGACGCGTAGTTATTCGTGATCGCGACGGCTCCGGTTGCGGACGCGGGACTCACACCCGCTGTCGCCGTCACCGGCGTCCCATGTGCGAATGTGGTTTCGTTCAGGCTCAATGTAGTGGTCGTGGATGTCCTCGCATCATCGCCCCAGTGATTCACCAGGAGCGTCGCATCCACGCTTCCCAACCCGGCCGTCATGCTGTATTTCGCCTGCGCGTTGTAGCCGTTCATGAAGCTGTTGGAGCCGCAGTCGGGCGTCCCCGGCGTGCAGTAGACGGAATTATTACCGGTGGTGACAGAGTGAAAAATCGACGGCGTAGTCTGCGCGAGCTTATACAGAACCCAATTCGCCTGGCCTAGGCGCGATCCCATCTTCTGGCTAACCAGGGCAAGAATCCCAGCCAGCGCCGGGGCCGATGTGGATGTTCCGCCTACGCCGTGAATCGTTGAGTTCGCTCCATCGGCGCAGTCAGTGTCGACACATAAGGCCCATGTTGCGTCGTAATTCCCGGCGCCTGCAAACAGTGACGCGTCAGGAAGGTCGCGGACCGAGTCTGTGTTGCTGGGGGAGAACCCTGTCTGCCAACTCGGTTTGGCGTAGGCAGATCCTCCGTTCCCTGCGCTACTCTGACCACCGCTGCCCGCCCAGATACTCGTGTTGCCGGAACTACTTTTCGCCGCAACGTTATTAGATAGCGAACCATTGCTCTTCGTGGAGTCATTCCACGGTTCCTCAGGAATGTAGCTCACTGCGGAAGTGTAATTCGAGCTGTTGGTCCCCACGTAGGTGGTGAAGCTCTGCGGCAACACGTCGAAATCGGTGCCCCCTACTGCAATGTCGTACGGAGTTGAGGCTAGGCCGTTGACACCGAAGCCCTGAGACGCTGCCGTTTCCAGGTTCGGGTTGTCGCAACCCGCCGAACCCGAGTCTCCGCTCGATACCGTCACCGTGATGCCCTGTGCGGCGGCCTGTTCCCACGCGTTTAGAACCTGCAAATTGCCGGATGCACCTAGCGCCGCCTCGCAAGCGCCATAACTCACGTTGAGAATGCTGATCTGGTTGTCGTCGATCGCACGATAGATCCCCAGGAACAGCCCCGATTGGAATGCCGTGTCCGCTCCGGCGTAGTAGATTACGTTCGCTCCCGGCGCGAGGCCTCCGGCAATCTCCATGTCCGCATCGCCTTCCAGCGGCACTGCGGACGAGTCGAAGTTCGCTTGGTTGCCGTCGTACACCGTGGTAAAGCCGCCGGTGGAGTTTAGGCCGAACAGCATTCGATAGAAATTGTTGCCGGAGTCGAGCAGCGTATCCCCGGCTACGCCGATGATTACGCCCGTGCCGTCGTATGTCGCCTGACCGGAGGCCAGATGTGTGTTCAGCGAATTGGGTGTGTTGTAGATAGTGGCCGCATCCCCTGGCCCGAGGAACAAATACTCTGTCCCATTGGCGGTGAGGGTCAGCGCGGGCACGAACCGATGCAGCTTCGCATCCCATCTGCCCGCTGCCCCTTTCACGATGTTGGGCAGCGGTTTGAAATCGTTGAGGTTTGCCACTCCGCCAATTACCGGCGCCAGTGCCGAAGGTATTTCTGGGCTGGCTACATTGGCCCAGTGTTCCACTCCCGCAATTCGGAAGCGGTCGACGGCCGTGTGGAAGGTCTCTTCCAGTTGCTTCACCGTACCCGAAAACTCAATCTCTGTCCGACCCTTATTCATTCCGGCAACCGAAAATCCGTGCGCATGGAGCCATTGCTGAATTTGCGTTGCATCCCCATCCGAAATCCCGAACCGATATCCGAATTCTTCCGGCGTGAGAAACTTGTGAAACTGAGCTGAACTGGGATCCTGCACATTGTGTAAGTACTCGGTAAGCGCAGACTCCTGTTCCGGACTGCGTTTCAAAATCAGCATCAGGCGATCGGCCCGGGCAGAGCCAGGCACCGGCCCCACATCATTGCGCGCCTGCGCCAGCGGATGGATGTTCCCACGCAACTCGGTACGCGAACCGTCATTTACGAGAGAGGTGATCAGAGACGGAACTCCCTGTACCCTTCCCTGAGCCGCCATGCATGTGGATAGGGGAAAAACCAAGCCAGCAAAACGGAACATGTCCCGCAGACACTTGCCTTTGCGCACACCAGCACCTCTTATAGACGCTCCCTCGAGAGGGAATCTGGTTCGAGTTATGCCGGAAAGTGTAGCACGGCATGTGATGCTCGAGACTGCCGCTCGCCACTGCGAGATAGCGCCTATAAGCTGGCCAAGTGCACCGTTGCCTGAATTGGTGAGTGCGCGTGCCAGAACAGTATGCGCACCCTGAGTTCGAACGGAAGGTGGTTTGGCCCGCACCTCTGCTCCCAAAAACAGATCGATATATTGAAGCTTATTGAAATTTGTAGAGAATAATTCACTTTGATTGAATTAGATAGCGCCGAAACACCCGGCTCTGTTGGTCGCTTTGGGTTCTGGGCGCTTTGACCGCTACAGAATTGACTACACCTCAGGACCGCAAACAAGTTGCCGTAAAAGAGCGCCCATGGGCACGTTTCGACCCACTCCAGAGGACCTCGAAGCAGCTATGCTCGGATGGTTCCAGGCCGAGAGTAACTCTACTCCCGACGCCGAAGGAGGCGTGCCCTTCGCTGGGAGCGCCTCACACTGCTGTTTACAGGCGCAAACACGGCAAGGGCCGCCCCGGAGAGCGAACTGTGCCGGAATCGCGCTTCATCGCGAGGGACAACCATCTTCAGTCACTCGATGCCAATGATTGAGCACTAATGTAAGGCAATGGTGTAGACTTGCTGACTTGAGTGAGCGACTCGGAGCAGCCACCCATGAAATGCCCATACTGTGCGGAAGACATAAAGGATGAGGCGATGGTCTGTCGTTTTTGCGGGAGAGACCTCGGATTCAGGCCGGTGGCGAACAGGCTAACAAAAGTTGAGAATTCGTTAGGGGCCCTGCGGTCGAAGATCGAGAGCGGAAGGCAAGAGGTAGCGCCAACGGATCCGGCGGAAAAGATTGCAACTGCTATTGCCTCAAGCATGCTGTCGGCCACGGGTTTGTCTTGGATTACGTGGCTCTATCCCGATTCCTTTTCCCCATTTTTGGACAAGCCCTTGAATTTTCTGGCAGTCGCCGTCCCTTTTTTCTCGGCCTTGTGGTTGGCGTGGTCTCTCCCCAAACTCCGGCTGAGTGCATATGTATTTCTTGGTGCGTTTCCAGGATTTATGGGATTCATGTCTTGGCTTTTGTTTCATTTCATTTACGGAAGACAATTCCCGCCTGAACATTCACCGCTGAACTTGTTGATTTATCTCACCTCCGGCATGCTTTGGTTTCCCGCGGGGAAAGTGGTAGCATCGCGGATTAAACGAGTGATTGGTCGATCTTCGGCGGGCCGGAACTTGGATTCAGTTGACGGCGGTCGAAACGAATTCGATTCTCTTCAAATCACTTTAGAGATTGCAAAGGCTTTGGGGCCAATCGTCCTCGCCCTGCTACCGTATATGTTCAAAAAGAGTTAACTGTAATCGGCCAGGTGTCATTCACATTTTGATTTGGTGCTAGTCATCGTCGTTACGAAGACCGCATGGAGAATCGAGAGGAATGACGATTAGATCAATTCCTTGTTCGCGGACATGTGCGAGGTCGAAACGTGGCATGGCTCCTTGCCTCCAAGTCGCGGGGATGTATTCGAACGCCTACGCCTGTCCTCGGTGGAGAACGAGGATGAATCTGTATTTCGAGTTTGATCGCATTTCGAGGAGACCACTGGATAGATTATCTGAGTAACAAATGCCTCTCAGCTCGTGAGCTAGATCACAGGTGGACAACTAAGGTCTTGACAACCATACCTCCTCGTGTAACTCTTTGTCGCATCCCTTCGGTGATTGCTGTTTTTGTCTCTGCCTTTTCCCTAAAGTCTGCGGATTAAATCCGCGCATAGATTTGCGCAGCAGATTTGTCTACGACGAAATGAACTCGGTCACATTGTTCATGCGTCGCGGACCGTCGCCGCGGCAGATTTGCGGCTGCAGGGAAAGGACTGTCAATGACTACTATCTCCAGCACTGGAATTCTCTTGCGGTGTGTGCCCCGGCTTCTTTGGGTCACTCTCGCTCTCGCTGCTGCAATAAGTCCCTCTCTAGGACAGACCGCGACTCCGCCGAGCGATCCC
Organism: uncultured Acidobacteriota bacterium; assembly: GCA_963788435.1. Classification (GTDB taxonomy): domain Bacteria; phylum Acidobacteriota; class Terriglobia; order Terriglobales; family Acidobacteriaceae; genus Telmatobacter. The sequence goes on along the minus strand of CAWBIG010000240.1, from coordinate 13,985 downwards.
CAGGCCACCCAATTCGCGGCTCTTGCTCTCAAAGCCACCACCTCCGGCCAGACCCTCAAGGACGTGACATTGACCGGGCAAGCTACCTGGAGCGCAGGGGACCAGGAGAATGGCGCGGTAACGCTTAAAGCGTTAGGAACCGGGGAGAGCCGCATGGACATTGTGCTCTCAGGTGGAACGCGCACTGAGATTAGAGACGCGTCAGCCGGATTCCCGCAGGGGAAGTGGCTAAACCCAGATGGCACCTCAGGCCAATTCGCTGGCCACAACACAATGACCGATGCAGTTTGGTTCTTTCCTGCGCTCGGAGCGTTGGGGGGCGGTCAGAACATAGTACTCAAATACGTCGGATTGGAGAGCCGCAACGGCGAACCGGTCCAGCACCTCCAGTCTTATGTATTCCAGCAGATTTCAAACACCGCCATTGCCTCCCCGCTCCAACAGCTTAGCACGATGGACTTCTACCTCGATGCCGTGACGTTCCTACCTGTCTCAGTTAGCCTCAAGACTCATCCCGATAACAATGCCGCGATCAATCTGCTCACGGAAGTCGATTTTGCGAACTACCAGTCAATTGGAGGGTTCAACGTGCCCACACATATCCAGCGATACCAGCAGGGAACTTTGATGCTCGACGTGAGCATCTCTGACGCGACCTTCAATACCGGCATTCCCATTGCGGCTTTCTCGACCAACTAGGCAGTTTCGGACAACGCGAGCGGGGAAAGGAATCGTATGACACTCTCTTCGAAATCTGCGATTTTGTTGCTGGTTCTTTCGAGCGGTGCCGCCTTGGGACAGGTCGCAACTGGGACGCCAGCCTTCAATAGCTTCGGCGGCGGACCATTCGATACGGTGAATCTCGGCAACCTCAACGTCCATTTTTCAATTCCGATTTTGAATAAAGCTGGACGCGGAATTCCCTTCTACTACGACATTAGCTATGACAGCTCGATCTGGACACCCGTCACTGCGAGTGGCGTGACTCAGTGGCAGCCGGCGCCGAGTTGGGGCTGGACGGCTCAAACCGCGGCGACATCCGGATACGTTACCGCGGCATACAATGTCTCAACAACCTCCGATACACAATGTAGCCCAGTCGGCACGATAACTACTGAAACGTGGAGTGACTATACCTACCATGATCCGGTCGGCCGAGCCCATCCATTCCCTGGAATTACCACGATTACAATGACTTGGTGTGATAACCGCCTGACGACACAAAACAACGGGCCATTGATAGCCACGGCAACTGACGGATCGGGCCTGTCCATCAACAGCGGGGGCGCAGGGACTGCAAATTGGACGATCACAAGCGCCACCGGCCAGGTGATAAACGGTCCTTGGCAAAGCCAGAACGGCGTGGGAACTTATACGGACCAAAACGGGAATCAGGTCACTGTCAACAGCAGCGGGCAATATTTCGATACGCTCTCGTCCACTACTCCGGTCATGACCATGTCCGGAAGCGGCACGCCTTCGAGTCCAACCGAATTCCAGTATTCTGCTCCTACCGGGGCCGGCACCTACGGAACTGAGACCGTCACCGTCAATTATGTGCAATACACTGTCGCCACAGATTTTGGATTTACCGGCGGCCCCCAAATCCAAGAATATGGTCGGACGAGCGTTGCCCTCGTGGACCACATCACTCTCCCCGACGGGAGTGAATACAAATTCTCGTACGAGGCGACGCCCGGATCATGCACTCCACTATCCGGCACTTCGAGTTGCGTCACTGCGCGAATAGAAGAGGTTTCTCTTCCGACTGGCGGCACAATTTCCTATTCCTATTCCGGCGGACCGAAAAGCACAGGAATTTTCCAAGACGGCTCGACCGCAACGCTCTCGCGAACCTTGAACCCGGGAGGAGAGTGGACATATGCGCGCGCGCTCGTAAGCGGAACACCTGGACCTGGATCGACTTGGACAACTACGGCTTCCGATGCACTGCAGACCACCAACACGACCGTCATCAACTTTGCTGAGGATGGTGCAACAAACGGCACAAGCACGACAGCAACGTACAACCTATATGAGACTCAGCGACAGATCTACCAAGGCGCAAGATCTCCGGGTAATCTGCTGGAAACCCTCGTGAGGTGCTATAGCAGCAATTTTACGAGTTGTTCTACGGCATCCGTCTCCTCACCTATTACTCGGACCGACACATACACAGTTCTGCCAAATGGAGAAACGAGGCTATCGGACGTCTACTACAACGGATCGTACCTTGGATCGGGATTCGTTAACGTGGACAGTGAATACGACTTCGGAGTGGCACAAGGATCCGCACCAGGGCATACCCATGAGCTCACAGAGACTGACATTTCTTACGCCTCGTTGGGAAATAGTATCGTTGGGCAGCCTTCCTCCATCACCACGTACGACTGGAGCAGCGGAAGCGAGCAGCAGGCTTCTTCATCGACCTTTACTTACGACGGCGGGACCCTCACGACAACAACCGGAACTCCGCAACACATCGCAATCACCGGTTCGCGTGGCAATCTCACAAATGCCGCCTACTACACGAGCAGCACTGGGTTTTTAAGCCAGTCGTACACCTATTACGACACCGGTAACGTCAATCAAGCGACAGACGTGAATGGAGCCAAGACAACGTACGGCTATGGATCGAGCTCCTGCAGTAATTCATTTGCCGATTCGATTTCGGAACCGCTCAGCTTGGGCCGCTCAATGACCTGGGATTGTACGGCGGGCGTCAAGACTCAAGTCCTGGATGAGAATTCAAACACGACCAATTACAAGTATTACGATCCGTTGATCCGAATTACAGAAATGGACAATCCGGACGGAGGCTACACGAAGTTCTACTACACACCCACACAAACCAGCATCTACACCTATCAGAATTCCAGCACGTACACCGATACCGAGTTACTCGTAGACGGACTGGGCCGTCCAAGCCGGGAAGCGGTGAACAATGGCCAGGGCTCGCTTCAGTGGTACCAGACCGACAGTTGTTACGATGCAGACGGCAACCTCTCGATCAAGCCCTATCCGTATCAAGGAAGCGGCTGGGGTACCCAAGCGTGCTCGACCGCCGGCGATACCTACTCCTATGACGCGATGGGCCGGACGCTGAAGGTCACTCACGCCGACAACACCTATCGAACCTTGTCCTACACTAACCGTGCGATCCAATTCACCGACGAAAACAAGGTCTCGCGCATCACCCAGGTTGATGGTCTCGGACGTCCGAAGATTGTATGCGAAGTGACATCTACAAGCCTCCTAAGCGGTTCATACCTGGAGACACCTGGCAACTGCAACACCGACATAAGCCCAAATACAGGATTTGCAACCACCTACACCTACGTACCTGCCAGTGGAACCACCACCGTGACTCAAGGGGTAGGGGTGCAAACGCGCACTTTCCAGGCCGACTGGCTGGGCCGCCCCACTGAAGTGATTGAGCCTGAGTCCGGGACCACAACCTACAGCTATGTCCTTAATTCTACCGGCTTCAAGGTGACCAGAAAGCGACCGAAAGCAAATCAGGCAAGTCCCTCAACTCTCACGACTACAAACACGCAATACGACCTGTTCGGCCGCATCGTCAGCGTCTCGTACGATGATTTGACGACTCCCACAAAGAACTTTATTTACGATGCTACAACTGAGTGGGGAGTGACCCTTCAGAATCCCAAAGGCCGACTCGTGAACGCCTATGCCGGCAGCACAGCCCCCGGCAACGCCGGAAGTATATTCAGCTACGATAAGATGGGCCGTCCCACTTTGATAGGCGAGTGCACTCCTTCGAACTGCGGCACAGGGAACTTCACCGTCACAGCCGCGTACGACTGGGAAGGAAATATGACGCAGTACGTCGATGCTTTCGGACCCACATATACATACACGTATACGAGGACAAGCGAATTGAATTCCATCACCAGCAATTGGAATGACTCCAATCACCCTCCACATCTTCTCTCGAATACGACTTTCGGTCCATTCGGGCCCCTTACCTGGACCCTCGGAAATGGGGTCACCGGCAGTCGCTCCTATGACTCAATGGGCCGGGTAATAAGCGGATCGGTTGTCTGCCAGGCTTCGGGGCTCAGTTGTACACAAGGAAGCACCCTTTATTCCTTCTCAAGCGGCGGATGGAACGGAACCTACCTCACTGCATCGTCTGACTCTGTCGCGGGTCAGAACAGTTCGTATTCGTACGACGACTTCGGACGCTTGAGCAAAACGACCATGACCGCCGCCAGCTACACCTATACCTATGACCGTTATGGCAACCGTTGGAACCAGACCAAAACAGCCGGCACGGGGCCTTCTTCCCAAAGCTTGACGTTCAACACCGCGAACAATGAAGTCTCAGGCAGCGGTTATACCTACGACGCCGCCGGGAATATGACCAACGACGGGTTTCACTCGTATACTTATGACGCGGAGGGCAATGTGACTCAGGTGGACGGCGGCGCGGGAAATGGAGGAGCCACCTATACCTATGATGCGCTCAATCGCCGAGTGCGGACTGATAATGGCAGCAGCTCCTACGAGTTCATCTTCGATCCCCAGGGACGCCACAGTTCGGAATATTACGTTCAGGGCCCATATGAACAGGAAGGATTCACCTATTGGGGTGCAGCCCCGCTCTCCTTCTACTTCAACGGCACCACCCAGTTCGACCACCAGGACTGGCTCGGTATCGAGCGCGCCCGCACCGATATGCACGGCAACGAAGGGACCTACTTCTCCTTCCCGTTTGGGGACGGCTACTCCTTCACCGGCTCCGACTGGAACCCGTACCATTTCGCAGGCCTTGATCAGGACAATACTTCCAACGAGCACGCTCAGTTCCGCGAGTACTCGAACTTGGCCGGCCGCTGGTTCTCCCCCGACCCCTACGAAGGCAGCTACGACCCCACCAACCCCCAGACCTTCAACCGCTACGCTTACGTGCAGAATAGTCCTCTCAGTTTCGTCGATCAAACGGGGCTATTCAGGATCGGTCCGGGTGAGTGTGATGCCAGCGTGATGCTATGCCCTAGTGGAAGCAGCGGTAGTTGGCTTTGGGCATCAAATTGGCAAGAGTTCTTTGTTATACCTGATCCTTACGCTCCTGATGACCCTCAAGGATCTATGCAGTGGGAAGACCTCGGCCAGTATGTTTTTATTCCCACAAGTGGAACACTGCCGGGAAGTACTGGGCCAAACGGGCCAGGTGCCCCAAATAATGCGCAGACGCAAATGCAGCAATACCATAACTGCCTGGACAAGATTAACAACACGCCGGACGGGAAGCTCTACACCTTTTTGAGTCCACTTTCAATGATTCCCGGCTGGGGTCCGACTCCGACAGAGAGTCAAGTGGATAACGCCGTCGAAGTAGGAGGGAAGTTTGCTGCCTTCGGGTTCTTCAAGAGTGTAAGTAACAGTGCCTTTTTTGCTCGTACGCCTTTCGGTTCTATGAGTGGCGCAGTGGCTGACACCATGGAGGCCGTTGCGGAGGGCCTTGCTCTTCCAGCTGTGATTGCTGGGACCGTTGGTGACCTGACGGTGCATGTTGGGTGCGCAATTGCAACGGCCCCTTGATCGGCGATAGTAGGCATGTGAAGGCGACCCGATGACTGACTCTCGACAAACTGTCGTGCAGAGAATGATCCCAGGATGCTCCCGCTTACTGCTGTGGGCGGGAGCGGTAGTCTTTCTGTTCGGAGACGCGTTTTTGCATCAGATCAGACATTTGAGTTTCATCGTCTCCGCAGCGATCGGCATCCCAGGGGGGATATTAGTGATGCTGCTGGGCGCGGGAATCGCGGTCGCAAGCAAATCTCCAAAACCGGGGCAGAATCATGATTAGAGTCGTACCCTATTCAGCGTGGCCGACATGGCTGCAGATGTTGGTCATGGTACCGAACGCCCTGCTGGTGGGGTGCGTCCTCTGGGTATGGTGGCCTAAGTCGAAGCGGGAATGGGGCCGACTCGGCTGGGTGCTGGCATATCTGATTGTCTTTTTTTCCGTGATGATTTTTGTTTTCCATTTGGATGGTTGATGGCAGCAAGGCCGTCTGTTCGGAGGCGGCCTTGCTGCGTCTGTGGCCTCCGTCCGGCATCCTTGCCACGACCAGCGGAAGGGCGCGGTGCTTTGCACCGGGATTATAGTGACACGTCACCCCCGGCGGGTTGCTGCAGGGATACCGCGCGGTAACTGTGCGGGAACGTGAATGCAATCAGCGCCCTACAGCCGGAGACCGCATAAACACTAGCGTTTACGTGTTTACGCGCGTCAACGCGAGTGGAATGAGCGAGTTCAGGGCGAAAGAGCCTGTGCGCGGTTACTGCGGGAGTAACCAAGGTTGCTGCGGCGTAAACGTGTTGAAAGCAAAGGATCGAGACGGAATGGGGCTTCCCGGCGCGCTGACGCGCGGTAGCCTCCGCTGCGGTGGCCGTCAAGGGTCTGCGCTTCGCTCCGATGAACGGGCAAAGAACGCCCGCCCTTGACCGCCATCCTCGCTGCGGCAGTTTTGCAGCTATGAGAAAAATGTCTTTTTCTCATGTTCCACATGACCAGCACGACGGCGGCCTGCCGGGGTAGCATCGTGCCAGGGAGCCGGAGGCATGGAGTACGACCGCGACAAAGTGGACGAGATGGTTCTGGGTATCCGTCTGAGCAACGCACCCTGTTCGTGATCCCTGTTTAGTGTTGCACTGGACCTATGAGCGAAGTGGGAGTGATACACAGGCGACGTAGTTTGGCCGAGGTCCAGGCCTTGGTTGGTGAGTTTGAATCGAGTGGATTGTTGCGGGCGGCCTTTTGCCAACAGCGTGGCCTGGCGGTAGGGACGCTGGATAAATATCGTCAACGCGTGCATGGTGGACGGCAGGCGGGTGGCAGTGCTTTTGTTCCAGTCGAAGTGGTTCCCTCCACTGCGCGGGATGTCAACGGCGTCGCCAGGCGCGATGGTGCTCTAGTCGTTGAACTACGAAGCGGACGTCGGATCGAAGTATGCCGCGGATTTGATGCGGGAACATTGGAACGTCTGCTGAGCATATTGGACAGGGTGTAGGCGGTGTTCGGGTTTGGACCGGCGACGCGGATCTATGTTGCAGCCGGCGCGACGGACATGCGCAAGAATTTCAATGGCCTCTACGGCCTGGTGCGCGACCATCTGGGCTGCGATCCGGAAAGCGGCCATGTGTTTGTTTTCACGAATGCACGACGCAATCGCGTGAAGCTTCTCGTATATGACGGAAGCGGGCTCTGGGTATGCGCGAAGAAGTTGGACGGAGGAAGATTTCGGTGGCCGCAGAGAAGACAGCGGCGTGAAGAAAATCGTACTGAGTTACGAGGAACTGGCGCTGCTTTTGGGTGGCATCGATCTGGCGCAGACCGAGCGGCGGAAGTGGTATCGCAAGCCTCCGGTGGAAGAACCAACAGAGTCACTGAAAACCGCATAAACACTGGATATTTCGCATACTTATCCACAAGAAAGTCTGTTATTAAATAGACATCGTGAGCACGCCTTCTGAGCCTACTCTTCCTCCGCATTCGGACCCCTTCATGGCTGAGGTTGTCGCGCAGCTGAAGGAGCAGGTTGCGTCGCAGAACAGAGAGCTCGAGTATGCACGGTTGAAGATCCAGGTCCTCGAAGAGCGTCTTCGTTTGCTGCGGATCCAAAAATATGGACCGAGCAGCGAGAAGCTGAGCAATTTGCAACTGGATCTGCTGGAACAAGAGCCCGGGGTCAGCCAGCAGGAAGTAGTCGCCGAAAGCGAGCGCAAAGCTCCGCCGCCTGCTACTGAACAAAAGAAGCGCAAGCATCCCGGACGTCAGACTCTGCCCGCGAATCTTCCCCGTGTGGAACGGGTGATTGCCTGCACGCCGGAGCAGTGCGTATGCGGCAACTGCGGCGCTGAGACTACAGTGATCGGCTACGAAGTCAGCGAAGTGCTGGATGTCGAGCCGGCGCGGTATTTCGTGCAGGTGACCAAGCGCGAGAAGAGGGCCTGCAAAACCTGTCCCGAGCAAGGCGTGACGGCGGCGACTCTTCCCGTCCGGATCATCGATAAGAGCCTGGTGTCGGATCGAGTGATTATCGATACGGTGGTGAACAAATACTGTGACCACAGCCCACTGTTTCGGCAAAGCGTAGCCCTGTTGCGTGACGCAGGCATCGATATCAGCAGGGCTACGATGTGCGGCTGGGTGATGACCATCGGAGAGATGTTGATGCCGGTGGCCGGAGCGATGCGGAACCAGTTGCTTGCCGGCACTTACATCCAGGCGGATGAAACTCCGGTCGATGTTCAGACGCACGACGGAAGCGGCACAAACCATCAGTCTTATCTCTGGCAGTACGGAACGCCGGGGGGCATGACGGTTTTTGATTTCCGCATGAGCCGCAAACGCGAGGGCCCGCTGAACTTCCTCGGCAACTTCGAAGGACTTCTCCAAACGGATGGCTACGCCGCATATGATCGCGTGGGCGGTCCGAAGATGGTGCATGCAGCATGCTGGGCTCACGCCAGAAGGTACTTCGTGGATGCGGTCAAACTCAATAAACAGGATGCCGCGTCCATCCGCGCAGTTGAACTGATAAACGAGCTATTTGCGATCGATGCTCAAGCGCGGAACGAAAAGATGGACCATGCCGCACGCCATGCTCTACGCCACGAGAAGGCTCCGCCGCTGCTCGACGAAATCCGCACTCACATCCTCGAGATGAGCAAGACGGTGCTGCCCAGCAGCGCTGCCGGCCAGGCCTGCAGATACACGCTTGCCATTTGGAAAAAGCTGATCCGCTTCCTCGATTATCCCGAACTGGAGCTCAGCAACAACCTTGCGGAGAACTCCATGCGGCCTATCGCCCTCGGCCGCGGCAACTGGATCCACATCGGGAGCGAACCGGCGGGCCCGCGCGTGGCCGCTATCATCTCCGTGATCGAAAGCTGCCGCCGCCTCAAAATCCCGGTGCGCGATTACCTCGCCGACATCCTGCCCGGGCTTGCGAATGCACCGCTTCAGCGCATCGCAGACCTTACTCCTCCAGCCTGGGCCGCAAAGACCTCATCCATGCGTTTGGTCTGACGCTTACGGACATTTGACCCGTGTAGGCCGAGTGTCGCACGTTGGAGTCTCGCGAATGGCGGCTGGAACGGCAACGGCCAGTTGTTCGATAGAAGCGCCGCGGATGAGATGCGCTGCTGTGATGATTGCGGAGTTTTGATTCTGATCGAAAACCGTGTCGTCGATCATGTCGAGGAGAGTCCCAGCAAAGGAAGCTAGAGACCTGTGAGCCTGTTGTCGTGCCCTTTGAATGATCCGATTGCAGCGAGCCATTTGTGCTTCACACTTCTCCCGCTGGGCTGGTGAAATCTCGCTGGACGCAAGGTTTCGTGTGAGTGCTTCGATTTTTTCCTCAGCTTCTGCGACTGTCATTCCTTACCCTTTCCAAATCGATTGATTTCACCGAGGAAAGCACTACGGTTACATTCGGTTAGACTTTAGTTCTTCCTCTTCGTTGCTCTGAGTACTCAAGTTTTCTTTCTCAATAGGAAATAAATCCGGTATGCCGAGTGTAGTTCGCAGAAGATTTGTAGTACTACACATCTTCTGTATAGGCTGTCATCCTGTACAAAAGGGTATTGCGCTTCGAACGAGAGTGCATCGCTGGAATCGACCATGATCTTGCAACCCCTTTAGGATCATAAAATGTTTTTTTGTGGGGCTAATTGGCGAAAAGGAAGAGTCGTGCGGTCTCGTTCATTGAGACCACAAATCTAACGGGAACGAGACAAAGGGAAACGTCAGACTTTGATTCTGTGAGCTAGATCACAGGTAGCGCGTAATGTATCTTAAGATGCCTGGATGCAGATTTCTTGAGTACGGGGACAAGTGTCTTCCCCAATCTTGATTCTTTCGCTCATTGAGCCCTTTTCTTCGCCGCGTGAGTTGTTGATTAGTTACCAACGAACAAAGGGCCGCTCGTGAACCCCGTTTTTGTGGGACGGTGTTCAAAAGGGTCTGTCATCGTGGACCCCGTCGGGATCTGAACGCTAAGCCTGTGCCATCAGATCGTCGATATTCCGGGCAGTGATGAATTGAGCGGGGTTTTCTCCTGTGGCCAGCGCCTTGAAGTGCGCCTTACCGCATTCGATCTTGGCACTTTCCTTATCACGTAGATCGTCGGTGAAGAGGCTGCTCTTTGTCTCGACAACGAAATACAGCCGCTCCACCCCGCCCTTCTCTACCAGCACTGCCCAGTCCGGATTGTAGGTTCCGAGCGGCGTCGGAACCTTAAACCAGCCGGGGAGCTTGGCATAGACCTTCACAGCTTCATTCTTTTCCAATTGCTCAGCAAACGTGCGCTCGACGCCAGCCGAGTCGTATACCACCTGTTCGTACACAGACTTGTCCGAGTTCAGCATATTCTTGAGGTACCCTGTCAGTTCCTCCAGTTCGAAGAGTTCCTGAGCGTAGTAATCCTCGTCGCCGATGCGTTGATACCGAATGCCGTCCACAAGGGCGAGGCGCTTGGTGCGGTTGATCGACTCGTCCGCCAGCTCAATGAACTGTTGGGGATTCCGTTTGAAATCATCAAGGCGGTTACTGGCCGTCAAAATCCGCGCAAGACTGCGCCGAGTGAGTTGGGTCTTGTCCTGAAGGTCGGTCAGCAGATCGGGCAGTTCGATGTCCATTTCCTCAATGATGATCGGCGCTGCCACCCGGGTCTCTTCGGACAGTACACCTCCGCGCCCGATTGCGAGGTCGGCTATTCGAATCTGTACGCGGGTCTTGGTTATCTGCGGACTCTTCCGAATTGCCTCAGCGCAGTCCCTCAGCAGCTTCTCGTTGTCGAACTGCACGCGGTATGTAGTCTTGTGTTTAATCCGATCCCATAGGGCTTTGAACTCTTCGCTTTGGAGAACCGCCTGCCTGGCCTTCACCGGCCTCCGCTCATCGGCGTTCTTGATGTCGAGCCTTCCAGCAAGCTTCCGGAGCACCTCCTTGATCTGTGGGAGCTGCGCCTGGAACTGCTCTGGCAATTGAAGCGTCCCGTCCTTGAGCGCCTGTCGGAGGGTGTCCTGCACTTTGCCCCTCACATCGACATGCCCAGCCTCTTTGAGGTGCGCCCAGATCGCTTCAGACTTCTCGACTCCCAACGCTGTTGTCTGGCCGGCCTCGTCCGTTACGGGGAGCGAGGCGAACTGGTGCTTCTCCACGATGCCAAAGCGGATGCCGGTATCGGCCTCGATTTCCCTTTGAAGGTTCTCGGCGAATTGCTCATAGCCCTCATTGGCCACGACCGTGAGTGTGTTCACCTCGAACCCACGAATTCGTTCACCCGTGATCGAGTTCACGCACAGGCGCAGCCCGCGTCCTATCGTCTGCCGGCGGAGTAATTCAGAGCCCATGTCGCGCATCGCGCAAATCTGGAAGACGTTCGGATTGTCCCAGCCCTCGCGTAGTGCGGAGTGCGAGAAGATGAACTTCAGCTTTGTGTCGAAGCTCAGCAGCTTTTCCTTGTCCTTCATGATGAGGTTGTAGGCTCGCTCTGCGTTTTCGCGGCTGCCCTGATTGCTCTCGGATGTGTCCGTCCACCCGCCCTTCTTGTCGATCGAGAAGTACCCCTCGTGAACCTCGACGGCGTCAGATGCCAGGTCTACTTCCTTGAAGAGGGTGTTGTACTTTGGCAGGGCAGCGGCCTTCCGGTACTCCTCCTCGAACATCAGGGCGTATTTGCCTTTCTCCTGCACGCCGTCAGCGTTGTACTTGCGGTAGAACTCGACCGCATCGATGAAGAATAAGCTCAGCACCTTGATGCCTTGCGGGCGAAGCCGAAGCTCTTTGTCCAGGTGTTCCACAATCGTGCGTCGAATCATTTGCCGCTTTATCGCGTCGTTATCCACGTCCCCAATTGACTGGCCCGGTCGGAGAAGGTTCTCCTGGTTGCTCAGCTCCAAATACTGATCCTCGGCCGCGCAGCCGATGGCCTGGACCAAACAGTTCGCGTATACGGCACGGCCTGTAATCTGCTCCAGATCATCTCCGGGGCGCACGATCACCGGTTCGCGCTTCACACCAAACATCTGCGGCATGTCGAGCTCGACTTTGGCGCTAAACTGGCCCCGCTTGTTGCTGGTCGAGATCAGCTTGACGTAGGCCTTGTTGTGGCCGCCTTCCACTTCGAGCGAGGCCACTTCGATCTGCTTTACAAGCTTGCGCTCGTAGGCATCCACCGCATCCAGCCTATAGAGCATGTGGTGTTTGTCGGCGTGGGTGGCGGAGTAGCGAAGTGTGCAGAGAGGATTCATCTCCCCGAGCGCGCGCTTGCCCTGCCCCTCAAGGCCGCCGTCCACGCTTTGCGGTTCGTCCACAATCAGGATCGGCCGCGTGGCCCGGATCAGGTCGATGGGCTTCTCGCCCCCGGTCTTTTCCGTGTCCTTGTAAAGGTTGTTCACGTCCTTCTTGTTGATGGCGCCGACCGTTACAACCATGATCTGAATCTGAGGGCTGGTGGCGAAATTGCGCACCTGGCCGAGCTTGCCGGAGTCGTAAAGGAAATACTCAAAGGGCGTGTTGGCGTAGAGGGAACGAAAGTGGTCCTCGGTGATCTGGAGCGTCTTATACACGCCCTCTTTGATCGCGACCGACGGTACCACGATCACAAACTTGGTGAAGCCGTAGCGGCGATTCAGCTCGAAGATGGTCCGCAGGTACACGTAGGTCTTGCCCGTGCCGGTCTCCATCTCCACCGTGAAGTCGCCAGAGGCCAACGAAGTAGAAGGTCGCAGCCCGTTGCGCAATTGAATGTCGCCGAGGTTCGCCAGAATCTCATCGTCCAACAAGTGCAGGCGGTTGCCGATGCCCAAGTCGTTCTCGCGAAAAGCGAAGGCGTATTGGGCCGCCGTCGCATCGCGCGTGACGGTGAACTCAGTACGGCAGGTCTCCTGGCCGCGAAACAGGTCGCACACCGACTCGATGGCGGTGTGCTGGTAGTCCAAGTTGGGTTCAAAGTGCAGCTTCATTCTTTGCCTTCGCGTGGGGGTGGGAGTTGTTTCGCCATCAGGTCAAAGTCCGATTCCAGCATCCGATCTTCCTGCCGGTGAAACTCTTCGTACTGTTCTTCAGCATGAGCCTTGGCAAGTTTGGCTGAGACCTTGCCAGCATCCTGCAAAATCTCGCGGTCATTCAAAGTCAGAAAGCCTTCCAGCTTGGTGATCCAGTCTCGCATCGTCATCGGCATCCGGCGTTCCGCCTGCGACTCGGCGAAGATGAGGTACTGCTCCACCAGATTGTTCAGTGCTCTCAATTCCTCGGCGTTGAGGTAGTTCTTGGCGATGGCCACATCCGACTTACGGACGCGCGCCCCATCCCAACTCGTCAGCCCCATGTGCGGTTGGCCGCTGTCGGCGCGCGACAGGATCACCTCGGCCGCGGTCTGGCCGTGAATGGCGTAATGAACCTTGTTCTGTACCGTGGCATAGAACTGCTGGGTCAGCGGATCGTCCTTGCTGTAGTCCACGCTAGTCGCGTAAATGTCGGTGATCTTCTGGTAAAACCGCCGCTCACTGGTGCGGATGTCCTGGATGCGCCGGGTCAGTTCCTCGAAGTAGTCGTTGCCCCGTGCCGGATCTTTCAGGCGTTGGTCGTCCAGTACGAACCCCTTGATAATGAATTCCTTGAGTTTGTCGTTGGCCCACTGGCGAAAGCGCACCCCCACCTGGCTGCGCACCCTGAAGCCCAGCGCCAGCACCATATCGAGGTTGTAGTGGTCCACGTCGTAGTCTTTGCCGTCTGCGGCAGTTGTTCGGAATTTCCGAACAACTGAATCGGCCTCTAATTCTCCATCCTCGAAGATGTGTTTGATGTGCTCGCTGATCGTGCCTTTGGCCTTCCCAAAAAGCCCTGTGAGCTGCTTCTGGTTGAGCCATAGGGTCTTGTCCTCCAGCCGAACGTCCAGCTTGGTCTGCCCGTCCTCGCTCTGGTAAATCAAAAACTGGTCCAC
>CAWBIG010000239.1:0-5218 GCA_963788435.1 uncultured Acidobacteriota bacterium | reverse complement strand
GGATTTGCGCCCTACAGGCAATGGGATTGTTTTGTTCGCATCCAAGGATCGAGGAGAGTAGAAGATGCGAAAGCAAACATTGGCAGTCTGCCTCATGGCAGGGTTCGCGTTAAGCGCCGGCTGCAAAAAAAACGAAGTCGATAAATCGGCCTTTCGATCGGCCATCAACACTTATTTGAGCGCGAGGCAGGAGTGCGTGTGGAGCGCGCCGATTAAATTCCCGGCCCAGGCCGATACCTCGAATGAGGACCAGACCAAGGGTTTCGACGCGCTGACGGACGCGGGGCTGCTCACCCGGAAATCGGCGGAAAAGAAACGGTTCCTTGTGGGTTCAAAGCAGGTAAACGACTACGATCTCTCTGACCAGGGGCGGTCGAAGTGGACTGCGGACTCGAACCAGCCCGGATATGGCAACTTCTGCTACGGCCATCCCGAGGTGACTTCGATCGACAGCTACTCGCCGCCGGCGACCGATGCAACAACCTACACCGTTGCCTACCACTACGCGGTTTCGAGCCTGCCCGACTGGGCCAACACGGCGGAGATGAAGACCGCATTTCCGAGCCTGGCCACGGCCGCAAGCCCGCAATCCGGAACGGCGACGCTGGCCAAGAGCAACAACGGCTGGGTGGTGCAGAGCGCGACTCCCTAACCGGCCAACGTGACACCGAGCAGCCCTGCACAACAAGCGGGGCTGCGCCGGGGGCCGGCGCACCTGCGAATCCGACATCCCGGTGAGAACCCTCGGCCAATTCATTCTTCACGCGGAAACGCTCGTGCGAGCGGCTGGATTGGCCATTTACTTTACCGACCAGGGCGGGACTACGCCGTTCATGCGCGCGTAGGCGATGAGCTGGCCCATGTGCTCGTCGGCGTGGACGATGAGGCGCAGGTAAATTCCTTCGACAGTTGTGTCGCGGTCGACGACGTGGACTCGTTTGGCGAGGTGCTCCGGCGTTTCCTTCAGGTGGGCTTCGCGCACGGCATCGAGCGAGCGCTTGAGCCAGGCGATGACGTCGGCTTTGGAGGTGACGGTTTTCTCGGCGTCGTCTTTCAGGTCGGGCGGCATGGGGTGGCCGGCGATGGAGAGCAGCCAGAAGTTGGTGGTGACGATGTGCATGAAGACCTCGTTGGTGGAGCGGACGCCGGGACCGGGACGCCAGGCGTAATCCTTCTCCGGAATGGCATCGGCGAGGGCGAGGAGCTGGTAGGTGGTGTGATGCCATTCGCCCTCGTAACCCAACCAGACGCCTTCGAGGTCGAGCTGCTGGGCGGTTTTCTGCGGGGCCTGGGCCTGCGCTCGGGCGGGGTGGGCCGGGACGAGAGCGACGGCGAAGAGCAGCGCGGAGAGAGCGAGGGAAGTGCGGCGCATGGTGCGGGTCCTTTCTGTTTAGCAAGTCAGCAGGTTAGCGAGTGAGCTTGGGAACGGACGATTCGTCCTGAGACTGATAACCGACTGTGCTTCTGGGACGTTGGCCTATCAAGAACGGCAGCACTAGAGAAGTTTGGGGCTGCGCACGACGGTGGAAAGCGCGAATCGACGAGCATCCTGGGAAGAGATGCCAAAGTGGCAAGGACCTTTTGGCGGTAAGTTTACTACCTTTTTTCGGGCGAATTTCGCGCGGCCGTCAACGTGTAAAGCGGTGCATTTAAAAAAAATCGCCGACGGCGCGCGTTCGTCATTTTGCCGACCAGGGCGGGACCACGCTGTTCATGCGGGCGTAGGCAATGAGCTGGCCCATGTGCTCATTGGAGTGGATGATCATGCGGAGGTAGATGTCGTCTACGGTGGCAGTGCTGCCACTGACGGTGACGTGTTTGGCCAGGTGGCCGGGCGTCTCATTGAGATGGGCTGCGCGGGCGGCTTCGAGCGAGCGCTTGAGCCAGGCAATGACTTCGGGCTTGGAGGTGACGGTCTTCTCGACGTCGTCTTTCAAGTCAGCCGGCATGGGGTGGCCGATGATGGAGAGATACCAGAAGTTGGCCGTGACGATGTGCATGAAGACCTCGCTGGTGGAGCGGACGCCGGGCGAGGGACGCCAGGTGTAATCCTTTTCCGGAATGGCTTCGGCCAGGGAGACAAGCTGATAGGTGGTGTGATGCCACTCGCCGTCATAGCCCCCCCAGATGCCTTCGAGGTCGAGCTGCTGGGCGGTTTTCTGCTGGGCCGCCTGGGCGGAGGCGGGGTGGGCCGGGGCGAAGGTGAGGGCGAGGACGAAGGCGGCTAGAGCCAGGGAAGCGCGGCGCATGGAAGAGGTCCTTTCAGTTCAGCAAGTCAGCGGGGCAGCGAGTCGGCAACTCAGCGGCAGCGTGAACGCCTCGTCTGGAAATTGATAACACATTGCCCCGCCCGGACGTTCTCCTGTCAGAAGCGGTAAACGCTGGTGAACGGCAACGGCGACGGAACGCAGGCGAGCCGTGTTCCGTAACGGGGTCTGGGGGTCAACTTGAAAGGACAATCAAAAGCAGGCGCCACGCGGCGGGCGATGGACGAGCCGCGCGGGCCGCTGTTGGTCAACGTTTTCATGCTCCTGGTGTGGCTGGCGGCGGGGGTGGTTCCGTTTCTGCCGTTCGCCTACAGCACCTCGGCGTGGAACGCGGTAACGCTGAATGTTCAAGGCAACCAGGGAAACTGGTGGCATTTTCTGGTGGGCGCGCCGGTGTTTCTCGCCTATCCCATGATCTGGATGCGGCTGCGGGCGCTGTTTGCCGCAGCGCCTTCGACGGCCGGCGGGCGGCGGGTGCTGTGGGTGGTGGCGGGCATGTCGGCCGTGGGCACGCTGCTGGTGGAGTCGCCGTTTCTGCTCCACCTGGCGGGGACGCGGGGATGGCCGCGGCTCTCCATGTTGACGGCGGGGCTGGGGATTGTGGCGGCCAGCGCGGCGATTCTGGGTACGCGGCGGCGGAACCTGGCGCCGACACAGGCTTGCCTGGCGACGTTGAACACCGCTTACCTTTCCAACATGGCGCTGTGCCTGGTGGTGTATGCGGGCGCGCCGGGAGAGTTCGCCACGCGGTCGGGGTGGACGGTGGCCATGGTGCTGGTTTGGCCGATGGCCGCGGAACTGGTGGGGATTTGGGTTGAGGCGCTCAAGGGGACACGAGATACCGTAACAGTCTAGCGGGGCCGTGTTCGTGGCTATCTTATATAGCCTGCGCCGCGGGTCAAGCCGGCGCAGGCCAGCTTATCAGGCCGCGCGAGGGAACGGTTCGATGCGCGGGCGCTTGCGGCGGGAGGCGTGCCAGAGATCGTACTGCTGCTGAAGGTCGAGCCACAGGCGCGGTTCATTGCCAAAGGCGTCAGCGAGGCGCAGCGCCATGGCGGCCGTGACAGAGGCCCGGCCATTGAGCAGGCGCGAGAGAGTGGAGCGGGCAATGCGGAGGCGGCGGGCGGCAACGCCAATCTTCATGCTGCCGAGGTACTCGCGGATCAGCTCGCCGGGGTGGGGAGGGTTGTACATTTCAGCCATATTTCCTCCTACTTGCCGTGGTAATCCTGATAGTCGACGAGGATCGCATCCTCGTTTTCGAACCTGAAGGTTATTCTCCAGTTGGCGTTCACTTTTACCGCCCAGTGATTCACCAAACTGCCTTTGAGCGGATGGAGGTTCCACCCAGAAACATTCATTGCTTCAGGGTTTCTGGCCAGATTCAGCACACCAAGCTGAATACTCAGCTTTCTTGCGTGGGCGGGCTGAATTCCCGCCTTGCTTCCGGTGCGGAAGAATGATTCCAAACCAGCGTGCCGAAATGACTGGATCACTCTGAGAAATGTAGCGCGTAGCGCTTCACGCGTCAAGGTGAAATGGACGTCAGAGCTTGCGCAGGCGCTCGCAGGCGTCGTCCAGATCCTCGTCTTTTTTGGCGAAGCAGAAGCGGAGTAGATTCTCGCCGTGACCGGGGCGGAAGAAGGCGCTGCCGGCTACGCTGGCTACGCCGGTTGCAGCCAAAAGCGCGCGGGCTTTTTCGGCGGCGGTTTGGCCGGGCAGGCGGGCGTTGTCGGCGAGGACGTAGTATGCGCCCTGGGGGACGGTGGGGGTGAGGCCGGCGGCGGCTAACGCCGACACGATGCGCTCGCGTTTGGACTGGTGGCTGTCGGCAATCTCCTTGTAGAAGCTGGGCGGGAGCTGCTCCAGTCCGGCGGCTGCGCCGTGCTGGAAAGCCGATGGCGCGCAGACGTACGTGAGGTCGTGGAAGTAGGCCATTGCGGCCATCCAGCGGGCGTCGGCGGTCACGTATCCAAGACGCCAGCCGGTGATGGAAAAAGTTTTGGAGAAGCCGCTGATGACGATGGCGCGCTCCCTCATGCCGGGCAGCGTTGCGGGGGCGGTGTGGCGCGCGCCGTCGTAGACAAAGTACTCGTAGATCTCATCGGTGAACAGGAACAGATCGTGGTCGAGGCAAACCTGGCAGACGGCTTCGGTTTCCGCCTGGGTGAAGACTTTGCCGCTGGGGTTGGCAGGCGTGTTGAGCAGGATGGCGCGGGTGCGCGGGGTGACTCCTGCGCGGAGGGCGGACGTATCGAGCGCGAATTCTGGCTCTGTCAGCGGGACCAGCACCGGCTTCATGCGCATGGAGTTTAACGTCGCCGTGTGGTAGCCGTAGAAGGGCTCGAATAGGATGACTTCGTCGCCGGGATTGAGCAGCGCCATGGCGGCGGCATGCAGGCCGGCGGTTGCGCCGCTGGCCACCAGCACCTCGGTTTCGGGGTCGTAGTGGAGGCCGTAATCCTTTTTCTGCTTCGCAGAAATGGCGGCGCGAAGGCGGGTGATGCCGTCCATGCGCGTGTAAATGTTGTGGCCGGAGCGGATGGCGGTGATGGCTTCCTGCTCGACAGGGGCGGGAACGGGGGTGTCGCAGACGCCCTGGGCCAGGTTGATGCCGCCCATGCGCTCGCAGGCGACGGACATGGCGCGGATCTCGGACTGGACTGCGCCGGGGGCGAGATCGGAGACGCGGAGACGGCTGGAGACGGCGGTGGGGGCGGAGATTGTTTCAGGCACGGGGAAGATCCTTTGCAATCCATGGTACTAGGGAGTTGGAAGTAGGGAACAGGAAGTAGGGAACAGGGAGTAGGGAGTAGCAAGAGGGACCAAGGGACCAAGAGACCAGGGGGACCGAGAGACCGAGGGACATTCCCTGTTCCCTGTTCTCTGCATTGTTGATGGGAATCTTATGGGGGTTTGTGATTCAATGCATCCAAGCGCAATCGTCCCCT
>CAWBIG010000238.1:0-10818 GCA_963788435.1 uncultured Acidobacteriota bacterium | reverse complement strand
TTTTCGTTGACTGCGAACGCGAGCTGCTTCTCACTTCCTTGCTACGGGCGGCAAGAGAGGCCAATGCGGTTCTGGCTCTGGAGCAGGCTGAATGGGCTCTGGCCGGATCGCCCCGCGGCGGCGTTCTCTTGAAGGACGCTCTCGACCAGGGAACACGGCTGATTGCCGCAACCACGCCTGAACACGCCTCGCGCTTCACTGTTCAACCCCTGGGCTCTGCGCTTGAAGTCACGAATCTCACCGAGCTGTGCACAGGCGACACTCTCCGCGTGCTCGAGTTGTTGCGCCCATCGCTTGCAAAGCATCACGGCGTCGAAATTTGCGTCGATGCCGAACAGACGGCAGTGGAGCGTTCCACGCCACTCGATGGCGCGTTTCCCGGCAAAGCAATCAGGCTCCTCGACCTCGCCGCCGCGCGCGCCAGGCTCAACTCAAGCGCCTCTGTCCAACCGATCGACATTTATATCGTCGCTTCCCGGCTGCCGGAGAACGCTATGTGATCGTTGCCGGCACTCGAGTGCTCCCAGCCGCTGCGGCGCGGCGTGCTCTTCGCGATCGTGCCGCCATGTTTCCTTTGGGGGCTTTTCTGTCAACGGCAGTCAATTTGGATTTGCGGAGGAAAGCGCGATGGCGGAACTTTTGTTTGGGGCTGAGACAGAGTATGCGGTGGCGTGGCGCGGAATCAAGAAAGGGCAGCCCCCGGAGCAAGCGGCGATTGAGCTGCTTCGCCTTGCGGGAGAGCGGCTGACCCACCTCCCCGCCATGAACTCGAGCGGGATATTCCTCGCCAACGGCGCCCGCTTCTATGTGGACTGCGGAACCCATCCCGAGTACTGCACACCGGAGTGCACCGATCCCTGGGAGTTGGTGCGGCAGGTCGAGGCAGGGCACCGGATTCTCGCAAATCTCGCGTGCGAGACGGGGGCCGCCCGCAAACGGGAAAACGCCATCCTGTGCTTCCGGACCAACGTCGACTACAGTGGCTCCTGCTCTACGTGGGGCAGCCACGAGTCCTATCTCATGCGCAACGGCGTGGACTCCCTGGCCATGCTCCTGATTCCGCACCTCGTCACCCGGCCCATCTACACCGGGGCGGGCGGCTTTCATCCGCGGTCGCGCGGGCTGGAGTTCACTCTGGCCCCGCGGCTCACCTGGTTTGAACAAATCGTGGCCGACAACACGACCTCGGGGAGGGGCATCTGGCATGATAAGTGGGAGCCGCTGAGCGAGAAGTTCCGCCGTCTGCATGTGATCTGCGGCGAGAGCCTTTGCTCGCACACCGCGCTGTTTCTCAAATTCGGCGCAACCGCGCTGATTGTGGCCATGGCCGACGCGGGACTGCGGCCCGGCGACGCGGTCAAGCTGGCCGATCCGGCGCTCGCGCTGCAGACTGTGATCGGCGACGTGAGCTGTAAGGCTCCGCTCGCGCTGGAAGACAAGCGCACCCGCACGGCAATCGAGATCCAGCGCCACTACCTCGAGATGGCCGAAGCGCATGCCGGCGCTGACTTCATGCCTCCGTGGGCGCCCGAGGTCTGCCGCCAATGGCGCGCGATCCTCGAACAGCTCGAAGCCGGACCGGAAGCAGTGGCGGGCACACTCGATTGGGCAATTAAGTACTCACTCTACGCCAACCAGGCGCGAAACCTCGGAATCCGCTGGGACTCACTGGCGGCAATGAATTCCCTGCTCGAATTGACGGCCGCGCCGCCCGACCTCGATGAAGATCCCCAATCGCTCATGGCGCAGGAAGGCGAATTGCGGCGCAGGCAAAAGCTGGACAGCGAGTTTGCCGGGCTGGAAATGCTGGCGCGGGGGCAAGGACTCGATGTCGCCGATCTGAAGAAACTGGGCGGCGGCCGGGAGCGTATGTTCGAAATCGACACGCGGTTTGGCGAACTTGGCCCGCAAGGCATCTTCTATGCCTTGGACCAAGCCCGGGTGCTCGCTCACCGCATCGTTGCGGAAGATGAAATTGAGCGGGCGATGACGCAACCCCCTGCGAGCGGCCGCGCGAGGATTCGCGGACTGGTGGTTAAAAGGCTGACCGGCGGCACCAGCGTCCAATGCGATTGGCAGCAGATAATCAACTTCGCTGACGAGAAGGAACTGGACCTGAACGATCCATTCGCGAGCGAGGAGTCGTGGCGAAACTTGGAACCGGGGGCTCTTCGGGGCAACCGGACAAACCCGTTCGTTCTCCGCGCCAGGGATTTCAATCGGCATCCGCTGGCGCGCAGAGAGCGCGCCTTTCAACTCTACGAACGCGGAGACTATCGCGGTGCCGAGGAGTTGCTTCGCGGCTGCATTGCGGATCGCTTTGAGGTTGCGGGTAACCGCTGCCATCTTGCCCGTGTACTGATGATGATGGACCGTGAGACGGAGGCGCGCGAGGAGATTGCCTTGGCGTGGTCTTCGCGAGAGGGCGCAGTCTGCTACGTCTTGCCGCGAATTCTGTTCTTCCGCCTCCTCTTTGCGATGCTCGACGGCCAGGACCTCGCGGACCCGGTCGAGCGCATCAAACACTTATTGCGGGATGGCGACGCCTGTTCCAGTTGGACCATTCGACCGATGCTCGCACACCTCCGCCCGAGGTTCGACAGTCAGGACCTTCTCTTTCTCGAGGCCCTGGGAGATGCCCTTGGCAATGCGGAGCGTGCCTCCATGCTCGATCAGTTCTCCCAATGGCGAAGCGGGTAGCCTGCGGTTAATTCATCTCGTCAATAGCGCGCCGTTTAGGCTGATCCCTACCACGCCGCCCTTACCAATCCCAGAAGTTCCTCGCCGGTGAGCGGAAGCGGATTGGCCTTCATGCTGCTGGAGCCGTAAGCGTGGGGAGCTTCCCATCTGACGAGGGCGATTCTTAATAGGTGTCCGCTTATTTCGGCGGACACCTAATTGGTTCTTAAGCGCTTCTCCCTGGGTATCTTTGTCCAGACTGAGACCTGAGCGTGGGATTGAGATCGCGCGGCGCGATTCTGCTCCCGGGTACACGACCTGCTTCCGAGACATTGCGGAGGCGCTCGACATTTCTTCCATTGGCGTGGGTCGGGTCCTCGATGCACTCGGGCTCAGGAACGGCAAGGAGGGAGCCATCGCGAAGGCAATCGAAGAGACGTATGCCGCGCGGCGTTTCAGCGGTTTCGGGCTCGTGGTTGACTGGCACGAAGAGATGGTTACAGCTGCGGTGGCCGATTTCCTCCGTGATGACGAACGCGCTGCTGCGATTCACGTTGAACGCTTACGCCCGAAACGGGCACCGGTGCTAGCAGAGCATCTCTGCCAGCATGAAACTGCCGTCGGCCTCCGCCCATCGAAGAAGGCTCTCGAAGCAGTGCATGTTTCGGTTTGTGAGGATTGTCTGGCCGGAAATAGGGTCAGGTTCGCAAAGGAGCGCGCCGATGTTGTCGCTCTCTGCGCAAAGGGCGACCCCCTGGTCGAGGCCATCGAGACAGTTGTCGGAGACTCAAGGCTTCGCCCCAGCATATTCCTCGCCTGCTGGGGCTGGTGGGCTCAAAAAGAACGCGAAAAGATGCTGGCCCGCTATCGGGGAAGCTGCGAAAAGCCAGGGTTGCACCCCAACGTTCTGGCGGCTCATGCAGCTCTGGAGGAAATGAAGCAGAGAGAGTTGGCCCGCCTGATCAGGGCGGCGCTGAATGCTTGAACCGCTTCCCTTCTGCGCGGCATGAGAGGCTAGCTGCGTTGTCGGGCTAAGTTGTACTCCTGGGTTCCGGGCGCGTGGCCGCCTGAGCATCAAGGGCCGACTCGCGGCGCATTGTTGCCTGGTTTTGCATTGGCGCGCCTAACTCAACCCCTGATGACCGATCGGCTTCAGCAGGAATCCGGACCATCCGCCTCAGAGATGTGAGCTGGGCAAACTAAAGTTTCTGTCCACGGAGCATAAGCCAGTGATGAGCCGCTTCAAAATCTGCAGTTGGCAATAGAATCTTCATATCTTCTCGCTGGAAGGTAAGCCGAATGCGCCGGAATCCCCCAACCGGAAGCACTGGCAACTACCGCCTGCTCAGGCGGAGAAGCCTGCTCTACTTCAAAAGAGACATAAACCGGGGTCGTCCTCCCGTCCTTGTCCTCGTATTCGTTCTCGTCCTTCTGAATTGGGCAGGCCTCGCAGGTTGCGGCGACTCCTCATCCCCTCACCCCACTCCGGCGCCGGCTCCGACCATCACTTCGTTCGTGGCGAATCCTGGAACCGTCGCCAGCGGCGCCAGCGCCACCCTGAGCTGGACCACCAGCGGCGCCACGTCCATCGCCATCGCGCCCGGGACGTTCACCTCCACCTCCGCCACCGGATCAACCAAGGTGGCTCCAACGGCCACAACCACCTATACGCTGACCGCCACCAACGCCAGCGGTTCCGTAACAGCAACGTCAACCGTGACCGTGCAGGCGCCGGCCCTGCCATCCATCGGCAGCTTCACCGCAAATCCAACCAGTATCACCTCAGGCAGCAGCAGCACCCTGAGCTGGACTACCACCGGCGCCACGTCCATTGCCATTTCGCCCGGGACGTTCACCTCCACCTCCGCCACCGGCTCAACCGAAGTGAGTCCAACGGCTACAACCACCTACACGCTGACCGCCACCAACACGGCGGGGTCGGCAACCGGAACTGCGACAGTGACGGTAACCGGGGCGGGCGGGGCGTTGCAGGTCGTGACTGCAAGCTGTCCCGGCGGCAAGCAGAATACCGCTTATGCGGGATGCACAGTCACTGCCTCTGGCGGAACCCCACCCTACACGTTCTCCGTCGACAACAGCGGAAACTACGCTCCGCTGCCCGAAGGGATGGCGCTCGATGCACAAACGGGAGCAATCAGCAGCGTGCTCATTGGCGGCCAGGGAACCTACGTCCCCCATATCGTTGCGCAGGACACAACCGGTGCCCAGGCGGCCGCCGACATAAGTTTCGCAATCGATGGCGACAATGCATTCCTCGCAATCATCTTCCCGTCCACTTCCATCTTTCATCACCGGGTGGACGCCGCAAGCACCAGCCTTCCCGTCGATACTTCCCCCGCGGCCCCTATCTACAGCGGCTACTTGAGCTCCACCATCAAGCCGTTCTTCGGCGGCGACGCCTATGCGTCGTTCCCCAATGGAATCCCCGCAATTGAGGTCCCTTGGAATCAGCCGGACGTGGCCGTTTCCACCACCGTCTATCAGTCGTACTTCACCTCGGGTCCCATCCCGCCTTACGCGCCCGTGGAGGGAACCAGCAATTCCACCGGAGACCGGCACGTACTGGTTTATCTCGAGGCCGGCAATGGAAACAACCCCGCACTTTTCGAAATGTGGCAAGGAATTTATCAGGGGGGCCCGTGGACCGATTCGTCCAACGCGCTTTGGCCGAACGTTTCGTCCAACAACCTTACTCCTCAAGGCCAGGGCACGTCCGATGCAGCCGGATTGCCCGTAGGACCGCTCCTGGCGAATGCAGACGAAGTTATCGGAACCGGAACACCGACGGCCCCCAACGGAGTCGTCCAGCATCCCATTCGATTCACCCTTAATCACATGCTGGATTACTGGGTGTGGCCGGCAACAGAAACCGCGGGTGTGGGGAGCTGCAGCCAAAACGGCAGCTCCATTCCCGTGGAGTCCGTAATCTCTCAGTCGTCTCCTCCCGATAGCTGCACTATGACCGGACCTGCGGGTGAGATCTACCGGCTCAAGGCATCCGTTGCAACCCCTGCATGTGCTGCCGCTAGCCCTCAGGCCGCCATCATCATCACGGCGTTTCGCGACTACGGCATCATCCTCGCCGATAACGGCGACAGCGGCGGCCTGATCGGAACCCCGGATGCGCGCTGGAACGATGACGACCTCGCATGCCTGAGCAGCCTCACTCTCGCCGACTTCGAACCCGTCAACGTCTCCAGTGTGATGGTAAGTAACGACAGCGGCGCAACCAGCCATTAAGGCGCGAGTGGCGGACGAACCTGCGCGGGGTTGCGAAGAACTTGGTGCTGACAGCAGAAGTTCGTGGATGTCGATCATGCTGAGCCGTCATCGCGAAACCGAGCGTTGATGGCGGCTATTACTTGCCACTGTTTTCTAACGGCTCCCAAATAAGTTAAGGACCCTCAACACCGCGCACCCCGGCGACCGAAAAGTGTCCCAAGAGTGCCACACTGCGCCGTCGATCCACCCTCGGGGCCGGATTGGTTCCCCTCCCCGACTCCGCGTCCGATCAGCTTCCGTTTTGTTGGGGGCTTCGCAGCAGGGGCAGAGGCTTCTGGGGTGAGATCTCAGCATCGAGTTCAGCGAGGATTGAAGCGATCGACATACGGACTTTCCTTCCTCTTTAAGGATATCCGAGCCGTTCGCCGCGGGGCCCGTTCGCTCGAGGGCCTCCAGCTTCCGAAAAGACCATGTTTTCGAAAGCTGGCATCTGAGCCCCGCGCCGCGATGCTAAGGCGCTCCCCATCAGAGAGCGGCGAGAAGGCGGACCCAGGCCATCTCGATAACTGAATGCGCACTACCGCCTGCAGCCGGCCAAGACTAGCCGTGTGCAAGTTGACTCTCAGAGTTCCTCAGCCCTCGAAAGTCAATTCCTTGAAAACCCAGGATAGACAAAGGCCGTTCGAATTGCTTCGGCATCGATTTCTGAAACTCCGCAGGCTCTCGCGGTGCTGTACCAGGTCTTTTCGATCTGCTCTTTCATCCCATTCACCATGCTTCTCGCCTCCTCCGGCTCGAGAAGAAACCGCGCGTGCTGCGACAGGATATTGCTTTCATTCGCGAACCGGCCTTGATCTCCGCACTCCATTGCGAGGTCTCTGCGATCCTGACTCACAACAGGTGACGGCGTCAGATCATATGCGGGTGAAAGTTTCCAATCCTTGTCGAAGGCTATGAAGGCGTGGTTGCGTGGATGGTCATCGAGATTCGAAATCAGTGCATTGAAGCATATCCGGCGAAAAAGCTCCCGCGCATCCTCTTTCGGTCTCGAAACGATACGCCGCAATTCCTCGGCTAGAACCACATAGGACCAGCGGATTCTCGTCTGCGGGGAATCGTCGGCGCGCAACACGGTCAGGCCGCTGATCATCCGGGCGCGGGTATAGCCGGTTGCAGTCTTCTGCCGGTCGAATCTCTTAATCAAGAGGGTATCTCTGCCCGTAACAGATTCGATCCGGCTTTCGGCTACTTCGATCTCGCATTCTCTTGCCAGGCGCAGCATGGCATGCTCCACGCGAGGGAAATTCCATCGATCGTCTGGCCGCGAGAACTTGGCAATCCACAGTGCATCTCGATCTTCGATGACCGCCTTTGGGCGCGCGCCGCCCATCGAAGTTCCCAAGAGCAGAAGCTCTTCAGCCTGCGCCGCATCGGGGCTCGCCGGCAATTCGTCTTTGATAAGTGCGTCTGCCAGCTGCTGGAGCTTCTCGAGGTCGAGTGTTTGATTGAAATCGCGTTTAGGGGCCGGAGGCTTCTGGCCCAATCCGAAACCCAGAGCGCCCGCACGATCATCCGGGGAATCGAGCAGATAATCCAGTTCTCCGAGCTGCGTTTTTCCAGAGTGTTTTTCTATGACGCGGCGTCCCCAGAAATCCGGCCCGGCATCGCGGAGGGCACCGAAGACGCCATTCAGTTGTGTGGTCTCGTATGTGACGTCGGAGAGTTTAAGCTCGACAGGATCGATATCGACCGCGTCGGGATTTCGAAGGTAGGACCGGCCATAGACGAACCGGCCAAAAGGCGCCCCGTTCGCGGTTTCTTCGAGCACAAATCTACCTGCCGTGATGGCGTTTTCCGCGCGCGGCAGGGTGATGTAGACAAAGCACTCGGCTGAAGACTTAGAAGTCATTATCTAGTCCACGGCGGTGGCGCGCGCGTTCGGGCTCATTGCGCTCCGCCAGCGCAATGCCGTGCTTGTCTTTGAGTGGATTGGCAAGATCTTCGAATTCCTGAAGAAGGTCGTATTGCCAGAGCAGTGAGGCGTAAACCGCGATGCCGGTGAATGCGTTGCCTTTCTCGGCATCCATGACCGCGCGCACGCCGGTGCCAATTTTTTCCGCCACCTGTGCAATCGTGAGCCTGCGCCGGATCCTCGCTCTGCGAAGGTTCGCCCCCAGGCGCTTGAGGGCGCTTTCTACGGGATAAGGCTGGGCGGCAAAGAGTTGATTTCGGCGCATTCGAAATGCCTTTAAAAGCAGAAAGCTGCAGATAGCTTGCTATTAAAAGCATACCGCCGATTTGTCGCCAGTCAAGGATTGTATGCTATTAATAGCATATTATTAGATAATAGATGCCTTTAAAGATACTTTACGGTCAAAAAATGAAGCCTCAAGCCAATGAACGCATGTCCAGCCTGAACTCCACTCTCACAGCCCGCAAACCATTCAACGAACGATCCTCAAAGTGAGTATCCATACCCACCACGAGGGAACCGACCCCATTCGCCACTGACTGGATGTCGCCATGTTGAGGATATTCAACTCATCCGGAATAATCAGAGATGCCATGTCCAAACAGCAATTCCAGACAGAAGTAAACCAGCTACTCCAGCTGATCGTCCATTCGCTCTACTCCCACCCGGAAATCTTCCTCCGCGAGCTCATCTCGAATTCCTCCGACGCGCTCGATAAACTGCGCTACCTTACCATCACCGATGAGAAGTACAAAGCCCTTGTCGGCAACGGTATCGATCCGCCGCGCATCGACCTCGAGCTGGACGAAGCCAACAGGACTCTCACCGTCTCTGACACCGGCATCGGCATGAACGAGGAAGACCTCGCCTCGCACCTCGGCACCATCGCCCGCTCCGGTACCAAGAACTTCCTCGCACAGCTTTCCGGCGACGCCCGCAAGGACACAAACCTCATCGGCCAGTTCGGCGTCGGGTTCTATTCCGTCTTCATGGTCGCCGACAAAGTTGAAGTCATCTCGCGCAAGGCCGGCGAAGACAAGACATTTAAGTGGACAAGCGACGGCAAGACCGGATTCGACCTCGAAGAGGTCTCCGAAGCCGATGCCCGCCAGAGCGCCGGAACCACCGTCCTCATCCACTTCAACGATGAAGGCGCGCAGTACGCCAATGGCTGGCGTCTCACCGAGATCGTCAAGAAATACTCAAATCACATCGCCTTTCCCATTTTCCTTACGCACGACAAGAGCGAGTGGAACGCCGAGAAGAAGGAGTCCATCAAGACCCGCACCACTGAGCAGGTCAACGCCGCCAGCGCAATGTGGCAGCGCCCCAAGCCCGAGCTCAAGGAGGGCGACTACAAGGAGTTCTACAAGTCCATCACCGGCGACTGGGAAGACCCGCTCTTCTGGTTCCACACCCGCGCCGAAGGCACGCTCGAATACACCACCCTCTTTTACATTCCGGCCAAGGCACCCCTCGATCTCTACCAGGCCGACTATAAGGGCGGCGTCAAGCTCTACGTAAAGCGCGTCTTCATCATGGATGATTCCAAGGACCTGCTCCCGCAGTACCTTCGCTTCGTCCGCGGCATTATCGACTCGGAAGATCTGCCGCTGAACGTCTCGCGAGAGATTCTGCAACAAAACAAGGTGCTCACCAGCATCAAGACTGCAAGCGTCAAGAAAATCCTCTCCGAGTTGAAGACCATCGCCACCAACGATCCCGAAAAGTACTCGCAGTTCATCGCCGAATACATTATGTCATTATTTCCTCGACCGACGTCGTCTTGCTTACGATGCAACCGAAGGGAGAAGGGACGCGGCGGCGCTTGGAGAAGCGCGGCATCGATCCGGCCTTTTATCCCCAAAACTTCCGCTACGACCCGGAGAGCAATGCTTATATCTGTCCGCAGGGTAACAAGCTGGCGCATCGCGGCACGCGACGCGGACGCGTGGGGGTGGTGCATCAGGTTTACCAGGCGCGCGCGGCCGACTGCCGGGATTGTCCGCTGCGCGCCGGGTGCAAGCCGGGCCAGCAGGGGCGCATGATCGTGCGCAGTGAGAATGTCCCGGCGGTGGCGGCCTATGTGGCCAAGATGCAAACCGCGGCGGCGCGCGCCGCTTATCGCCGGCGCGGTCCGGTGGCGGAGTTCAGCAACCTGTGGCTGAAGGCCAAGCTCGGACTGCGGCAGTTCTGCGTGCGGGGGTTGAAGAAAGCCCGCTGCGAGGTGCTGTGGGCTTGCCTCACCTACAACCTTCAGCAATGGTTCCGCCTGCGCTGGAAACCGCGCCTGACCCCGGCCTCGGCCTGAAGCCCGCCGCGCAGGCCTGCGCCCAGGAGCCGAGCGTAAGGCCGCAACGCCGGCCGGAACGAAGGAGGATCGAAACATGAAGTCTCCATAGCCATCTTCCCACGGCGATGATCAAAACCTTCAAAACCCATCGCCGAAACTCCAGCTCTCGATGCCAAAGTTGATTCTTTCACGGCTTCTCATGCCCGTGCTCATTCAGAGGCGGGCGCGGGACGCTCCGTGACAGCGGGCGAGACGCCCGCGCTACGGAATCGCGTGTCCCGCAAGCGAGGTCTTCGATGAAAAGCAAAGTTTCTCCCCGCATTAATTCTCTTCTCGCTGGGGTTGGCGTTCACTCTGCCTTTGCGTGCCGACAATCGGATCATTCCTCCCGCAGCTGCTTCCAGGTGATGCTGCACCAGGCGTGCGATGTCGGTGTCGTCTTCCAGTACAAAAATGGTCTGGCTCAACCGGTCTGCCCTCGCCCGGCGGCCGTTGAGCTTCAGTTGCGGAGGCCGCACGGAACTATTAATAGACTACTGTAACCAGGCAAAGAGATTGCAAACGTTGTGTAAATATGGGCGGAAATCGGAGCAGCAAAACAAGTACTTAACCTGAATGGAATCTGGAATTA
>CAWBIG010000237.1:0-4077 GCA_963788435.1 uncultured Acidobacteriota bacterium | reverse complement strand
TCTTGCCGCACTTCGTAGATTTACGTATTGCTGGCTTCAAGGTCTTTGCTTTCGTCCACGGTGGTCAGCATCGTCGAGGTGGTGGCATAGTCGCCCACGTGCACCGGGACATCCCCGACCACACCTTCGAACGGCGCGCGAACGGTGTAGTAGGCCAGTTGTTCCTCCGCGGTTTTGCGCGAGGCCGTGGCCGAATCGTAGTCCGCCTTGGAGTTTTCCAGGGCCTGCTGCGCCTGCTGGTAAGCGTCAAGGCTTACGATGCCGGCGTCGTACAGCTTTTTCTGGCGGTTGTACTGGAGGGTGTCGTAGTCGTACACCGCTTTCTTCTGCTGTTCAGTGGCGCGTTGCGAATTCACCATTGCCTGCTGTTGCAGTGCATCCAGGGCCATCAAGGGCTGCCCGGCGTGCACCTGATCGCCGGAGTGCACCATGATTTCAGTCAACCGCCCAGCCACCTGCGGCTGCATGGTGGCGGAGCGTCGCGATTTGATGGTGGCGACGTACTCGCTGGATTGGGGCACTGGCTGGAGCGCCACCACCACTGTCTGTACCGGCATGGCTTGCATGCCCGCTCCCGCAGACCGCGCCGGAGCCGCCGATTGCTCACAGCCCACCGCCATGAAGCCGAGCAAAAAAAGAGAACCAATCAACATCAAACGCTTGAACACGAATGCCTCGCTATGGATTGCCGGATACTCCGCCTGGAGTGCCCTGTTGAGAAAGACGTTCTGAAGTACTGCACGGACTGATTCAATGGACCGCACTATTGTCGCAAAATTTTCGCTTTCCTGCCGTGACGAAGCCGACGGACGGCTTTCCAAGCCGCCAACCGGTTCCTGTGGGCGGCAAACCGGCTGATCCGTTTTACGCCAGATGCACGGTGAGCGTTCCATGGGCCGGTGGCCATTTTCGCCGGCGACTGGGCGCGAGTACGGGGAATTGACGGTCGTGTCCTAATTTGAACGATGCCTTGCGAAGGGCGAAGGGTGGGAGTGAGTTCGTTGCCCTTTCAATCGGTCAAAGGCTATACGCCAGCGGATGCCTGGGCTCGTAAAGCATGATGTCGTCCGCGCCAGGTACACCCATCATGATCACGAGCCCGTACCCGTGATCCTGAACTTCGCCGTGGAACTCCGCTCCTTTGCCCTTCAGTTCGGCGACCGTGTGTGAAATGTCGTCGCACATCAGGGAGATCTGATGGTGCCGAGGCGATTCATACGTCTTGCCATCGTAGACGCTGTGGGTCGGGTGCACGCCCATCTCACTCCGCCCGGACTTGAAGATCAACCAACCCGCGCCTCCGCCCGCCGCATCCTCGACGTAGGGCCAGCCGAGCACGTCGCGAAGGAATGTGCGCGTTGCGGGGGCATCGTCGGAATAAATCAGGGTATGGATGCTGGTGATCATCAGACTGAACTACTGGATTCGCGTCAAAGTGTACTATTTCGGTCTGCTGCCAATCAAGAAGCTGTTCATCGCACCGGAGATCGAAATTAGGACACTACCGAATTGACGGTTTCTTTGACACGCGGAGTTGGGCTTGGTAGCCTTCAAACAGGGCATTTCCGGGCCGGCCGGATGTGTTTGTGTCCGCCGGGAGCTTTGCGATACCTGCGGTTCTCCACAGCCCACCCTCCTATTTCGCGTCCCCGTCGTCTAGCCCGGCCTAGGACACCGCCCTTTCACGGCGATAACACGGGTTCAAATCCCGTCGGGGACGCCAAATTAAATCAAGGCTCGTTTGCGAAATCCCAGTCGCCCGATTCGCGATATCGGCAGCGGTCTCTCCACAGGAGCAGCGTCTCCGCCAGAATTGGATGGATGGGCACAGGCTTCTGGGACACCTCTGTCTTGCACCGGCCTACGACGCCATAAGCTATTGAGCGCGTCACGTCCAAACTTTTCCCATCGGGGTATGATCCAGCGCTTGAGGAGAAAGGAATAGTTCTTCCTCGTCGAATAGCTCCGCCAGCTGTCATCTTGCACCAGTTCCCGTTCTTGAAAATGCTGACACAGTTCACCCAACGTCATGACTACTGGTTTCATCTGTTGAATCATTGGGGTAGGCTTCGCCACCAAACCCTTGAAGGCCTCGCGAACAGCTTCAGAATCTGCATATTCTTCAATCGTTCCTACCACGCGTTTGCGGTAAACACGCTGCCCCTGAGCTCCAGTCTCTGACCACCGGAACTGCCAGACGGCCGGACCGTGTTTGCGCACAAACATGATGATGCTTCCTGGTTGCATGAAAACCTCCTGCACCGCAGTGGGGTGCAATTGGATTTTCTCTGTTGTCTGGTCCGAGATCATCGCTTTACGCAGGCGGTGTCGTAGACGATTCCACCGATGCCGAACCCATCCGAGATCAGCCGGCAATATGTGCGTCTATGCGAGCGTTCTTTGGAAGGAACGGCACGAAGTGCTTTGCGTTAAAAACTGAGACTTGAACCACGAGGATCGCTGGATACTATTCGGCTTATTTCTATCTTTCCTCAAGGCGTGCCCTCGCATGGGTTTTTGGCCCATTCGATGATCTCGCCATTTGAACGGTATTTATATACTATTTGATCGCTTTGTACGCGTGAAATGGTGTATTTATGTTTGCAGGAAGATCCAATCGCAACCGTTCCCGCATCCCGGCGGCCTGATCTTGCAGCGCATCGCGAGGCGCTTCGCCTCCCCATTCCAGAGATCGTCAACCAGCTCGTCGGCCTCATCAGCCGCAAGCTCACTGCCTACGCCGGCGGTGTCCGAGACGTACGTGCCGTCGATCGGTGGACGAACGGAAGTGAGCTTTACGGTGATGCCGAACAGCGTTTGCGGTTCGCCTTCCAACTGGTTCGGATGCTCGCCGAAAAGGAAGATCCCACCTTGATCCAATCCTGGCTCACCGGTCTGAACCCTGAACTTGGTGACCGCGTCCCACTTCGGCTCATGAGGGAAAACGATCTCGAGACCGTGGCGCCGGAGATCATGGCAGCTGCGCGAGCTTTCCTCGTCGGCGGTTAAGAGCGAATTCGATGGATCTTGAATCGAAGCGGCCTTCGGGGCCGCTTTTCCGTGTTGGCAGGGATGACGACGCCTGGGCGGCACCTGATTGTGCCTATGCCAAGGAAGACAGGACCTTCGGCAACCGTTTCGACGATCCGGCAGGTGTATACAGGGTTCTCTATGCGTCTTCGCAACGATTGGGATGCTTCATTGAAACCCTGGCGCGCTTCCGCGTGGACGTCTCTTTTGTCGCCGACCTGCCCCTCATGGAAAACGGTGAGGATGACTTCACGGCTTTCGGCACGGTACGCAGAGCGTGGATCAGAGGACGCTGCATTGGCACCGCAAATGTCGAAGGTGAGTATGCGGATCTTTATGCCCTCGGATGGGTCAGCCATCTCAGGACGGCGCTGGCCGGGATTGCGGTGAAACTTGGAATGAAGGACTTCGACCTGAGTTCGCTGGAACCGGTGAAGCCCCGCGGCCATGGTCTTTGGGAGAAGGTTGTGAATGGGGCGCCGCCGATGGCTCCGCTGCTGTTTCCGAATCTGGTTGGCCTAGCGTTCATCGGGCTGTGGGCGCCGATTCCACACCTTGAGGAATCGGCTGCGGGCAGATCCTGGCTCGGCTCGGCGTATCATTGGTGTCATCCGGCTGGACTCGAAGAGTCAATGGAGTCTTGATTAATGAAGCCTCAGGCAAGAATCCGTTGCGTCTGCATATTTCGAGAAAAAGCCGAGCGTCCGAGTGCAGACGTGAGTACGATGTGAGCTACAAAGATGAGCACGGCGGAAAGTTCGAGCTTTGCGGGGTTTGGCAGCCCCTTCCACGCAAGATGAAGACTGTTGCCGATCTGGAGGAGATGGCCGCGGGGCTCCGCCCCCGCGCTAGCAGCATTTGCTGAGGCGCATTGGCCATATTTATCGTCGTGATTTAAGGCGCGGAGTTGGCGTACGCCCGTAAAATCATACGCCGAATCGAGTGTCAAGCTGGCCGTCCATGGAGGAAAAACATGACCGGGTATGGCAAATCGCGAGCCCACTTTCCTCTCGAACCTTCAATTCCGACTGGCGCAGCTCCTCTGGA
>CAWBIG010000236.1:0-4338 GCA_963788435.1 uncultured Acidobacteriota bacterium | reverse complement strand
TATGTTCTTCTCTACTGGTTCAGAGAGTACGTATTGCCGATCAGCACCGGGCTGGCCATGCCCGCCACCGTGGCCTCTGAAACCGCTGTCAGCGCCACGTCATCGTCGGCCTGCACCACGCCCACGCGCTGCGGCCCCACCTGGCACGCCAACTCGCGCAGCTGGGCGAAGGTGCGCACCGGGCTTCGTCCAGCCACCATCCTCGCCGCTGTCTCCACTGCAACGGAATCCATCGCCTGATCCTCGGGTTCTGAGCTACCAGACAAGCTGTCATATCGCCCGCTCCGCGCTCAGTGTTGCAAATCACACCGTAGCGGCGCGCCTACGGCTCGTCGCAGAGCGCTCAAAGCAGCCCGATGTCCAAACCTTGTCGATGGTCCGCCGCAATCCGCGTTACGGATTCATGCCGACGATCCGAAGCTGCGAACCGAAGCGATGGTAGTCGCGGAATTCGATCTCGTGGAAGACCTTCTCCCTCTTGCCCAGTTGCATGCGCATCTCTCCGCGCCCCGGCATAAGGTAGTCGTGATCGTTCATCGTCACGTAGTCGTAATCGATGCTGAGCGAGGTAGCATGGAGGGGCCATTTGGCGGGAATGCCCTCGGCTACGATCGTGATGCGTCGCACGCCTCGCGTGGCAGCGTCGATGAATACCTGCCCATGGAACGGAACCAACCGCGACAAATCGGGTTGCGCCGTCACTGCGAAGTCTGAGTGCTGTTCATCAACGTGGAACTTGAAGACCTCCACCTCCGCACCATCCAGCCGGCCTCGCTGCTGCCAATCGAATTTCGCATCGGATTTTGCATCGAATACAATCTGTTGCACGCCTCCGAATGCGCCTTCAAGCCGCCCCCCGGTCATGTCCACTTCCTGGTCCTTACCGGCGATGCCGTTTACCTCCAGCAACTGCCGCGACTCATGGTGATTCTCATAAGTGAGCAGTTCCGCGATCTTATCGTGCCGCGCCTTGCCGTTGCCCCGGTGATCCACATACCGGTCGGTGACCTCGATGCACTTGAAATTCACCAGTGACTCCAGATAGCTGTTCGCGCGTTCGCGGGCTCCATCCAGCAGCGTCTGTTGAAACGCATCGCTGGGCGGGTTGGTAGATGCAGCGGGAGTGAAACGCCCATCGCCCGCGTCCAGGTCTTCTGGTACATCTGTCGTGTCCTCGTCGGCCTCGTCGGGCTGCGGCTTTTTCCCTGCATCGCCGTCCACTGTGAATATGAGGTCGCGAGACGCGCTCTCATCGCCCTGCGTAAGGGTGAACCGGGCCCGGTACGCGCCCGGAGGCAGCTTGCCGGCATGGATGGTCGCCAGATCCACCGTCGCGCTGGAGCCTGTCCCGGTGGCGATCTTCGACGTGGAATGCGTTACGGTCTTGTCATCGCGCTCCACATCCAGTGTCAGCACGCCGTCCGGTCCCAGCGACTCCAGTTCCATCCGCACCAGGAACGAAACCTGCGCCGTCCCCGCGGCCACCTTGTGATCGATATTGGGAACCACGCGCGCCTTCTCATATTCCATGGGTTCCGATGGATCGGGTGCGCCATCAACCGGCTGCAAGCGTCGCACCAGCACCACGTCGCTGAGCCAGGGCGCTTTTGCCGGCCCGGGAATCGTGAACTCGGTGCGCTGAGCACCTGCCTTGCCCGAATTCCCATCCACGACCAGAGACTCCAGCTCGTACTTTCCCGGCGCCGCGGCAAAATGCCGCTGCATGGTAAACACCCCACTGCGCGCGGACTCAATCGATTCCAGTGCGCCATTGCGGGAGAAATCCTGGTGGAACCGTTGCACCACCACGCCGCTTGCGTCCTTCACTTCGGCCAGAACGGTGGCCCGCGCGCTGTACAACATCGTTTGCTGGTCGCGCCGCAGCTCCAGGTGTGCCATGGGAATCTCAACCGCAGCTTCGTTCGCGTCCATTCTTGAGTCGCCGTAACCGAGTGCAAGTACCGCCTGTTCGAATCCGATGGCGCTGGGTGGCTGCGCGTCGTTCAACAGCTTCAATAGCGGAGCCTCCGACGGACGCAACGGCTCCGAACCTGTCGCGTCCGGCGGCAGTGCAAAGTAACCCGACCGCGACCGCACCGTGATTCCCTTGCGCACAGCGCGAATCTGCAGCGGATGAAACTGCCCGTCGTAATCCTTTAGCGTCGGCGTGTACGACGCTTCGTAGTAGCTGCCGATGTCGGCAACCAGGCGCCGTAGCGGCGTGCGCAGATTGTCCCCAGTGCTCATGGCAAATCCGCCCGTCCCCCTTGCCAGAAATGCCAACGAGTCGCCCTTCGCATTCTCCAGGTCTTCTTGCACGCTGTTGTTGCCTCCGCGCAGATTCGAATCGGTGGCCAGATCCACCGCAGCCCGCCCGGGAGCCATCGAAAATGTGCCGGCTAAACCCAGGTTCTGCGAAAACGGTATGTTGTTCGGAGGGGCGTACATCGCGGTGAGCATGTCAAAAGACTTGGTCGCCACGCCCTCGGTATTCACCGTGTAGATGCTCTCGCCCGCGCGATTCGCGGCTTCTACCACCTCCTTGGTCAACTCCTTCGTCTTGCTGCCGGGGCGCAGGCCTTCTGAGAAAAAGAGAATGATCTTGCGCCCCTCGAAAGTCTGCTGCGCCCTTGACAGCGCTATCATTCCCGCCAGAGCCGCCGGAATGTGCTGGTCCCGCTCTATCTTCTGGGCATCCTCCAGCGCGCTCAACATGATCTTCGCGTCAGCTCGATCCTCCACGCTGGCGTTCGCGCCATTCGGCAGCGTTCCATCCTGTGCTTCTGAAACCAGCGCCTTTTCCGCAGCGGAAAGACTGCCCTGGGGAATGCCATTGGGCACCAGTCGCGTGGCCGCAAGGGTCGCCGCGTGATCCGTCGTATAGTCCTCCAGCAGACGCACCCCGCCTTCGACGCCCAGCACAGCGAATGCGCTTTGCACCGGAGCCGCCGCCACCAGCTTGCCGATAAAGTCGCGCGCAACCTTGACCGATTCGGGCGAGAGGACATCGAACAGGATCGCAATTCGGGTAGTCGCGCGCGATTGTGCGGTGACCAGGTGCAGGCCGGAGAGCAGCACCGGCTTGCCTCCATCCGTCACCGAGAGGTCCGCAGAACCCAGATCCATGACCGGCCGGTTTCTCTTGTCGCGCGCCACCAGGTCAAGGACAACATCCGTCGCCTCTGGGCGAATTTGCGGAACGGATGCATCCGCCGCCTCGGGAGACGGTCCTTGCGCGGAAAGGCCGCTGGCAAGAAACAAGCTGCCTGCAAACAGCGAGACTGCGCATATGCAGCGTCCCATCGGCCTGCCGGATAAATGGCGCACGGATTCATCTCCCGTTAGGTTGGAATACTACTTGGCCGGCAATGCAAATGGTCACCAAATTTGCCCAATGGCCGGAGATAGGCTCGGCTGCCGCGGCAAAGTTGTTCGTGTCAAACTGGTTCTGTGAACCATCCAGACCCACGGAAATCCGTCATGCCCTCCATCACCACTCTCGCCAGCCGCGAAATCTATCGCAATCCCTGGATGCGCCTCCGCGAGGACGAGATCCTCCGCTCCAACGGCAAGCGCGGCACCTATGGCGTGGTGGAGAAGGACGACTCGGCCATCATCCTGCCCATCGAGGGCGACCGCATCTGGGTCGTGGAGCAGTTCCGCTACACCATCCAGGAACGCACCCTCGAGCTTCCCCAGGGCGGGTGGGAGATGGAGATCGAAAACCCCGAGGAACTGGCCCGCGGCGAGCTGAAGGAAGAGACCGGCCTCCACGCCGATTCCATGGTCTCTCTGGGGCAGCTATGGATTGCCTACGGCTTCACCCGCCAAAAGCAGCACGTCTTCCTTGCCACAGGCCTCTCGCACGTGGAGAAGGATCCGGATGAAGAGGAACACGACATAGATGTGCGTTCGATTCCAATCGTGGAATTCGAGCAGATGATGCTGGACGGCGTTGTGCGCGACGGCTGCACCCTCGCCGCCTGGGGGTTGTATCTGATGTGGAAGGCGCGCCGATCAGGCCGCAAACCGGAATAACCAGGAAGGGACAGTCAATCGAAGCTATTCGAGATGCGGCACCACAGTGCCGAGCCGATTCAGCTGCTCGATCTTGAGCGTTTGCGGGGCCGCAACCGAAGCTTTCGCGGCCCTGCGATAGTCCGCCGCCGTCGTGGTGTCAGCCGCGCTGTAGGAGATCAAGACCGTCCCGTCCGGCTTTGTGGCGTGCGGAAGCACTTTGTGCGAAGGCTCTCCAGCTATGTGGAGAAGCACCGTTGGATACCGGCCAAAAGAGCAACGCCATACCACCGAGAGGTCCTGTGGAACCGCAATTCGCGT
>CAWBIG010000235.1:0-8323 GCA_963788435.1 uncultured Acidobacteriota bacterium | reverse complement strand
CTGAGCGAAACGGTTCCTTGGCGTGACGTCAGCTTTTGTTTCTGGTGCTCGAAGATCAAAATCGACAAGGTAATCTACGAGCCCTGAACATTTTGCTCATAACTGACCATTGATCGCTGAAAACTGACAACCAACCCCTGACAACTGGCGGTCCCATCGGCGACAATCTCATCTGCCATGCGAAACCTTACTCGCCGCGATGTTCTTCGCACTGTTCCTGCCGCTGCGCTCCTCGGCGCATCCAAGGGATTTGCCGTGACTTCTTCAACACAACGCGTCTTCGTCGCCTCCAACACGCCGGATGGCATCCGCGCCTTCGACTGGAATCCCGCCACCGCCGAGCTTACCGATGCCGGCGTCGCCGCCAAAATCGACAACGCGGATTGGATCTGCTTCTCGCCCGATCGCAAAACCATTTTTGCCGCCGCCGAACTCGACAGCTTCCGCGGAAAGCCCACCGGCGCGGTGGCCAGCCTGCGTCTGAACAGCGGCAAGCTCGCGCAGATCTCCGCCGAGAACTCCGCCGCCAAGGGCACCTGCCAGTGCGCCATCGACCACACCGGCGAGACGCTTCTCGCAGCCGACTACGGCGGCGGCAGCGCGGCCAGCTTCAAGGTGACAAGCGGCGCCCTGAGCCCGCTGGTTTGGAGCGAGCACTACACCCAGCACGGCCCCAATCCCAAACGCCAGGAGAGCGCGCACGCGCACTTCGCTTCCTTTTCGCCGGATAACCGTTTCGCGTACATCAACGATCTCGGCGGCGACTCGATCCACATCTACCGCCTGCACCCGGCCACAGCGCAGCTCACCCCGGCGGGCGAGTGGCGCTCCGAGCCCGGCTTTGGCCCGCGCACGCTCCACTTCCATCCCAACGGCGTCATTGCCTACTGCATGAATGAAATGGCCTCAACCGTCAGCGTGCTGCGCTGGAACAAAGCAGACGGCCAGTTCACCACCGTCTCCCAGTTGCCGCTCAATCCCGATCCGGCCAAAGGGCCAAACACCGGCTGCGACACTGTAATCGCGCGCGATGGCCGCTTCGTCTACTTCGCCAACCGCGGAGACGATTTCATCCTGTCCGCGAAAGCCGACCCGCAGACGGGCGCGCTGACCCCGATCGGCAAAAGCCCCACCGGCGGCAAAACTCCGCGCAACTTCACCCTGGACCCCACCGAGCGCTGGATGCTCGTCGCCAACCAGGCTTCGAGCCAGCTCAGCGTCTTCGCCCGCGATCCCCACACCGGCGCCCTCGCCGACCAAGGCAAGAGCTACGACTGCCCCACGCCCATGTGCATCCTTTTCGCGTGAGGGCAGGGAACAAGGGAACGAGGCAACAAGGGAACGGGCAAACCTGCGTGCCGGCCACAGGAAGGTTATCCGTAAAAGCCAAAAGCTGACAGCTAAGAACTGATGGCTGTAAGCGAGGCTACGGAGTGGTGGTTCGTAAACCGGGGAGGCCCTCGAAATCCCTGAGATTCGCGGTTAACAACGCGTAGTCATTTTCTACTGCCTGAGCGGCTATCCAGAGATCGTTGACACGCGTTCTCGGGGACCGGCCCGAATGTTTCATTGAGGCAGCCAGGATGCCGAACGCTGCGCTCGTTTGGGAAGAAACATCGAGAACTGGACGCTGCTCCAAGTTGCGCAAATAGCGCATGCGCACCAGCCTCACTGCTGGATTGGTGCACGATTCGACGCCGAAGCACAGCTCTCCAAGCGAAATCGCCGAGATGAAAACCTGCTCGTCCCCGGCAGCCCTGAGAACAGCTTCACGCGACATCTGTCCGCTGGCCAACCCCACCCAGATGGAAGTGTCGAAGATCATTCCCACGGATTCGCCACCTCTTCGTCGAATTCTCCACGGCTATCCCTGAGCCAGGAATTGCCCTGGGCGAGCGTCAACTTCCCTTCGAGATCAGCGATGGCTTGCGCCGCGGTCATGGTGCGCCTAGCGGGCACAATGTGCGCGATTTCGGTGCGATTCCGCATCACCTTCACCGTTTCGCCAGATAAAACACGCTCAAGGATGGAGCTCGTGCTTCGGGCCAGGTCGGAGGCGCTGATAGTCTGCGTCTTCATGTATCACCTCAATACCATTGTACGCGTTAATGCAGACTATCTGTATTGGTACGCAATCACGAGGGCTTAGACACGGACTGTTTGACATGGAAAGCTGATCGCTTAAAGCTGAGGGCTGAAAGCTGGGGCTTACGATCCGACCACCGACCACTGGCCGCCGAGCACAGAGAACTCCTCCTCGGCGCGCTCCGGTTCTTCCATCGGGACTCGCGCCAGTTCCCACGCCGAGCGGTCTTTCATCAGCCGTTGCACCAGCGCCGTGTGCATCGCGTGGCCGGCGCGCTCGGCCACCACGCGCCCCTCAATGCGATGCCCGGCCAGCGCCAGGTCGCCAATCAGGTCCAGCACCTTGTGCCGCACGTATTCATCTGCGAAACGCAGCGGACCATTCTCAGGGCCCTGTTTCCCAAGGATGATGGCATTCTCCGGCCCCGCCCCGCGAATCAGCCCCATGTCGCGCAATCGCTGTTCGTCGGCCTTGTAGCCAAATGTCCTTGCCGGCGCAATCAGCGCCCCGTAGGTCTCCGTGGCCAGGTCCACAGACGCGCTCTGCCGCCCGATCGGCGAAGGAAAGTCGATGCTGTACTCGATCGTGTATCCCGAACCCGGATAAACCCCGATAAACTTGTCGCCTTCACGGACTTCCACCGGCTTCAGCACACGAATGTACTCCCGCCGGCGCCGCTGCGTTCGGATGCCCACCCGTTCGAACGCTTCCACGTAGGGCAGCGCGCTCCCGTCCAGGATCGGCACCTCCAGGTTGTCCACTTCCACAATCACGTTGTCCACGCCCATCCCGATCAGCGCGGAGAGCAAATGCTCCGTGGTCGAGATCAGAACGCCTTGCCGCATCAGGCTGGTCGCGTAGCTCACCTTGGCCACGTTGCGGCCCACCGCCGGTATCTCAAAGTCGTCCAGATCGGTGCGGCGGAAAACTATGCCCGAACCGCCAGGTGCGGGCAAAAGCCTCATGGTGACGGCTGCGCCGGAGTGCAGACCAACTCCTGCAAACTCAATAGGCTCGGCAATCGTCTGTTCCAGGTGTTCGTGTTGGCCCACTGTTCACTCCATGGCTTGTCATCCGCGGCTTGCAATCAGGTTAGACGATGCCCTGCACTCTGGTACTGTGTCTTTTTTGCCACAGTATGATGCCTTAAGCCCCGCATTCTATGTAAGTTTCGAATTCTATTCGCCAAAACCCACCAGATCGAAGAGCACCTTTTCCCCTCCCCTGCATCAAAATCGGCAACATGCCGCGCCTCAAGCCATCCCAGCTTGCTGGGGAGGCTGCGTGCTCGCATCAGCGTAGAATCGCCTCATCGCAGCCGTCCTGAGAGGAAAAGTCCTTGAGCCGAGTCTCCTCTGCCGCGCAACCCCCCGCGCTTCCCATGCGAGCCTTCCTTGCCGGTGCGCGCCGCAAGCAGGATGCGCTCCTCGTATTCGCTCGCAAGCTAGTCCTCGCCGAGTCGCCCACCGATACCAAGTCCGCCGTCGACGCCTGCGGCCTCGTTGCCATCGAGCACGCCCGCTCCCTCGGCGGCCGCGTTCGCCTTCATCGCCAGCGCGACTTGGGCAACATCATCGAGGTGCGCTTCGGTCCCCGTAGCAAATCTGGCCCCAAACCGGCCCTCAAATCTGTCCTCATCCTGGGCCACATCGATACCGTCTGGCCCCTCGGCACCCTCCGCTCCATGCCCTGCCGCATCGGCACCGATAACGCCGGACAATCACGCCTTTGGGGGCCCGGCACCCTCGACATGAAGGTCGGCGTCGCCATGGCCTTCACTGCAATCGAGATGCTCTCTGAAGCCGGCCTTCTCGACCGCGAAATCATTCTCCTGCTCAACTCCGACGAAGAAATCGGCAGTCCCGTCTCGCGCCCCATCACTGAAAACCTGGCTCGCGCGTCCTCCGCCGTCTTCGTTCTCGAGCCCGCCCAGGGCCTGGCCTGCAAAACCGCCCGCAAAGGCACCGGCGACTTCCGCATCGATATCCGCGGCGTCGCCGCCCACGCTGGTGTGGATTTCGAAAAGGGCTCGAGCGCCCTCCGCGAGCTCGCCCGCGTCATTGAAACCGTGAGCAACTGGACCGATCTCAAGCGCGGCATCACCGTCAGCGTGGGCCGCGCCGGCGGCGGCGTGAAAGTCAATCAGGTTCCTGCCGAGGCCTGGGCTGAAGTCGATCTCCGCGTCGCACGCCTCGCCGACGGCCCCCGCATGGAGCGCCGTTTCGCCGCCCTCAAAGCCGCCGGTCCCCGCTGCTCGCTCTCGGTCACCGGCGGCATCAACCGCCCGCCCATGGAGCGCACGTGGGGCACGGTTGCGATTTACCGTCGGGCCCGTTCCCTTGCCGCTGATCTCGGATTCGTCCTGGAAGAAGCAGCCACCGGAGGCGCCTCCGACGGCAACTTTACCTCCGCCCTCGGCCTGCCCACGTTGGACGGCCTCGGCGCAGTCGGTGAAGGCGCGCACGCCGCTCACGAATCGGTCGTGCTCGAGCACCTCGCTCCGCGCACCGCGCTCCTTGCGGGCCTGCTCGCCGGCTAGTCCAGCCGCGTCAGGAACGCTTCCCCCTCCGACGGCCGCAGCCTGGACGCTATGCTCTCGGCCTGACCGCGGTTGTCGCCCTCCGGCCGGATGCGCACCCAGTAGCTGTCCTCGCCCGGGAACTCGATCACATTCGCATCCGGATATCGCCGCTCGAGTTGCTCCTTCAGCTTCATCGCCTTGCGTTCGCTGTGGAACGCCCCAATTTGCACGCACCAGCGCCCGCCCCGGTCAATCGGCTTCGGCGTGTAATACACATCGATGCGAACCTCGGCCAATCCCATCTGGTACACGCCCGTTGCTCTGGCTGAGGCGATGGTCAGATCCAGAATGCGCCCTTCCACAAATGGTCCGCGGTCGGTGATGCGCATGGCCGACCGCTGCCCGGTCTTGAGATTCGTCACCACGATCAGCGAGCCCATCGGCAGGGTGCGATGGGCCGCGGTCAGCGCCCGGTTGCTGAAGACCTGCCCATTAGCCGACTTCCGGCCCCGCGCCGCCGTATACCACGTCGCATATCCCACTTCGCTCTCGATAGGCCGGTTTTTATTAACAAAATCGATATCTTTCGAGTCAATGCCTCCGGAGGGCACGCGCGTGATCGGAATCCGCGAAGTCTCGGCGGTATCCGGTTCGGTGGCTTCCGGCTCCGGCGCACCCGGCGTATAGGGCACCGCCAGCGGCGGTGCAGTCTGCGGCGCGCTCACCGCCTGCCGGTGATGTCCGCATCCGGCCAGCGCCAGACAGGCCAGCGCCGCCAGTGCAACGCCATCTCGCCGGCAATAGCCCCGAAACTCGAAGTCCGCGCTCAGCTCTGTGGTCCTCTTGTCCCCGGGCCTGGACCCGGCCGATCAAACCGGTCGGCAAGGTTGCGCAGCTTATCGGACAGAGTCCGCATGGCCGTAACCGATTCCCGCCGAACCTGCGGTATCACTGCGTCATTCACATAAGCGATCGTGTGCCGCAGTTCCATCTCGATCAGTTCGATAGCTTCTTCAATTCGACTGCCCAATCCTCCAGGCGGAGGTGGTGGATAGCTGCCCATGCCGGTAACCTCGTCCGAGTGAA
This sequence comes from uncultured Acidobacteriota bacterium, assembly GCA_963788435.1. Lineage (GTDB taxonomy): Bacteria > Acidobacteriota > Terriglobia > Terriglobales > Acidobacteriaceae > Telmatobacter. The sequence goes on along the minus strand of CAWBIG010000235.1, from coordinate 2,630 downwards.
CCATTAGCGGTCACTAATACTAAGTCTCGTTTCCCCAATACCCTGCGTCAACTCTGCTCGGGGTTTATGTGCCGCAATCGTTACTGTCGGCCCCTGAGCGTTCTAACGCATAACCTCAGAAAAGTTGCTTGGAACTGGCTGCATTAACCGAGTTTTGAAAGGGCAAGACTTCAGTCGTGCCGACAGATGCAGCAAAACCGCCGAGCCTTAGGCCCGAAGGGATGTGCCATCAGCCAATTCAATCAGTCCTTTAGGAAACGAGCTTTTGTTTTCCCCGTTGGTTGCCCGTATCATTCCCAAACGCCGGCGAAAGCGCATCGCCAGGCATCTCACATTTCATGATGCATGCGCCGTGCCGCCGCTGAAGGCTCAGATCGATACCTTGTCAAATAATTGCTCGCGCATATCCCGCTTCTCCAGGTTGATCTTCGCAGGATCAACTTGCCTACTGCTGTCAGCTGCCATTCTCTTCCCGCTACGCGGTTGGGGACAGGGGAACAAGGCAAGTTATGCCGCGGTAACCGCGGATCCGCTCCCGGATGCGCCCGAGCCCCAAGCACAATCGGCTAGCCTGACTCCCAGGCCCAATCCTTGCCCAGCTCCGGCCGGGTCCGCCGCGGCTACGCAGGACCACAACCTACACCCTGCCGAAGTTCCCTGCACCCTTGAACACCTCAACTGGTATCAGCGCTTCGCCAACGGGCCAAAAGGACTGACTCCTGGTGACAAAGCCTGGCTGGCGGTGCGCAACCTCGTCGACCCCTTCAACCTGATCACTATCGGCGGCGAGGCCGCCATCTCCGTCGCCGTCGACTCCCATAACCCTTACGGCCCGGGCATGCGCGGCTACGGGTATTACGTCGGCTCCAGCTTTACCCAGGACATGACTGGCGAATTCGTCGGCACCTTCGCCATTCCCGCCCTCGCCCATCAGGACCCCCACTATCACCGCATGGAAGGCCAGCCCATCATGCGCCGCGTGCGTCACGCCGCGCTCCAGATCCTCTGGACCCAGTCCGACAGCGGCAAAGGCATGCTCAACTACGCCAACCTCGCCGGCTTCCCCATCGAGGATCAGGTCGCCAATCTTTACGTGCCCGGCCGCCACACCAACGCCGCTGCCGACGCCGAGCGCTATGGCACGGCCCTCGCCACAGCCCCCATCGACAATTTTGTCAACGAGTTCGTCCCCGACGTGGCCAGCCGCATTCACATCCGCATCGTCGTCCTCCAGCGCATCATCAACCAGGTGGCCGGCTCCGCAACCATTAACAGCACCGCCGGCCCGTAACCCCAGGCATTCCATTGCATTAAGGAGTTGTGCCGATTTCCCGGCAGGAAATCGTCTCGGCAGATTTGCGCCCCTTGGGAATATCTCCGTCCGGCGCGCGTCATTCCCGTGCGTCGAGGCCAGTGGGCTTCCCGCCTGCTGCCCCAACAAAAATTCACCCCCCAAGGAGATCTGCGAAATGAAACTCACCACAATCGTCCTGGCGGCGGCCTTCGCGGTCGCGCCCGCCCTGATGAACGCCCAGCCCCACCCCACCTTCAACCATCAACCGGCCCAGCATCGCATTGACCGCGGCGCGCGCTTCGATCGCGGCGGACGCGGCTTTGACCACGGCGGTCGCGGCTTCGACCGTGGCGGACGCGGCTTTGACCGCGGCGATCGCGGCTTTGACCGTGGCGGACGCACCGACCGCGGCTACGGCGGCCCCGGCAGAATCGATCGCGGCCCCTCCGGGCCGACTCGTGGCTGGACCAAGCGGTAAAACCAATACCGGCGCCGCGTCCACCGCTAGCAACACGATGGGCGCGTCGTCGGAACACCCAGAAGCAAGAGCTGTGCCACGTTCATCGTTCGCCGCGGCGAACGATGAGCGGGCGTCCAGCCAGGTCAGAAAGTCGTCTGACTCTGGACGCTCTCGGGCCCTTGCTCTTGTTGTTACCTTCGCTACAGCAATTCCCGCCATGGAATCCGCCTGCCCGCAACTATTTCTTCCGCGCGTGTCTGATCGGTACATAAGTGGCAGCAAGCAGGAACCAAGGCCGCCCATGCCACCCAGGAGAGAATGCGATGAAATTCACGACGATTGCACTGGCGGCGGCCCTTGTTGTTGCGCCGGCCCTGATGAACGCCCAGACCAACCGCACCATCAACCAGCGAAAGATTATTCAGCAGCACCGCATTGCCCAGGGCGTGCGCTCTGGCCAACTGACGCCCGGCGAAACAGGACGCCTGGAACGCAATGAGCGCGGCATCAATCGCCAGGAGCGCGCCATGCGCAGATCCGATGGCGGCCGCCTCACTCAACGGGATCGCCGCGTCCTCAACCGCCGACAGAACCGGGTGTCGCGCCGGATTTACCGGGCGAAGCACAACGGCCGCGTCGCCTGATTCCCCATCCCAACTCGAGGGGGTGAGCATTCCCCGCAAAGCTCACCCCGATACAATCGCGAGAATGGGGCTCACCTTCAACCGCATCCACACCACCGCCGCCGGCGGCCGCCGCGGGCGCATGGACCTGCCCCATCGCACCGTCGAAACCCCAGTCTTCATGCCCGTGGGCACCGCCGGCAGCGTGAAAGCCGTGCCCCAGGATGTGCTCGAGTCGCTCGGCGCCGAGCTG
>CAWBIG010000234.1:0-7387 GCA_963788435.1 uncultured Acidobacteriota bacterium | reverse complement strand
TTCTTCTCCGGTACCACTGGTTTCAGTTGCGTCCTTGCTGATTTCGTCCGAACCGTTGTCGACGATCAGAATTTGGCCGACCTGGCTGGCCACGGAATCGAAGCAGCGGTGAACCGCCGCACCAATGCCGTAGGTGATGATGACCGCGCAGACCCGCGCGGTGTGGGGAGAATCGACGGTCTCGGGATCGGCTTGCAATTTGCTCAACACACTGTCGCTCAAAATCCGTTCACGCAATCGGCAACGTATTCTGCTTGTTCCGAGCTGAGAGCGGGGAAAATTGGAAGTGACAGCACCCTCTGCGCCGCGCACTCGGTGAAAGACAAATCGCAGCACCGGTGTTTGATATCTCCCATAGCCGGTTGAAGGTGACACGGCGTTGGGTAGTGGATGAGCGTTTGAATATCGTGCGCGCGTAAGTGCTCTTGCAGCTTGTCGCGCTCGTCGCTTTGCACCACGAACAAATGGTAGTTGTGCACGCAGCCGGATTCGACTTCCGGAGGGCAAAAGCGCTCTTCCAGCCGGGACCGATAGGATGCGGCCAAATTCCGCCGCGTATCGTTCCACGATTCCAAATATGGCAGCTTTGCGCGCAAGATGGCAGCCTGCAATTCATCCAATCGGCTGTTGTAGCCCATGATTTCATTACGGTATTTGCAGGATTCGCCGAGATTGCGCAGCCGCCGCAAGCGTTTCGCTAACTCCGCGTCAGCGGTCACAACCGCGCCTCCATCGCCGCAAGCGCCCAGGTTCTTGGTCGGGTAGAAGCTGAAGCAGCCAAGGGTTCCGATGCTGCCCGCTTTTCTGCCTCTGTACGAAGACCCGTGAGCTTGTGCAGCGTCCTCGATCACATGTAAATCGTGCTCTGCGGCAAAGTCCATGATGCCATCCATTTGCGCGCAATGGCCATAAAGGTGAACTGGAATGATGGCCCGCGTTTTTACGGACCAGGCCGCAGGAAGCTGGTCGACGCGTAAAGTATAGCTTTGCGAGTCGATGTCAACGAATACCGGTACGGCGCCGGTAGCGGCGATCGCCAGTATCGTCGGCATGGCGGTGTGGGAAACGGTAATGACTTCGTCGCCGGGGCCGATGTCGCAGGCAAGGAGGGCAAGCTGCAGGGCCTCGGTTCCCGACGCGACACCGACGCAGTACGGCACTCCGCAGTAAGCGGCGAACTCGGCTTCGAACGACTCAACTTCCGGCCCGAGGATAAACCAGCCCGAGTGGAGGACGCGCTGAATGGCCGCATCAAGGTCGGGCACGATCGTGTCATGCACCGTTTTAAAGTCATTGAACAGCACTTTCATCGCGATTGCTCTCGTGCCGCCTGAACGAATTCCTGATAGTCCCGAATGTAGTCGCTCTCATCGTAGTAAGCGGAGGCCAAAACCAGACAGACCCCTGCAGAAGAGAAGTTGACGAGTTCACGCCACATCATGGGAGGGACATAAATGCCCTTCCATGAGCGGTTCAACCCGTAGACCCTTCGCTCCGTTCCGTCGTCGAGAACAACGTCGAAGCTGCCCGAAGCGGCAATGATGAACTGTTCGGTGGTCTTCAATGCGTGTCCGGCGCGGGTTTCACCTCCGGGAACGTCGTAGAGATAAAAAACGCGTTTGATGTCGAATGGGACATGTCTCCCGCCTTCGATCACGCTCAAATTGCCGCGCGGGTCGGCGATCTTCGGCAATTCGATAACTCGACACTGCGCTATCCCCACGGCTGCATGCCTCCTCGTGTCGTCAAGCCGCTTGACCCTGGGCCGGCGCCCTTGTTCGAGGTGGCGCCACGGAAAGCTATGATCGAGTCTTCCGGCTGATTTCGTGAGGATAATAAACTGCCCGTCACGTTCAGCGAACCTGGCGCTTCAGCGCATGGCGTCAATTGGCGCGGAACCATGTTGCTCCAGATATTCCTTTTCCCATTTACGAATTGTGGACTCCGCGCGCAGTACGGCGGGCATTCCTATCTCCCGAATCCGGGGCCAATCCTCTGACCGCTGGACAAAATGCAGCATTTCCACCGGCGTGCCGCCGATAATCCGCGTATCAGGCCCGGCATCCACTTGATTGAATCCGTACCGGCGGTAAGTCGTGAGCACTCCGTAGTTACCTGCAGGACAAATAGCTTCGAGCTCTGTAATGCCCATCTGCCCATAGGACAAATCGATGAGGAGAACCGCTGCGGGATAGGAGGCGGAAACACCGGGCCGAGTAACAACCCTCCCGATTTCAGCCCGGTTTCCCCGCCGATTGTAAACAGAATGCGTGCCCAGCGGAATCCCGCTTGATGTCTCGATAATAAAGTAATAGTCGCCTTCCCGGTCAAAATAGCGATTCAGCCAGATTTCCTGACTGGCCACATCCGCGGCGGAATCGCCTACCCAGCCCAAGACAGAGTCCAGATTCCGAAGCCAAACAATGAAAGATGCGTCCTCCAATGTAACCGGACGCAGCCTGACGCCGAATCCCTGTTCAGTCAACGAATGTCGCATGACAATAATCCTCCGCGGTCTGATCGTCTTATCGGCCGGGAATCCCAGCAAACCAGTGCTGCCCGGCGATCTACGAAGCGGTAAAGCCCAGCAGTTCGCTTACGGGCCTCCCTTCCTGTTGAGGTGATCAGGCGAATCGGGCCGTCGAGGTCAATGGATTACCCTTTTGGCATCATTTTATAGTTCCCTCAAGACTGCGCGCAATACCGCGTCTCTTCCAATACGAGATGAGTTTGAAGGGAGAGAGCTACCTCTGCCATCGGAGTCGGATACAGATCTATATCGCCGAACTCCTTCTCCAGGAGAGTGAGCGTACTATCTTTCGAAGTGCGGCATAGATGTCCCGGGCTTTGATTGGCGTGGCCAGGCGCAAAAGTATCAAGAGACGCTTGCCTGCCATGCCGTCGCCGGAAGAGTCGAAAAGCAAAGGTTTGATCGACCGCAAAATACCCGAGATTCGGATGGGCCGGGGCAAATCGCCTGCGCTCAGGATGGCCCCCGCTATGAACATGCTGGCGGGCCAATCCGTTGTCCAACTCGCCCGCCCGAGCCCCAGGAAACTGAACTCCTTTCCGGGGGGGGCATCGTGCAAATCAATGCGGGGATCTCCGCCGGGCAGGTTCAATGCGTGGATGGCTGGGTCGAGCCACTTCTGCTTCCAGGCCGCTCCACAGTGTTCCTGCAAAATTGCATTTCGGAAACGGCTGCCGAGTTCGGCCCTCTTCTCCGCTGGCCACCCCAGCCACGCAAGCGCTCCCGCAATATACTCTTCCTGGCTGTAGGCTCCGCGCATTACCGAGTCAAGCCCCGGGTCATCGCACCACACTAGCCGCTGGTAGGGATTGCACAAGCGTTGAACTGGAAGGCCGTGACGTGCCGCGTCCAAAACAGCGGTTAATGAAGTGCAGGGGAAGGAATCCAAATAGATGTCCGCAGCCCGGTAGTAAGTTTCCATCAAGTGCGGATCTTTAACGATACCAGCCGGTATGAATCGCCCTTTTGTCAGAGCTTTCAGTTCCGGGAAAGGCTCTGATTCCGAAATGCCGACAGCGATAAACAGCACTTGGGAATTCGCTTTGCAGAGCGATTGCACCACCGCAGAAAAGTTGTACCCGGCGACAGGGATTAACTTGTAAAGCTCGCCGATCGTCAGGGCGACAGGCTTGTCGGCGGGAAGGCCAAGCCTCCTGCGCGCCTCTGCCTTGTCCGCTGGCGCATATGCGTCCTCTGGAAGCGGTAGAGGAATCAGGACTTTCCTCGCTGCCGGCGAGCGGAAACGCATCGAGTATTCGTGGCCAACGGGACGAATATCGGCGATGACGCTGGCCACGCCGGTGCCGAGCGAAAACATATGGTCTGCATGGTTGTAAAACAGCACCGGCTTCGGCCGGTCGTAAAAGGCAACGTTGGGTAGCGGATCATGGGTGTGAATGTACAAAATGATCGCATCGTATTCAAATGAACTGGAGCGCAATTCCGCTGCCCGCTCCAACAAGGACTTTTCCGGCGAAACCTCAATCAATTCTCCGCCGCCCCTCCGGACCGATTCAATCAACCATGCAGGGATGGGCAACTCCTGCTGCATCGAAAGCAGCACCGAGTGATGCTCTGAAGGTGCGTGCTGCACACAAATGTCGATCCAGCGGGCAACGGCCCGAGTGTGCCCTCCCCTTTCCAGCGCAGTGGTCAGCACATGCAAAAAGCGCTTCGGGGTATTTGTCCCCGGGGATGGCCTATTTTCCCCAGACAAATAATTCCGCCCAATGCCCTCCAGAAGATCTTCCATCTCATGGGAATAAAAGAATCCCGGATTCGATAGCCCGGCGACCGTTGCTCCGTATCTGCACCAATACAGAGCCAATTCAGCCCGATCGCCCGCCACGGCCTCTTTCGCCCGGCGGAGGGCGTAATCAAATTCTCTCGCTGCTTCGCGTTGAAGCTTGAGAGTCTGTTGCAAAAGCTTGGCGTATTCGGGGTCGGTCGATTCCTGAGTGTTCATTCTTGTACCGGCGGACGCTATTGTCATTCCGAATTGCAGCGGGACGCTGTCAAGGCTTGTGGCTGCGTATCAACTCCCTCCACGCTTCGCCGAATCCGCCGGGTTCAGCGGCCCAACCTTGCCCCTTACGCCGTCAATCAGGCCCCTCAAACTGTACCACAAAGGCGGCAATCGCTCCTGTTCGAAAAAAAAGCATCTTCAAATTGTCTTTACAGCTCTTGCGCAGCAGCCCATAGGTAATAGCTGGGCTCGGCGCGAATTTTCTGATTATGTAAATGAGGTTTCGCGTCAAGTAGTATCGCGCTGTTTTCCCGTGATGTTCGTAGAACAATAGCGGCGCACACCAGCGATTTCTGGGGAGAATCGACTATCTAAAGTACCGGTTGCGCTTTGCCTGGCATAGCGCATCTCCAATTGGGCACTGCCCGCTTCTAGAATCTTCCCAGCGGAATTCAATCGCACCTTGTAGTTGCCGGCCGGCTGAAACGTATAAGGCCCCAACTCTGCTGCCACTCGGATATGGTACCGTCTTGTCCGGGCGGAGCCATGACCTCGAAATACAGGATATCGGCGGCAACGTCATATAAGCGAAAGCCTGACCACTCGTTGCCGGCTCCCACTCCCAGGTCCATCCGGTAGTGGCCCGGAGCGAGGTGCGGATCGGGGAGCTCCAGTCGGAACTTTGCTACTTCGCCGGGCTCAATCGAGTGTGTCTGCGCGGACGAGCAGCTTCCCACCGGCGTCCCTGTATTTGTGCTGATTACTAGGTAAAAACTGAAGTTCGTGACCGCGCGGTTTCCCCGAACCGTCATCACCACGTTGATATCGGAATCGGCGGGCATGAGTTTCGCGGGGAAGCCCTCCAGTTCCAACGTCAGGAATTCCACTTCCATGCGTAAGGCGGGGTCGGGACGCGGCATGCCTTCCAGGTTCAGTACTTTCCCGCCAGGTTCCATGTTCCCTGCCAGGTATTCCTTGACCGCATGCTCGCAGTCACCGATCATCTTGACACGGCCATGTTCCAGGACAATGGCGGTTTTGCAGAGCAAGGAAACAGCGCTCATGTTGTGGCTGACAAACAGCACGGTTCGGCCCTGCTTGGCGGCATCGCCCATCCTGCCCAGGCATTTCCTCTGGAAGGCCACATCGCCCACCGCCAGGACCTCGTCGATCAGCAGAATTTCCGGTTCCAGATGGGCTGCCACTGCAAAAGCCAGGCGAACGTACATTCCACTGGAGTAGTGTTTCACGGGCGTATCGATGAACTTCTCGATTTCCGCAAAGGCGACAATCTCATCGAACTTTTGCGTGATGTCCCGTTTGCTCATTCCCAGAATGGCGCCGTTCATGAAGGTGTTCTCGCGGCCAGTCAATTCGGGATGGAATCCCGTGCCCACATCCAGCAGGCTCCTCAAGCGGCCGCGAATCTGCGCGTGGCCAACCGTGGGTTTGGTGACCAGCGACAAGATTCTCAACAGCGTGCTCTTGCCCGCGCCATTGCTCCCGATGATTCCGACCACCTCGCCCTGGCGAACTTCAAAGGAGACATCTTTCAGCGCCCAGAACTCGTTGGGGTCAACTTTACGCATAGATGAAGATGGCGACCGAAGTCTGCGCAGCGGCGCGGAGACCGCGCGGGCCAGTGCATCGCGCAGGGTAAGATAAGGCGCACGCTCGCCGATTCGATAACGTTTGCCCAGATTCTCGGCTCGAATGACTAAATCGCTCATTGGTTAAACCACATCGGCAATCGCGCCTTCCGTTCTGCGGAAAAATGCGAGGCCGCCGAGGAGAACAACGAAAACCGCGCCCGCCGAAACCGCCAACAAGAGCGTCGGCGGCTGGCCGCGCCCGGTGAGCGACCAGCGGAATCCCTCAATGACGCCGGCCATGGGATTGAGACCGTACAGCCAACGCCAGCGCGCAGGCACCAGCGTTGCGGGATACACGACCGGCGATAAGAACATCCAGATCTGCACCACAAAAGGGACCAGAAGATGCACGTCGCGATACATGCTGTTGAGGGGCGCAAGCCATAACCCAAGACCCAGCGCTGTCGCCACTGCCAGAAGCAGGAAAACCGGGAGCATAAGGACCGCCGTACCGGGAACCAGATGATAAAGGAACATCATGGGCAGAAAAACAACCAGTCCGATGGCCAGGTCGAGCAGCCCTGGAATCGCCGCCGAAATGGGCAGAAGTAGCCGGGGAAAATAGACTTTGGTGATCACGTGCTGCTGCTCGACCACGCTGTTGGTTACGCTCTGCAGTGCTCCGGCAAAATACATCCAGGGCAGCAATGCGCTGAAATAGAAGATAGGATAGGGCAGTCCCCCGGATGGAAGCCCGGCAAGGCGGCCAAAAAATACGCTGAACACCAACATGGTGGCGACGGGTTGAACAATCGCCCAGGCGGCGCCGATCACCGTTTGCTTGTAACGAATCTTTATGGCGCGCCATACAAAAAAATATGCGAGCTCGCGAAAACGCCAAAGTTCGACGAAATCAATGGTCAACCATCCGCGCGGAGGCGCTATGTCGATTACTGGGGCATCCGTCAGTGCGCCGGGCGCTGGCTCTGTACGGACGGCTGCGTTGTCGTTGTCCAAACTGGTTAACCCTGCTCTCTTGACGTATGTAAAAAAGCTAACACCTTTTCAGCGCGGAAGTCATTTGCTTGATGGGGGAAGCGGCCTCCGGCAGAATAGGCGGAAGGTCTAACAATTGATTCGACGCCACACACTCCTGCCGCAACGCTCTCAAAATCGCTCCTGCCCGGCTTTCATCTCCGCGCGACATATTCCCAGCAGCGTACGCTATTCTTCGAGAATCTTACCGATTCTCGGAGCATGCATGGGAGTTCTAAGCCGCATCGGCATCGCCATTGATTC
>CAWBIG010000233.1:0-3972 GCA_963788435.1 uncultured Acidobacteriota bacterium | reverse complement strand
CCTGTGGCTGCGCGATTTCCAGCAGATTGCCTCGCCGCCGTCGATGCACTCGAAGTTCGTTGAGATGCAGCAGCCTGGATCGAATGCTGTTTCCACCCCCGCGGAGGCGAGATAGATGAACCCTCAGGACAGCCTTCGCATTTTGCCGGAGATCGTTCTCACTTTGACCGGCGTCCTGGTGATGCTGATCGATGCCAGCCTGCCGCCGCGCGTGCTGCGCCGGCCGCTGGGATGGGTGGCGGCGATCGGAACCACGGCGGCGCTCTGGGCCAGCGTGTGGCAACTGAACCTGGGCACGGGTACGGCATTCTTCGACACGGTAGAGACGAGCCCGTTCACCGTCTTCTTTCATGTTCTGATCTGCGGCATCGTGCTGGTGGCACTGCTGCTCTCAATGGACACGCTGCCCGAGGACAATCATCACCAGGGCGAGTACTACGCGCTGATGGTGTTTGGCGCGGTGGGCATGTGCCTGCTGACCAGCGCGGTCGAGCTGCTGGTGGTGTTCATCGCACTGGAGATTTCGTCCATTTCCACCTATGTGCTGGCGGGTTATCGCAAGCAGACCGGGCAGGGACCGGAGGCGGCCATCAAATACTTCCTGCTGGGCTCGTTCGCCACGGCATTTCTGCTCTACGGCATCGCCATGGTGTTCGGCGCGACCGGCACCACGCAGATTTACGACATCGCGCGGCTGGCGCCAACGGCCGCAGAACCACGGCTTCGTGATCTTGGCGCTGATCCTGATGATGGTCGGGATGCTGTTCAAGGTGTCGGCGGCGCCGTTCCACGTGTGGACACCCGACGTTTATGAAGGCGCGCCGTCGCCGGTGGTGGCGCTGCTGTCAACCGCGCCCAAAGCCGCGGTTTTCGCCCTGCTGCTCCGCGTGACCTACGAGATGCTGCCTTCGTTACGGCCGTTGTGGCTGCCGCTGCTGTGGGCGGTCGCGGTGGCGTCGATGACGATCGGCAACCTGGCCGCGCTGCGGCAGCAGAACGTGAAACGCATGCTGGCCTACTCGTCGATTGCGCACGCGGGTTACCTGCTGGCCGCATTTGCCGGAGCGGGAACCAGCGGCATTGCCGCGGCAGCGTTTTATACCGCGGCGTATGCAGCCATGAACGTGGGCGTGTTTGCGGTGGTAACGCTGGCTGCAGGGTACGACGAGCAGTTGTCGCTGGTGCGCGATTTCCGCGGATTGCTCTATCGCCGGCCCCTGATTGGCATTCTGCTCATTTTCTTCCTGATTTCGCTCATCGGGATTCCTTTCACCAGCGGGTTCTTCGGCAAGTTCTATGCATTCTCAGCAGCGGTGGGCGGGGGCGCAGTCTGGCTGGCGATCATCGGCCTGCTGAATTCCGGCGTTTCCGCCGCGTACTACCTGCGGCTGGCATTCTCCGCGGCGCAGCGGCCTGAGGATGTTGACCGAGGCCTCAAGATCGCGCTGCCCCAGGTGGGAGTGGCTGCAATGGCAGCACTGGCATTTACTACCGCGGCCACGCTGACGCTAGGTATCGTGCCCGGTGAGGTGTTGCACGCGGCGCAGACCGCGGCGCACACGTTGCAGCTTCCGCCGGCGGGGAACTCCGAGCCGGCGTTCAATCTCCAGACGCCGCCGCATCCGTAGTCATGGCGGCGACCAGTTCCCTTCCCGATTCGACCATGAGCTGACGGTAGAGTCCAACCGTAAGGCTCTGAACGCGGGTGTGGATAAATTGCTACGCGACCCATTCGCGCGCCGTCATGCCCATCTGCCGGCGCAGTACGGGGTCGTGCAGGAGTTGCTCAATGGCCGCAGCCAGAGCCGGGCAGTCGCCGGGAGGGATGAGCAGCCAGGTGCGGTTGTGCTGCACCGCATCGCGCGCGCCGGTTACCAGCGTGGTTACCACCGGAACACCGCTTGCCGCCGCTTCCAGAATCGCGTTGGGAAATCCTTCGCGCCAGGTGGGCAGGACCAGCAAGTCCATGGCGTGATAATACGGGGCCGTTTCGGAGACAAACCCGGGTAGCAAGATTCGCGGATGGGTCTCAATCCGGGCACGCTGTTCCGGCCTGAGCGCATCCTCGGAGTCGTCGAACCATCCCACCAGGAGGAGCATGGCATGGGGGAAGTTCTTGAGCACCTGTTCGAAGCTCTCCAGGAGTTCGGGAATTCCCTTGTCGCGGGTGAGGCGGCCCACGAAGCCAATGACGGGCGTGTTGCCTGCAATGCCCAGGCCGGCGCGCACCGTATCCAGTTCGGATTCGGAATGTGGCGCGAATCGTCTCACGTCCACACCACAGCTGCTGCCATTATCGATTATGCGCAGCTTGCGCTCGGGCGCGATGCCCAACTCCAGAGCGTGGGATTCAAAAGCTCCATATCAGCAACGGATTCGACCATCGTCGGTTCGGGCAATGTTCTCAATCCCCCATTCCCCAAAACTCTTCCCCGCTGGCAAATCGGGTGGCTGGCGCTTTTGCGTTCTGGAGAAACCCAGCAGTGTGAGGCTTCAGGCCCAAACTTGTTAGTGAGTCACGTCACACGACTGTCCCAGAACTGCACAACCCTTACTTTCACTCCCGATTCCCTCTTGCCGGCTCCCTTTTAGCATGTCCCTTTGTCCCTAGGTCCCTGGCTTTCTGTTCCCTGTTCCCTACTCCCTGTTCCCTGCTTTGTCCCGGAGCCTGACCTGAGGCGAAGACGAAGTGTCCCTTGGTCGTGTATCGTGAGGGGTTTGGCTATGAATCTCCTGTCCGCTACGCTGGCCGAGCCCCAGCACTTCTCGCTGGCGGAGAAGGCGCTCTTTCTGGCTTTGGCCGCTGCTTCCTTCGCCCTCTTCTGGCGTCGCTTTGGCCCCGTCCTCAGTCGCATCCTTGCTTCGCGCAAAGATCCCGACTTTCACCTCGCGCCCATCGGCCGCCGCGTCTGGGATTTCTTCGCCGAAGTCCTCTGCCAGGCCAAAGTCATTCGCCAGCGTCCCCTGCCCGGCCTCGCCCACGCATTCGTTTTCTGGGGATTCTGCGCTTTTGTCGTCGTCACGCTCAACCACTGGGCCGTCGGCCTGGGGCTGGGCTTTCTCAACCCGGCAAGCTGGTTCGGCCGTGTCTACTTCTACGCCGCCGCAGCCTTCGCGCTTGCCTGCTCCATCGGAATCGCCGGCCTCTTCATCCGCCGCTTCTTCGTCCGCCCTCGCTGGCTGGGCAAAAAGGTGTCCATCGAATCCGGTGTCATCGCCGGCCTCATCTTTCTGCTGATGGTCACCTACCTGGCCGCATTCTTCACCACGGATAGCTCCCCCACCGCTCGCGTGCTCTGGTGGATTCACACCCTCACGCTGTTGATCTTTCTCCCCATCATCCCCTACACCAAGCACCTGCACCTTTTACTTAGTCCCGTCACTGTCTTCCTTTCGCGCGGCAGCTTCTCCAGGATTCCGCCACTCGTGGGAGACGAAGACTTCGGCCTGGTGACCGGCAAGGACCTCACTCGGATCGTCAGCCTCCAGGCTTATTCATGCGTCGAGTGCGGCCGCTGCTCCGAGCACTGCCCAGCAACCAACACCAGCAAGGAGCTGAACCCCAAAGAAATCATTCTCGGCGTCCGCGCCTACCTCAACGGTCCCGGACCGGCGTCCGAGGAAGCTTTGCTCGGCAAGTACAACTCGCAGACCGCGGTCTTTCAGTGCACCACCTGCGGCGCCTGTGAATTCCAGTGCCCGGTCGGCATTGAGCACGTGCCCATCATGGTTGGCCTTCGCCGCGGCGCCGTAAATACGGGCGCATGGGAAGACGACTACGGCGCCAAGCTCTTCAATCAGCTCGAACGCGGCTCAAACGCGCTGGGCATCTCCGCCCTCGAACGCGACAAATTCATCCAGAAGCAAGGATTCCCCATCTTCGACGGGTCGCAAGAGTACTGCCTCTGGCTGGGCTGCATGGGCGGCTACGATCCCAAGGGCCGCGAGATTGTCGCCGCCTTCGCGCAGGTC
>CAWBIG010000232.1:0-40581 GCA_963788435.1 uncultured Acidobacteriota bacterium | reverse complement strand
GCGTCCGCCGCCGCATGGTGATCCCTCCGCTCGCCGGCCCGGTGCTTGCCTTCTGCGGCATCGCGCGCCCGGCCCAGTTCTTTGCCGGGCTGGAATCCGCCGGCGTTGCCCTCGCAACCCGCCGCGCCTTCCCTGACCATCACGGCTACAACCAGGTCGATCTCGATCGCCTGACCGCGCAGGCGCAAGCCGCAGGATCTGCGGCGCTGTTCACAACGGAAAAGGATGCGATCCGGATCGAACGTTTGCATGCGCCGCTGCCGGTTCTTACGGCCGGACTGCGTATAGAAATCGAAGATGAGCCGGAAGCAATTGGCTCGCTAATGGTCCGGTTGGATGCTGCCCCACCCGCGTGAACGCGGTCTTCCCTCTGGTTTCCTGGTCCTTCGCCGGAGAGCGGCTGTTCTGTGACCGGCAACCGATCCGGTTTGCGGCGCGCCTCCCCCGTCCAAACCGTGAACCTCTATGCGAAAATTGAGTCTTGCAAGCGCAATCCAGCTTCCGCCTGCTCGTGGTCCGACTGGGGGCCATGGGCGACATTCTTCATGCCCTTCCGGCGGTTACAGCGTTGCGCCAGTTGCATCCTTCGTGGAGCATCGACTGGGTCGTCGAGCCCGGCTGGCAACCGCTACTCACGGCGGCCAACGGCGCTGCCGCTGAACCCCTCAGCGCCGCCCAGCCGCTGGTCAACCGGCTGCATCTTGCGCCCACCAAGGCCTGGGCCCGCCGCCCGCTTGGTTTCTCCACTTTCCGTGAAATCGGCGCATTGCGCCGGGCCCTAATGGCTGCCGGTTACAACGCCGTGCTCGACTTTCAGGGCGCCGTCCGTTCCGCGCTCATTGCCCGCGCCGCCGGTTCTTCCCGCATCGTCGGCGAAGAACATCCTCGCGAGACGCCGGCCAAGTGGTTTTTTTCAGAGCGCGTGGCCACGCGCGGCCGCCACGTCATCGAGCAGGACATCGAGCTTGCCGCCGCCTTGGCCGGCGACAAGCTTTCTTTCCTCCCGCCGCTGCTGCCGCTGGATCCCGGCGCCGAAGCATGGTGCGACCGGCTGACTGCGCCGTTTCGCGGCCGGCCCGTGGTCCTGCTTAAACCCGGCGCCGGATGGGGAGCCAAACGCTGGCCCCTCGATCGCTATGCCACGGTCGCTGCCGCTCTCAAGCGCCGCGGCTTTCAGGTTCTGGTGAACGCGGGTCCCGGCGAGGAACCTCTTGCAGACTCCATCGCGATTGAATCCGACGGCGCTGCCGTGCCGGTCCAGTGCTCGCTGGCTCAGCTGATCGCGCTCAATCGGCGCATCGCCCTGGCCATCGGAGGCGACACCGGACCGCTCCATCTGGCCTGCGCACTGGGCCGGCCGGTGGTTGGCATTTATGGGCCCACCGACCCCGCCCGCAACGGCCCCTATGGAACCCGCTTTCGCGTGCTGCGCAGCCCTTTTAGCCAGCGCGACCATGCCCGCCGCAGCCAGCCGGAGTCGGGCCTGCTCACCATCACTCCGGAAGCCGTGCTGAATGCCGTCTACGAGGTCCTGGAATCCGGCGATGCAAACCCGCAGGAGGCCGGCCCCCGATGACAGACTTGATCAGCCGCTGGCAGCCGATCGCACGCCGCATCCGCGTCCCCCTCGGTTTTGCTACGGCCGCGCTCTTTCTCTTTGAGCTATGGCGGCGCCAGCCTCACCCCGCCGCCATCGCCTGGAGCTTGATCCTGGTGCTTCCCGGTGTCTGGCTGCGCGCCTACGCCTCCGGATACGTGAAGAAGAATCAGGAGCTGACCGTCACCGGGCCTTATGCCCACGTCCGAAACCCGCTCTACCTTGGCTCCATTCTCATGGCCGCGGGTTTTGCCGTGGCGCTGGGCAGCTGGGCATTTGCCGCCGCCCTGGGCATCATGTTTGTGGCCATTTATGTCCCCGTCATCGCTTCCGAAGAGCGCTTCCTCCGCTCCGCGTTTCCCGGCTTCAGCGAGTACTGCCGGGAGGTCCCCCGCCTGGTCCCCAGGCCTACTCCGGCGCGCATGTCCGCTGAAGGCGAACGCGGCCGCTTTTTCCTCCGGTTGTACCTCAAGCACCGCGAGTACAATGCTTTAGTAGGGACATTCCTGCTATATCTCAGCCTGTTTTTTCTGCGGCCGGCTCTTTCCCTGATTGTTCGCGGGCGCCCGTGAGCACGATCCACGATGAAAGCGTCAAACCTCAAAAGGAGTTTCTTGAGCCGGTGAAGAAGCGCACCCCTGCAGCCCTGATAGCCTGTGCCCTCTTGGCCGTGGCTTCGGCGCTGCCACAGCAGCCTCCGACCACCCTCCCCGCGCCGCGGCCGGGCTTCAGCTTCCCTCAAAAGCAGACCCTGACCTACTCCGTGGACTGGCGCGTCTTCCCCGCCGGAACCGCCGTCCTGCACTTTGAAGCAGACGGCGACCGTGAAAGAATCACCGCCACCGCCGAAACCAGCGGCGCCATCAATCTCCTGTTCCACGTCGGCGATCACTTTCAGTCCACTATCGACCGCACCCGCGGCTGCAGTTACGAGTTCGACAAGCAAACGGTGGAGGGCCGGCGGCAGGTGAACTCAACCCTCCGCCTGGACTATGCCGCCTCCAAGTCGATCTGGGACGAAAAGAACCTGGTCACTGGCAAAACACGGCACATCGAAGATCCGGTCCAGGGCTGCGTTACGGATCTTCTCAGCGGTATCTACTACGCCGCCTCCCAGAACCTGGTGGTGGGACAAAGCTTCGTCGTCCCCCTCGCCGACGCGCTGCACACCGTTCCCGTAACCATGAAGGTGGAAGGCCGGGAAGTGATCAAGACACCACTGGGCACCTTCAAGACCATTCGCGTGCAGCCCACCGCCGCGGCCGGCGTGGTGAAAAACCGTGGCAACATCTGGATCTGGTACACCGACGACGAACACCACCTGCCCGTCCAGATGCGCGCTCGCCTGTTTTGGGGCACCATCACCTTCCGCCTCTCCGGCAACGAAAACCGGTAGCTCCGGCGAGCAAGGAATTCCCTTCCCAATTGCAGGCGCGGACAGCCATTTATGCTGACTGCATGCAGAAGATGAAGCTTCCCCTCCTCGTTTCCGCTCTCGTTCTCATGGCGGCTGTCGTCCATTCCGCTGCCGTGCGCGCGCAGGAGCCCGGAACGTGGACCTTTGCCGTCTCCGGCGACAGCCGCAACTGCGGCGACTTCGTCATGCCCGCCATCGCCGCTAAAGTGAAAGCCGAGCACGATGCCTTCTACTGGCACCAGGGCGACTTCCGCTGGATCTCCCACGTGGACCAGGACCTGCTGGCGATGAATCCGGGAACAAAACTGGGCGTGGAGGAATACCGCAAAATCGCGTGGGACGATTTCCTGAAGCACCAGATGACCTCGTTCGGCTCCATGCCCGTTTTCCTCGGACGCGGCAACCACGAAACCATTCCTCCGATGACTCGCGATGGCTACATCGAGAAGTTTTCCGCGTTCCTCAACCGGCCGGAGATCGTGGCCCAGCGCAACGCCGATGGCGAATACGCCGCCCCCGCCGGACCCTGGTACCACTGGACCGAGCACGGCGTGGACTTCATCACCATGGATAACTCCAGCAAGGACGAGTTCACCGACGAGCAGCTGCATTGGCTGCGCCAGGTGCTCGACCACGACCTGAAGCCGGGATCGGGAATCACCACCATCATCGCCGGCATGCACGAGGCGCTGCCCCACTCCACCGGCAGCGAGCACGCCATGGACGACTGGGACCGCGGCGAGCAGACCGGCGAACTGGTCTACACCTGGATGTACGACGCCCAGGCGGCGGGCAAGCACGTTTACCTCATCGCCAGCCATTCGCACTACTATTCGCCGGACATCTACGACACCGAGTACTGGAAGCAGCACTCAAAAAGCGTGGTGCCAGGCCTGATCATCGGCACCGCCGGCGCGCACCGCTACGCGCTCCCCAAGGACGCGAAGAAGGGCGCGAAGACCATGATTTACGGCTATGTCCAGGCAACGGTCCATCCCGACGGCGTAATCGACTTCGCGCTTCACGAACTGACGGAACAGGACCTGGTGAGTGCGAAGTGGCCCAACGCGCCGGATGACGCCATCCACGATTGTTTCATTCACAACGGGGATGAGAAATAACCGCCTGGAATAACCGAATCGAAGCGGCGCAGATCAACAAGGATTCGACCGGGGAGGGCTCTTCTGTTCCCTACTCCCTACTCCCTGCTTCTTTCACCGCGCGATGAGGAACATCACCCAGCTCAGCACAAAAGCCGAGCCCACGAACAGGGTGAAACAGTAGATGCCGTAGCGCAGCATGCGGCGCGGCGTCTCGCGCATGGTGATGCCGAAGACAGTGGACGCGCACAGCGCAAAGATGAGCACGGCGGTGAAATGAGAGAAGGCCATCAGCCCCGTTTCCTCCCCGTGCGCAGATTGTGGGCGTCGATGGCCGACATCACGTTCAGCAGCCCCGCCACCACGATGAAGGCACGCCCGTAATCGGCGGTCGTCACTTTCACCTGCTCTGCTCCCAGGCCCAGCGCGCGGCTCACAAAGTAGAGCAGCCCGTTGCCCAGGTCACCCACCAGCCCCAGCAAATCCAGGATGTCTCCCCCGCTGGTGTAGAGCTTGCCGTTCATGGCCAGCCCCAGGATGAACATGACCAGAATGGCCGCCGCCAGCAGCGCGCCCCGGCCCCATTTGCGCAGCAGAAAATGTCCGGCGCCAGGCACCAGCCATCCCGCAATCAGCGGAAGATACACAAAACCCTGGTCCTTCGCCGCGCCGCGCCCATCGGCGGCAATCCTGTTAGGAGGTGTGGCCATTCCTTTTTGACTATATCGCACCAACCCACCGAGGTCCGGCAGGTCGACCTCGGCAAGCTCGCGAGGCAAGCCTCAAAAGTCCTGCGGCCCCTACCTTCTTGTTCCCTCGGTCTCCTCCGCGGCGGATTCCCTCGTTCCCTGCCGTTCAACTCCCCGTGGGAACAATCCCGGCATTCTCGACCATCAGCACAATGGTCCGCTGCGGCGCGCGGGTGCGGTGCACCACCGTGCGCGGCACCACAAATCCCTGCCCCGGCGTCAGCTCCACCACACGATTCTCGAGATCGATGAGCAACTTGCCCGAAACCACGTAGAAGAACTCGTCCTCCTCATCGTGTTTATGCCAGTGGTACTCGCCCTCCAGGGCGCCCATGCGCACTACTGAGTTGTTGACCCGGCACAACGTTTGATTGAACCATTTGAAACGGTCCGCATCGGGCACGGCGTTAACGTCCATCACCTCCAGCGGCTGGTACAGCAGGTTGAGTCGAGTCTCGTAGGGGAATGCAGGGTCAGGCATATTGTCTCCTCGTGTGCTAACCAGGAACGTTCTCAACCGGTGCGGCGCCCGCGCATCCTGCCCAGCGCCAACGGCGCCAGCAGCAGCAGCACCGCGATCCCAAGCCGGAGAATCAGGTTCGGAATCACCTTCGCGCCCAACGGCGTCACCACCAAAATCGCCAGCGCCACGCAAATCAGCGGCGCGATGAACCCCACCATCATCCGCCAATCCGGCATGGCCAGGTGCGAGGTCGTCTTCACCAGGCCGGCCCGCTCCAGCATCACAAACAGGTACAGATCTTCGGCGGCCAGCTCGTCCAGAGCCTCATCCCATTGCGCCTTGCGACCGGCTTCCACGTCGCGGTCGTATACGGCCTCGGCCAAGCGCGCAATCCGGCTCTCGAACTCCTCATCCGCGCCGTCGCGCTCCAGTGTGCGCGCCCGCTCCTGGGTTCTGGTGCCCGCTTCAGTCTCGCCCAGGCAAAGCAATTCCTTCTCCGCCTCATCCAGCGGCGCACCCTCGCGCTCCGCCTCCGCGGCAATCCGGTCCACAAGGAACTGCTTCGCTTCGGTCGCCGTCACGCTCATGCCGCCGTCCTAAATTCTCACCAGCTCGCGCTGGATCTTGCCCGTAACCCACGCCTTGCCCGGCGCCGTCATCATATCCACCTCGCTGCGCACGCCGAACTCCGGCAAATAAATCCCCGGCTCGACCGAGAAGCACGTATTGGCCAGAATCAGCCGCTCGTCGTGCGTCTCCAGGTTGTCAAGGTGCGCGCCCGGCCCGTGAATCTCCACCGCGATGTTGTGCCCGGTCCGGTGCGTGAAGTACTCGCCGAACCCCGCCGCCTGGATCACTCCGCGCGCCGCATCGTCGGCCTCGAAGCCGTGGATCGGCCCACCCGCCGCAAACGCCTTCTCCACCACCGCAATCGCCGCATCCCGCGCATCCCGCACCGTCTCGAATACCTTCTGCTCGCGCTCGCTCGCCTGTCGGCCCATCACGCCAGTCCACGTGATGTCGTAATAGACGCTCTCCGGCTTGTCCAGCTTGCCCCAGATGTCGATCAGCACAAAATCGCCTTGCTGGATCTGGGCATGCCGCTCCCGCGTCGGCTCGTAGTGCTGGTCGCTGCAATGCTGGTTCACGCTCACGTTGGGCCCGTTCTCCCACACCAGCCCTTCGTTGCGCATCGCAGTCGAGAACCACTCCACCATGTCGAACTCGGTCAGCGGGGTGGGTTTGCCCTTCGCCGGCCGCAGAGCCCGGCCCATCTTCCGCCACGCCTCTTCCAGGATGGCGTCAATCGCTTTTTGCGCCGCCGCGTGGCTGGCCTTCTGCTCCTCGCTCAACACCGCCTCAAACTGGCTCACCAGGTCCGCCGACGACACGATCTGCTTGCCCACCGAGCGCAGAAACTCCACCGTCCCCGCATCGGTCATAGAGACATACATGATGGCGTTGTTGGGCGAGTACTGCATGGCGATGCGCCGCGCGTCACGCAGCATCGCCTCCAGCCCTTCGGCCAGCTCCTGCCAGCTTGAGTACGTTCCCTTCGACCCCGGCAGCGCGTCCAGCCGTGCCTGCTCAATGCGGTGCACCAGCTTGCGCGGCTCGCCCGCGGCCGGCACGTAGTAGTAGTAGCGGCGCGTGATGTGCGCCTTCGGGTCGATTCCCAGAATCCGCTCGCCGATCGGGTCGCGGTGGTGGTGATCGTAAAACAGCCATCCGTCGGCGCCGGCTTCTCGCAGGGCCGCCTGCATCGCATCCAGATTCATGCCGACATGATAACCGGCAGCGCTCAGCCCGCGCCTCGCCGGGGTCTTAGGCTACCGCGATCGTTACCTTCCCCCGGGCGTGGCATGTCTCCACGTAGCGAATCGCCTCCGCCGTCTCGGCCAGCGCGTAGCTCCTGTCCAGCACCGGCCTCAGCTTCCCTTCAGCCACCCATGCGCCCAGCCTGGCCAGATCGTCTCCATTCACCTTCGCCAGCACGCTGGTGAGCTTCTGGCTTACAAACGGCCCCGTCAGCATCGCGGCAAGCATTCCCTGCAGCACTTCCCCGCTCGGCCGGTCCGGACCGCCCCCGCCGCAGCCCACATATACTCCCTTCGGCCGGAGTACCCGCCGCAAGTCCTTGAGCTTGCGGTTTCCCACCAGGTCGAAGATCACGTCGTAATGTTCCAGCGACCGGGTAAAGTCCTCCCGGGTGTAGTCGATGGTGTAGTCGGCGCCGATGGAGCCGACCAGCTCGACATTTTGCGTGCTGCACACGCCGGTCACCTCCGCGCCCAGGATCTTTGCAATCTGCACGGCGAAGGTCCCCACTCCTCCCGCAGCTCCATTGATCAGCACCGCTTGCTCCGGCAGGACGCGGGCGCGGTCGCGCAACGCCTGCAGCGCCGTAACCCCCGCAATCGGCAGCGTGGCCGCCTGGGCAAAACTCACGCCCTCCGGCTTGATTGCCAGTTGCGACTCTTTGGCGCAGGCGTATTCCGCAAACGCTCCGCGAGCCGTGCCGAAGACGGCGTCGCCCGGCCGGAAGCGGGTGACTTTGGTTCCCACGGACTCCACCACGCCGGCTACATCGGCGCCGAGTCCGGGAAAGCGTGGCCCGCCCACCCCCATGAACAGGCGCACAAACTTCGGCGTGCCGCGCAGAAAATGCCAGTCATAAGGGTTCACCGCCGCGGCATGCACCGCAATCAGCACTTCCTCTTCGGCGGGAGCCCGCATGGCTATGTTTTCAAGGGTCAGCACGTCCGGCGTGCCGTAATGATGGTAGGTGATGGCTTGCATAGATCGCCCTCCTCAGCGTGCGAGTCTAGGCTGACCGCTGTTGGAGAGAAGTATAGGCCTAAAACACACTCCCGGCGTCCGCATGGCAACTGCCCGGTTTCATCCCCTGAATTTGGGCCTGGTTACAGCGCCGCCAGCGCCGCATTCTGGTCGGGAAACAGCCCCGCGTACTTGGTGATCCCCACCATGGTGAACACCTTGATGAAATGCGCCGAAAGCCCGTAGGCGTACACCTTCTGCCCCGAGTTCGAAGCCTCGATCAGCAACTGGATCACCAGCGCAATGCCGCTGGAGTTGATGTAATCCACCTTGGTAAAGTCCAGCAGGATGATCTTGTTGGTGGCCTTGGGCAGCCCCTGGTATGTGCCCAGCACCGCGTCCTTCGAGGTGCTGGCAATATCGCCCTCGTAGCGGAGAACGGTCACCGGATGGCCGGCGGGGGAAGTGAGCTGGTCGACACGAGCTTTGGTTTCCGTCTGCACTTGTCTTTTCTCTCCGTTTTCAGGAATCTGTTATTCAGCCGGCGAATCCAGCCGGATCACCAGCCGCACGTAACTGCTCTTCCCGTTGCTGCCCGCCACCCACTCGGCTTCGTCCACCAGCGCCTGGATCAGGAACATTCCCATTCCGCGCGGGCCCTCCTCGCCGTGGATCTTCTTGTCGATATCGGGCTTGGAGGGCATCGATTTCAAACCTTTGCCGTCGTCCAGCACCTTCACTTCAAGCGAGTCTTCGCCGGCCGAGAGCAATACGCCCACCTGCAAGCCTTCATTCAGCCGGTTGCCGTGCTCAATGGCGTTGATGCACGCCTCCGCCACCGCTGTCTTCAGGTCCTCGATGCGGTCCTCTCGGAAGCCCATCAGCTTGGCCACGGAAGCGGCCGTGCTCATGGCCACCTTCTCGTAGCCAAGGCGCGAGGGTAAGCGCACCTCCACGCTGGTGGACTTGCGTGCGCTCATGCCGCCTGCCCCGCTTCGCGGCACAGGACCAGTGCTGTCATGTCGTCTCCCTGCGGGCCGCCTTCCATAAACACTTCAATGGCTGTCCACAATGCATCGAGAATACCATCGGCTTGCCGCGACTCGCACCGGGAAAAATTGTCCATAAGCCGTTCCGGACCAAACTCTTCATCTCCCCGGAAGGACTCTGTCAGCCCGTCGGTATAGAACAGCAGCCGCGATCCCGCGGGGAAACCGCAGCGTGTCACTTCGTAGTGCATCCCCGGCAGCAGCCCCAGCGGTGTGCCGCTTGACTCGAACTGGCACTGGCTCCCGTCCGGGTGAATCACAAACCCCGGATTGTGCCCGCAATTGACGACCTCCATCTCGCCTTTGTCCGGATAAAGCCGCAGAAAAATCGCCGTCACGTACCGCCGCCGCGCTTCTTCGCCCTCCAGCCAGTGGTGCTGGTTCATCCGGCCGGCAAGCTCGTCCAGCGCCGTTCCGCTCACCGCCATGGCCCGGAACGCAGACCGGAAGATCACGGACATCATCGCCGAAGCCAACCCTTTGCCGGCCACGTCCGCCACCGCCATCAGCAGGCTGCCGTCCGGCAACTCCATAATGTCGAGGTAGTCGCCGCCCACCTCGTAGCAGGTGGTCGACTTGAACCCCACCGAGTAGCCGGAAACCTTCGGCAACTCCTGCGGCAGCAGCGACCGTTGAATCTCCCGCGCTGAGTCCAGGTCCTGCTGCACCCGCGCGAACTCCACATTCCGCTTGTGGTTCCGGGCATTTTCGAGAGCCACGGCGGCCTGCAGCGCCAGCCCTTCCAGAAAATCCGCCTCGTAGAGCGTCAGTTCCCGTCCGTCCGGCGGCGCCACTTTCAGCTCCGCCATGGCGCGCCCGTCGCGGTCGTTCAGCGGGAATCCGGGCAGCGCCGCCGCGCCGTTTCCGTTCTCAGGAATCCCTTCGCCGTAGGCCAGTCCCGTCCCCGGAAACGCCGCTCCGGCCATCTCCAGTTCCCGCACCACGATACGCAGCACGCTCTCCAGCACCTCGTCCTCGCGAATGGTCGAATGGACGTGCCGCGAAGCCTCCAGCAGCGCCTGCAATCGCGCCACCTGCTGCTGCAAGTCAATGGTTCCGTTCGGGTCCGGGATCTGAATATCCGTTGCCATGAAAAAGTGTGACCTCTGTGGACTTTCAATCTATCACGGCGCTGCCGCAAGTCGCAGCGCCCCGGCCAACGGCAACCGGCGTAAATTGGCAAGAACGATCAAGCACCGAAAAGGACTCCGGACTAGAGTGATTTCCTGGAGCACGAAATGCAGCCGCCCGTGGTCGAACCCATCCCCCTGATCCGCCCTCTTTTCCCGGTCGCCGCACCTCTGCCTGCCTTGGTCGCGAAAGGAACGGCAACGGCATGAAGACCTCAACGGAGCAGGACTACCGCGAACGCATCCTGCGGACGCTCCTCTATATCCAGGAGCATCTCGACGGCGCGCTCGAGCTCGATGGGGTGGCTGCGGCCGCCTCATTCTCGCGCTTCCACTTCCACCGCATCTTTACGGCCTTTGTCGGGGAATCGCTCGCGGAGTATGTGCGGAGGCTGCGCCTGGAGCGTGCGGCGCGCACCCTCAAACTGCACGAAGAGCCGATCACCCAGATCGCATTCTCAGCCGGATTCGAAACGCACGAATCGTTTACGAGGGCATTTACAGCCATGTTCGGAGTCTCGCCTTTCGCCTATCGTACGGCGCACCAGCCTGCGCCCGAGTCCCTTTCAGGGACGCATTACAACAACCTCTCCGGTTACCATCCGCCCGACGTCGGCCAGCCGCCCGCGCCGGAGATTCGTGAGTTGGCGCCCATGAAGCTGATCTTCCTCCGCCATGTTGGCCCCTACTCGCAGGTGGGGCCAACATGGGGCCGCCTCATGTCCTGGGCCGGGCCGCGCGGCCTACTCGGACCCCACATGAAGAGGATGGGCATCGTGCACGACGACCCCGGCGTCACTCCGGAAGACAAAATCCGCTATGACGCCGCCATCGCCGTCGACCGTCCCGTGAAGGCTGAAGGGGACGTCGGCGTGATGGACCTTCCCGGCGGCAAATACGCCGTATTCACCCACAAAGGCCCCTACGACAACTTCGGCCGAACCTACGAGCAGATCTACGGCGGCTGGCTTCCCAGGAGCGGCTACCAGCTCCGCGACACACCCGCGTTCGAGCAGTACATGAACTCGCCGCAAAACACCCGGCCCGAGGACCTGCTCACCCTGATTTGCGTTCCTTTGGCCGAGTAACGGGAACCCATCGTGTAGCGCCGGTTAGACGGAAGGCCAGCTCGTTGGTACCGCCAGTTAGTTTGGACCTCCGGCTTGTTTGTAGCGCCGGCCTCCCGGCCGGCTGTAGCGGGGGCCTCCTGGCCCCCGCTAGTCTTTCGTCAGTTCCACAAAAAAAAGGGCGCCCCGGGTCCCTCGTCCGCCACGGCGGAGAGACCCGGGAGCGACGCCACATCCTGAGCCGTCTCCACCATTTATCCTTGCCCCAAATGCCCAACACCCTCTCCGTCGCCATGATCGCCATGAACGAGGAGGCCAACCTCGCCCGCACCCTCGAGACCGTCAAGTGGGCGGACGAGATCATCGTGGTCGATTCCGGCTCCAAAGATCGCACCCTCGAGATCGCCCACTCCTACGGCGCCAAAACCAGTTATCACGCTTTTGGCGGCCACGGAGAGCAGAAGAACGTCGCCCTCGACCTCTGCACCATGGACTGGATCCTTCTGCTCGACGCCGACGAGCCGCTGACGCCCGAGCTCCAGAAGGAGATCCAGACCCTCCTGGCCGGCGAGCCCAAATACAACGCCTACTGGATTCCCCGCCTCAACCTGATTCTCGGCCGCTGGATTCGCCACGGTGGCTTCTACCCCGACCGCAAGCTGAGGCTCTTCAAACGCGGGGCCGCCAGATTAAGTGAGGGCGTCGGCCCCCACTCCACCCCCCAGCACCAGGGTCCCAAGGGCAAGCTCAAGGGCGACATGCTCCACTACGCCTACCCCGATCTGGCCGTATACCTGGAGCACATGAATCGCTACAGCGGCGAGATCGCCCAACTGCTGGCGGCCAAAGGCAAGATCAGCCGCAGCTTGCCGGCGCTCCTCTGGAACGCGGTCCTCAACCCCTGGGCCACCTTCGTCTATAACTACTTCTTCCGCTTGGGCTTCCTCGACGGCCGCGAAGGCCTCCTGCTGCACCTCAACCACTCCGTCTACGTGCATTGGAAATTCATCAAGGCGTGGTGGATCCGCGAACGGAAGGGGCAGCGGCCTTCAGGCCACTGAAGAATCGAACATCACTCCGGCGCCCTATAGCTAGTTGATTCCCTCTTACAACCTGCCGTCATCCTGAGCGGAGCGCAGCGAAGTCGAAGGACCTGCATTTCGGGTGCTCGCAGATACGACGAAATTTGGGACGCCGCTTTAGCCCGCATTGGCAGCGGCCAGCTCGACAGCCTCTCCAGCGTCGGCGGCAACCAGCAGCAGCGCCCGGTTCTCCGCCTTCAGGAACCCGGCCTCGACGGTCGAGTCGAGGAACGCCAGCAGCGGATCCCAGTAGCCGAGCGTATTGATGAGGATGCAGGGCTTGGTGTGGATGCGGAGCTGCGACCAGGTGACGATCTCGAGCATTTCGTCGAGCGTGCCGTATCCGCCGGGCAGGATGAGGAAGGCGTCGGCGAGCGCGACCATGCGGGCTTTGCGCCGGTGCATAGAAGGTACGGTTTCCAGGCGCGTAAGTCCGGTATGGGCGATTTCGCGGCCGGCCAGAACGCGGGGCAGTACGCCGATCACTTCCGCGCCTCCGGCCAGTGCCGCGTCAGCCACGGCCCCCATTAATCCGATGTTGGCGCCGCCATAAACCAGGCCAAGGCCCGCAGCGGCAATGGACGTGCCCAGGGCGACGGCCTCCGCCCGGAACTCAGTGTTGTTGCCATCGGCCGAGCCGCAATAGACAGCGACACGGCGGAGTTTGGGCGGTGCAGGCATGCTGGATTCAGGATAGCGGCTGGGGCGAGGCGTCGATGGGGATGAGGATCAGCCTGCGAGAAAGGCGGCAGGCGTAAGGACGGTGACGCCGTGAAAGGGATTGAGGGCGAGCAGGTCGGCGTCGCCGGTGAGGAGCAGATCGGCGCGGCCGTGGACGGCGAGTTCGAGGAACTTGTCGTCGCGGGGATCGCGGCAGGCGCGGATGGGAGATGGGATCGCGACCAGCTCGGAGATGGCCCACGCCTGGTCGAGGAATCCTTGCAAAACTGCAGGCTCGATAAAGCGAGTGAGTTTAGGCTTTCGAAACACGGAATTCAATTCTTGCCAGACAGGTTCTAAGAGAAGCGGAACGTCCTGGCCCCATGCACGCACAATCGCCTGCCGCGGAACCGACGCTGGATAGATGAAGCCGCTTACATAGACACAGGTGTCGATTACGATTCGTGCCGGCATTTATCGTTCAGCCAGTATTTCCTGGAGGATTTCCTCTGTCAGTCCGTTTGCCTGAGCTTGCCTGCCAGCCTCATCACTCAGGCGAATCAGTTCGTTCACGCGAAGCTGGCGGATGCGCTCGTACTCTTCAGTCGAGATGAGGACGGCGACATCGCGGTCGTGGCGGCGGATGCGGACGGGTTCGCGCTGGGCCTGGTCAATGACGGCTGCGAAGTTCTGCTTGGCGTGAGTGGCGGAGACGACGGCCATGAAGGGAGTTTAGACGAAATTGTACAATTTGTCTATTTTGTACAAATTGCACAATTTGTCCCGACTCCGGGCAAAACAAGAGCGGGAAGCGACGTTCGCGACAACACCTTCACTCTTCTATAGTTACGCGCGTACCCTTCTCGCGCCGTACGCGTTGGAAGAGCAGGATAATGGGCACGCAGATCAGTGAAAGATAGCCCATAAGCTTGAAGGCATCCACGTAAGCCATCAGCGACGCCTGCTGGAGAAGGCTTTGGTAAATGGCGGCGAGTGCTCCGATATGGGCATTGGCGGGGTCGGCGCCGGCCGCTTGCAAGTGACCTTGAAGGCTGGCGACAGCGCCGTTCAGCATGGGATCGGTTGGGCTGAGGGAAGCGCCCAGGTAGCTCTGGTGTACCTGGCTGCGCCGCTCCAGCAGTGTGGTCGCAGTGGCAATCCCCACACTACCGCCTATGTTGCGGACAAGATTGTAGATACCGGCGGCGTTGCCGATCTCCTGACGCGCCAGCCGCCCCATCGCAAGCGTGGTGAGCGGGACAAAGACAAAGCCGCCGGCGAAGCCATTAAGGACGTTAGGAATGATGATGTTGCCCATGCCGATAGTGAAGTTGAGCCGTGCCAGCCAGAGCATGGACCCACCGAAGAGAGCGAAGCCGAACATGAGCATGTAGCGGCCGTCGACGCGGTCGGCAATTGCCCCGGCAACCACCATGGAAGCCATGGAGCCGAGCCCGCGAGGGCTGACGGCCAGGCCGCTGTCGAGAGCCGAATAGCCCAGGAGGGTCTGCAGGAACAGCGGCAAAAGCGCAGTGGCCCCGTAGAGAACGAAGCCATAGATGCCGGTGACAAATGTGCCGACCGAGAAATTGCGGTTGAGCAGGATGTGGAGCTGGACGATGGGCTCGGCGGCGGACAGTTCGCGGAAGATGAAGCAGGCAAAAGCGACGACCGAGACGCCGGCAGTCCAGCGGATCCAGCTCGCGGAGAACCAATCAGCCTCCTGGCCCTTGTCGAGCACTAGTTGGAGGGTGCCGAGCCACAGGGCCATGCAGCCGAATCCAAGACCGTCAATAGCGCCGGTGAACTTGGTCCTGAGGTACGGCGGGTCCTCAATAAACATGGCGGTAAGCATCAAGGCGAGGATGCCGACGGGCAAGTTGATGTAGAAGATCCAGCGCCAGGAGTAGCTGTCGGTGATCCAGCCGCCGAGGGTGGGGCCAATGACGGGAGCAACCACGATGCCGGTGCCGAAGACGGCCATGGCTTTGCCGTGCTGGGAGGGGGGAAAGCTTTCGAGAAGAATGGATTGCGCCAGGGGCTGCATGCCGCCGCCGCCCAGGCCCTGGAGGATGCGGGCGAGGATGAGCATGGGCATGCTCAAGGCGGCGCCGCAGAGCATGGAGGCGCCGGTGAAGACCAGGATGGACACCATGAGTAGGCGCTTGCGGCCCATGCGGCGGGCGATCCAGCTGGTGGCGGGAAGCATGATGGCGTTGGAGACGAGGTAGCTGGTGAGGACCCAGGTGGACTCGTCAGTGGAGGCGGAAAGGCTGCCGGCGATGTGGGGCAGGGCGACGTTGGCGACCGAGGAGTCGAGGACCACCATGAAAGTGGCAGTCATGACGGCGGCGGCGATGGCCCAGGGATTGGCCGAGGGTGTCCATTGGGCAGGAGCGGCTGCTGCTGGCGCGGTCAAGACTGGCGCAGTCGACACTGGCCCGGGGACGGTGCTCACGCGGGCCGTCCGGGACGGCGCAAGATTGGGATAGGTGAGCGCATGGCCAACAATCAGTGTACGGTTGAAGGCTGTCCGCGCTCTGTGGTGCCGCGCGCCGACGGTCCAGGGAGGCTGTCTGCGGGGATAAACTCCAGAGTCGCGCGCGTGCCCATTTAAACTGGACTAGATGAGCACATTGAAAGCGGTGCGTGGGACGCGCGATCTATTGCCTCCGGAGACGGCGCTGTGGAACCGGATCGAGGAGACGGCGCGGCGCGTCTTTGCGCGGTACAACTTTGGCGAGATTCGCACGCCTGTGTTTGAAGACACGTCGCTGTTTGCACGCGGGGTGGGCGAGGAGACGGACATCGTCTCGAAGGAGATGTACACGTGGCAGGACCGCGCCCGTGCGGCGAGCGAAAAACCGCAATCGCTGACCCTGCGGCCGGAAAACACGGCTGGCGTAGTCCGCGCTTACATTGAGCACAAGCTGGGCGAGACGGGCCAGTTACAGAAGCTCTATTACATTGGCCCACAGTTCCGCCGCGAGCGGCCGCAGAAGGGCCGCTACCGCCAGTTTTCGCAGATTGGTGCGGAGGTGATTGGGCCGGCGAGCGCGGGCAGCGAGTCGCCCTTGCGCGATGCCGAGGTCCTCGAAATGCTGGCTACGCTGCTGGATGAGCTGGGCATCGCCGGCTGGACACTGCACATTAACTCGGTGGGCTCGGCCGCGGACCGCGCGCGCTATAACGAGGTGCTGCGCGCGGCGCTGGTTCCTGTTGCGCCGAAGATGTGCGCGGACTGCCAGCGGCGGGCGGTGACCAATCCCCTGCGCGTGCTGGACTGCAAGGTACCGGAGGATCAGCCGTACATCGACGCGCTGCCGAAGATGGCGGATTCGCTGGACGAGGACTCGAAGGCGCACTTTGGCGCAGTGATGGCGGCGCTGGATACGGCTGACGTGCCCTACACTCGCAACCACCGGCTGGTGCGCGGCCTGGACTACTACACGCGGACGACATTCGAGTTCACACACGGGGGACTCGGGGCACAGAACGCGCTGCTGGGCGGCGGGCGCTACGACGGGCTGAGCGAAGCGATTGGCGGCCCCAAGGCGCCGGGGATCGGGTTCGCCATGGGTGAGGACCGTCTGGTACTGACGCTGCAGGCGCAGGAAGAAGCGAAGGCGGAGAAGGTGGACGCCTACATTGCGCCGCTGGGCGAAGGAATGAATGCGGCCGCGTTCAAGCTGGCGCGCGAACTGCGGCGGGCGGGGCTGAAAATCGAACTCGGCGATGGAAGTTTCCGCCTGAAGAAGAGTTTTGAGGCCGCGGACAAAGCGGCGCGGCGAATCGTGATCCTGGGCGAGGACGAACTGAAGTCCGGTATTCTGACGGTGAAGACGTTTGCAAGCGGCGAGCAGGCGAAGGTGCCGCGGGCGGAGCTTGTTCAAGTGATCAGCGGTCAGTGATCCGATGCCAAGTTGCCTCAGGGGCTGAAGCCCTCATCATCTCTTTGAATCGTGTGCGGCACGGCCGAAGTCGTGCCTTTTCAAAACTAAGTAAGGAAAGCTATCGTGCTCGATTTTTTAGGCAATCTGGAACGAACGCATATGTGCGGCACGCTGAGGGCCGCGGACGCAGGGCAAGCTGTGGTGGTGATGGGCTGGGTGAACCGGCGGCGCGACCACGGCAACCTGATCTTTCTGGATCTGCGCGACCGCAGCGGCATTTGCCAGGTGGTGCTGGACGCGGAGCTGGTGCCGGAGGGCCACGCCAAGGGTGAGCAGGTGCGGCCGGAGTACGTGGTGGCCGCGGTGGGCAAGGTGCGGCTGCGCGCGCCGGACGCCATCAATCCCAAAATGTCCACCGGCGAAGTGGAGATTGAGGCCACCGAGCTGCGGGTGTTGAACGACACGCGCCTGGCGCCGTTTTCGCCGGCCGATGAGGCGATTCAAAACGAAGAGGTGCGGCTAAAGTACCGCTACGTGGACCTGCGGCGCGCGGAAATGCAACACAATTTTCGGCTGCGGCATGAGATTACGCGGGCGATCCGCGAGAGCCTGAGCGCGCAGGGATTTCTCGAAATCGAGACTCCGATCCTGTGCAAGTCAACCCCCGAGGGAGCGCGCGATTTCCTGGTGCCCAGCCGCGTGCATGCGGGCGAGTTCTACGCGCTGCCGCAGTCGCCACAAATCTTCAAGCAGATTTTGATGATCTCCGGCTTCGACCGCTATTTCCAGATCGCGCGGTGTTTCCGCGATGAAGATCTGCGCGCCGACCGGCAGCTTGAGTTCACACAGGTGGATCTGGAGATGAGCTTCCCGCGGCAGGAGCATGTGTTTGCCGTGGTGGAAAACTTTATGGAAGCGGCGTTCGCAGCGGCCGGAGTTCGGCTGCCGGTGCCGTTCCCCAAAATCTCGTATGACGAAGCGATGCGGCGGTTCGGCACCGACAAGCCGGACCTGCGTTTGCCCGGACTCACGGACGTGCGCCCGGCGTTCCCTGACGATGCGCTGCAAACGCTGGCGATGGATCCGGCGCTGCCGGTGGTGGCGCTGCGCATACCCAGGGTGGGTGAGCTGAGCCGCAAGGAGCGCGAGGAAAATCATCCGCTCTTCGACAAGCAGAAGGGCGCCAAGTTTATTGACGATTTCAAGCGTCTGCAGAAGAGTTTTCCCGAAGCGGCGGCGAAGGTGCGGGAGATGGCCGGCGCGCGCGGAAGAAGATTTTGTCATCGTTGTGGCGGGCGATCCGGCACACCCGGTGAAGGCCAGCGACACCAAGTTTGCGGGCCGGCTGAGCGAGCGCGAAATCAACGTGTATGCGGCGGCGGGCAACTTCAGGACGGAGCTGGCGAAGAAGTATGCCGAGCGGCATCGCGCGTTCGAGGTGACGGAGCAGTGCGTGGCGTCGGCCGAGCCGAAGAGCGGCAAGATGGTGGATGGCGCGGCGGCGTTTCATCCCATGTGGATCGTCGATTTTCCGATGTTCGAGTACGACCTGGCCACGGCGAAGTGGATGCCGGCGCATCATCCGTTTACCGCGCCGCACGAGGCGGACATGGCCAACCTGGTCAGCGATCCGGCGAGCGTGCGCGCCAACTGCTACGACCTGGCGATGAACGGACTGGAGTTGGGTTCGGGGTCGATCCGGATTCATCGCAAGGACGTGCAGCAGGCAATCTTCCAGTCGCTGGGCATCAGCGATGAAGAGGCGCGCAAGCGGTTCGGGTTTTTCCTGGACGCGCTGGAGTACGGCACGCCGCCGCACGGCGGCATTGCGCTGGGGGTGGACCGCATTGTGATGCTGCTGGCCGGGCGCGGCGAATCTGCGCGAGGTAATCGCGTTCCCCAAGACGGCTAAGGCGATCGACCTGATGGCCGATGCGCCGACCACGGTGACAGAGCAGCAGCTGCGCGAGCTGCACCTCAAGGTGATGACGAAGAGCTAGCGGGTGGTTCCAATGCTGTCGGATGCCGGGGTGGCAGCGGCCGCCGGCGTGTCCTGCTTCCTGAAGAGGCGCGCCAGGTCGGGAACAAGAATGAGGATGGCCCCGGCGATCCAGAGATAATGGCCAGCGAGCGGCGTGATTTTCTGCGACGAAAAAAACATCCAGCTCGCGATAAAACAGGGGAGTGTGAGCACGCCGGCGATGAGCCGCGTGCGCACCAGGCGCGGCCAGATAGCCAGCACCAGAACTGCGAGAAAGATGTAATTGGCCAGGCCGGCAACGACCACCAGAACGTCGTCAGTTGGAATATTCTGACCCAGGCTCTGCACCAGCGCTTTGGGCCCGGTGACGCTGGCGAACAGAGCGCAGGTCCATCCGGGAATGGGCTGCACTGCTGAGCCGGACGCGGGCGGCCGAATGGCAGGCAGCGCGAAGCTGACGGCGAAGACGATCAACGCGATTATGCGAACGAGCCAGGCTTTCATCTGGGTAGGCTACTCTTTTTCCGATTCTTCTTCATCGTGATCGCCTTCCACCGAGATGCGCAGGGAGCGCAGCCATTCGCGATCGTTCTGGCTGAATGGAACGCCGTCTACGGTTTCTTCACCGGCGGCGGCTTCACCTTCCTTGGCGGCAATCTCGTTCAGGCCGATGGTGGCTTCAAGCATCAGGAGCACGTCGAAGCCGTGACGGCGGATGTCCTGGACCACTCCGGCAATCTGCTCGCTCTCAATCACGGATTCATGGATAGCCTCGCCCAGCTGCTGGATCAATTCCTTGAGACGGGTTTTCAACGGATTACCTCCTGGGCGGCGGCAGGCGCCTTCGGGCGCGCAAGTGCGGATTTAATTCCTTCTACCTTACTGCGGCAACGCACGAAGGGCAACCCGGCCGAAGAACAGGTGCGAATCCCGGCTTGAAACGCCCCACTGCTACCATGATAGACGGGATGAAACCGCAGACCGTTGGCCGGGTATTGGGCGTGGGGCTCCGCGTGGCGGGCCGCATGGCGGGCCAGCGCCTCTCCAGCCCGGGAAGCGGCCCGGCGCCGGCAAGTGCAGGTGTTGCCGGGGTAACGGCAGACTCGCGAGCCCGCGGCAGGCAGGCGGGAGCGTCCACGGCTCGAGTGGGCGGAGGAGTCGCTCGGGGGCTGGGCGGATTCATCAAGCCCTTTCGGCGGGTGGGCGGCATTTTGTTTCTGGAAGTGGTGGGCGGATTCTTTCTTCTGTTTGTTGTGGTGTTTGGCCTGGCCGCATGGCGAATGCGCAGCGATTACGTGCAGGGGCCGGAGCACGCGAAGTTCCTGGTTTCAGTGGGGATGGGGCTGGTCTTTCTTTATCTCGGGCTTAGTTCATTTTGGCGGGCCAACCGGCGGTAAGGCGGCTTGGCGCCGGGGGCGCGCGGATCGCGCCAGATGCCATGCTCCCAGCGCGATCGCAATCAAGCCCAGGCCGTAAAGCGTCCACGGATCCTGGCGCGTATGCGTGGTCCAGCCGCGAAAGATGGAAGCGATGCCCGCCGCCAGCAGCACGATCCCGCGAAATGAACCCATGCGCCTTACTTTGCCCCTTGGATCTAATGGTAAGCGGCTGGCGCGGCGTTTGACCGCTGGTTGTGCGACTGCCTATCGTGGGAAAAGAAAAGATCGCCCGTCGGGGGCGGCCAAAGGAATGCCATGAGCACCCAGGAAACATCCGCCGCGCCGCTGTTGAAGAAGACCGCACTCAATGCCACCCATCGCAAGCTGAAGGCGAAGATGGTGGATTTCGGCGGATGGGACATGCCCGTTGAATATCCAGGTAATGGCGGCGGGCTCATCGCGGAGCACATGGCGGTGCGTACCGGCGTGGGGCTGTTTGACGTGAGCCACATGGGCGAGATCCAGTTTCGCGGGCCGGGCGCGCTGGCGGCGGTGCAGCACATCACCATGAACGACGCGTCGAAGCTGAAAGATGGGCAGGCGCACTATTCGGCGCTGCTCACGCCCGTGGGCACGTTTGTCGATGACATCCTGGTGCATCGGCTGGGCGAGAACGATTATCTCCTGGTGGTGAACGCGGGCACCAAGGATAAGGACTACGCCTGGATACGTCAGCGGGTGGGCGCCAGATCCGGCATACACATCAGCGACTACTCGCAGTATTATTCGCAGCTCGCCATCCAGGGTCCGCGAGCGCTGGAGACGCTGCAAAAACTGACCAAAGTGGATTTGGCCGCAATTAAGAACTACTGGTTCACGTGGGGAATGGTCGCCGGCGTGCCCAATGTGCTGATCGCGCGCACCGGCTACTCCGGCGAGGATGGATTCGAGGTGTACATCCCCGCGGACGAGGCCACCAGCGTGAAGGTGTGGGACGCGTTGATGGAAGCGGGCGCGGAGTTCAGCATCCGGCCATGCGGGCTGGGCGCGCGCAACACGCTGCGGCTGGAGGCGGGCATGAGCCTCTACGGGCATGAAATTTCGGAAGAGATCAACGTGCTGGAAGCGGGGCTCGACCGCTGGCTCAAACTCGATAAGGGAGACTTTATCGGCCGCGATGCGCTGCTGACGGTGAAGGAGCAAGGCGGCCCCAAACGCCGCGTCATCGGCCTGGAAATGATCGATCGCGGCATCGCAAGGGACGGATATTCGGTCATGGATTTGGAGTGCCGCGAGATCGGCGTGATCACCTCGGGCTCGCCGGCGCCGTTCCTCAAAACCTATATCGCCATGGCGCTGGTCCCGGCGGAAGTTGCGGCCAGCGGGGCGGATGTGATGGTGCAGTGCCGGGCAAATCCGGTGCGCGCCAGGCAGGTGCCCCTGCCGTTCTACAAACGAGCGAAGAAGTAGGCCTCACGCAAGGAGAGGTCCATGGCAAACGCGGTTCCTAGATCGGATTCCGCCACTCTCAGCGGCTCGGTTCTTGTGCTCATTCAATTCGACGTGTGCGAAGAGATGCGGCTTGACCAGTTGCAGCAGGCCGTGAACGCGCGCACCGTGCAGCAGCCCAAGATCAAGCACTCGGTACCGGCGTACGTGCGCTATCAGCGTCCGCCGGTGGTGGGGCCGCTGGAGCCGCTGGTGCTGGAAGGCGGCGAGCGGCTCGAGGGCGAGGTCAAGTACTACGACTACGGCGTGGCCAGCGTGGTTTACCAGCTCAGCTTTTCCGGGAATTGGGAGAGCTTGATCGATCTGGCCAGCCGCTGGGTGTGGGAGGTGGATTTTGCGGCCCGCGTGGAGCCGATTGTGCGGCAGAAGCTGGAGAAGGTTGGGGCCGCGCTGGTCAAACCCTACCCGCGCTGGCTGAGCGAGGATTACTTCATCTTTCACATCCGCGCGGAAGAAGGCGGTCGTTCCGCGGCCGAGCTGACGCGACAGCGCGAGCTCGAGATCGCGCAGGTTGTGCGCGGCGACCGCATGCGCCTTTCCGAGGGCGAGCGCACCGAAGTGATGCAGTCGCGCATTTCGTATTACGAGAACGATCTGACCGTCATCGGTTGGAACGCGGCGCTCCTCTACGACAGCAACGCGGGAGCGGAGACCGCGATTCAACTGCTCGAGTACGCCAATTCCCAGCTGCTTGAGTTTCGCCACTACGACGAGTTGCTGACCGGGATTCTGGATGGAGTCTACGACCGGCTTGAGGAGCAGCGCACCGTGCTGGGGCAGTGGCGCATGGCGCGCGCGGCCCGCAGCCTGCACACCGTGCTGCTCGACGTAGCGGAGCTGACGGAGCGCGCCGACAACGCCGTAAAGTTTGTGAGCGACATGTTTGCGGCGCGTCTGTACCGGCTGGCGGCTGCCAAGGTGGGCGTTCCCGACTATCGAGACCTGGTGGAGCAGAAACTCAAGACCGCCGAAGAGCTGCACCAGTACATGGTGGAGCAGTTCAATCAGGCGCGCGGTTTCTTTCTGGAAGTTGTGGTGGTGCTGATCCTGCTGATTGAGCTGGTCTTTCTATTCCGCGGCATTCCGTCGTGAATCCGCTCACACCTGCATTACTTCCGCTTCCTTGCGCTTGCACATCTCTTCCATCTTGCGGATCTCTTCATCCGTCATCTTCTGCACTTCTTCGAGCGCGCGCTTCTCTTCGTCCTCGCTGACCTTCTTGTCTTTGGCCAGCTTCTTCAGAGCGTCGTTGCCGTCGCGGCGCACATTGCGCACCGCCGTGCGATGCTCCTCCAGCACGCGGTTCAGGTGCTTCACCACGTCGCGCCGCCGCTCTTCGGTCATGGGCGGCACGGGGACGCGGATGATCTTGCCGTCGGTCTGCGGATTGAAACCCAGATCCGACGCCTGGATGGCTCTTTCAATGTCCTTGACGACGCTCGGATCGTACGGCGAGATCACAATAAGCTGCGCTTCCGGCGCCGCCACCTGCGCCATCTGCGTGATGGGCGTGGGCGTGCCGTAGTAGTCCACCTTGATGGAATCGAGCATGTGCGCGCTGGCGCGTCCGGTGCGCGTGGAGCCTAGTTGCGACTGGAATGTCGTCACCGCCTGGTCCATGCGGCGCTTCAGATCGCCATAGAGGTCCTTGAGTGCCGGAATCCCGGCCATTGCAGAGGGTGCCATTGTGTCGTTCCTCGTTTCAGGAGCGTTTTGCCAAACGCTATTCTACAACCCGCGATGTGGGCCGGTCGGGTTCCGGTGCGGAATAATGCTTCCATGCACGAACCGCAATGAGTATAAGAACCAGAAGCGCACACGCGGCACCGATGAAAAGCGCGAGGATGGCGTATACGATTCCTGCTTGGCCGTCGTGATCGTGGAGAACGTAGGAGTCCCACCAGAGCATCACGAAGAATGATCCGACGGCGCCAGCGAAGCCAGCCCCAAGGACCGCCGCAATTGCCGCGAGCATGCGCAAGACGGACCTCCCGGCGTACTCCGATCTGCTATGCCAGCACCTTCAGCCTCGTCGCCTCCGCCTGCGCGTGCGCGTGATAGCTCGATCGCACCAGCGGCCCCGACTCCACGTGCCGGAATCCCATCTTCAGCGCTTCCGTTTTCAGCTCGGCAAACTCCCGCGGCGTGTAGAGGCGCGTCATGGGCAGATGATCGCGCGAGGGGCGCAGATACTGGCCGATGGTGAGAATGTCGCAGCCCACGGAGGCCAGGTCGCGGAAGACCTCGTGCAGCTCGCGTGTCTCCTCGCCCAGGCCCACCATCACGCCGGACTTCGTAACCTGGGCCGCGTTCAGTTCCTTGGCGTAGCGCAGCAGTTCCAACGTCCGCTCATAGCGCGCGCCCGAGCGCACCACGCGGTAAAGCCGCGGCACCGATTCCGTGTTGTGGTTCAGGATCTCCGGCCGCGCCTCCACCACGATGCGAATCGCTTCGCGATCACCCTGGAAATCCGGGATCAGCACCTCCACCTTGCACCCCGTCGCCTGGCGGCGGATTTCCTTGATGACCATTTCGAACGCCCGCGCGCCCCCCACCAGATCATCGTCGCGATTCACGCTGGTGATCACGGCGAATTCCAGCCCGAGCGCGGCCACGGCCTCCGCCACCCGCCTCGGCTCATCAAAGTCGATAGACTCCGGCCGCCCTTTGGGCACCGCGCAGAATCCGCATCGCCGCGTGCACAGGTTGCCCAGCATCATGAACGTTGCGGTTTTGTGGTGCCAGCACTCGCCGATGTTGGGGCACTGCGCGCTCTCGCACACCGTGTGCAGGTTCAGCCCGCGCGCCAGCCGCTTCAGCGAGTGGTAATTCTCGCCCATGGGCGCGCGCGCCTTCAGCCACTCCGGCTTGGGCGCGGGAACACGCCGCGCCGGGGCAATTTGCACAAGCTCCATGAGCGCCGAATCCGTCACAGCCCTAATTGTATCGGGATACGCATACCTGCATGAAGATTGTGCTGGCCCTGCACCGCATTTCCCGGATATCATCCGAACACTTCCCAACCGGTTCCCGCAGTGGATTCCAACCCGCTCGAATTCACTCGAATTTCAATTCTGTCCAAATTTCGGAAGAGGTCGATCATGGGCAAGCCCTACCGGATCATTCTCACCAATCTGACTGTGTGCGCGTTGCTGCTGCCCACCTCGCAACAGGCCGGCGCCGCAAGAGTGCGCGCGCATCCAAACAATTCCATCCCCACCAAAACTCAGGATGACCTGATCGTCGCCGCCATCGTGGTGATTGGCGCCGCCATCGGCATCGGCATTTACGTTGCTGTCCGCCACGACAAGACTATTACCGGTTGCGCGGCTTCAAGCCCGGACGGTCTCATGATCGAGAATGAAGGCGATCACCTGAGCTATTCCCTCATGGGGGACGTATCCGCGGTCAAGCCGGGGGACCGCATGCGCGTTTCGGGCAAGAAAAAAAAGGCCCGCGGCGCCACCCATCCTTTCCTGGTGGACAAGGTGAAGAGGGACTTCGGCGCCTGCGCGCATTGAGACCCGACTGACAAAAACGCCTCCGCACCCGCGCAAGAGTATCACGCAGCCGACGCCAGAACTTTGCTCCGGGCGGAAACCCGGACCAGAAATTCTCACCATTCCGTGCTCTTGCTCGCGGTGCATCGAGTATGCTGGTTTGCTGTAACCGTATTCATGCATTCTTCAGCAGCAGGAGGGATCGAAATGCGTCGTCGCGATTTCTGCAAGATCCTCAGCGTGTCCGCAGCAGCCATAGCAGCCACAAAGGCGTTTCCGCGCCGCCTGCCCGATGAAATCGCCAACCCGGCGGATTTCGACTACGCCCGTTTCTGCGCCACGCCGGAATCAGAGCGCGTTTTTTCCGCGGTCTCCGGCGATAAGATCGCCACCGCCAGGCTGGATCCCGCCACGTGGAAAGCCACTTCATGGGGCTCCCCGCCCAAGCTGCCCGGCATTCCCGATTCCTGGGACGGCGTGCCCATGCAGTCGCCCCTCCCCGGTCTGGCCGGAACCGGACCCTTCGCGCCCAACTGGGATTCCCTTCTGCAATACGACGCTCCGGAGTGGTACCGAGACGCCAAATTCGGCATCTGGGCGCACTGGAGCCCGCAATGCGTTCCTGAGGCGGGCGACTGGTACGCCCGCAATATGTATGAGCCTGGGCAACGCCAATACCAATACCAGCTGGAGCACTACGGGCCGCCCTCGCGCCTTGGCTATAAGGATCTGTGCGCCCAATGGACCCTGCTCAACTGGGAACCGGACGAGCTCATGGACCGCTATCAGAAAGCCGGCGCGCGCTTCTTCTTCTCGCTGGCCAACCACCACGACAGCTTTGATTGCTGGGCGTCAAAGCACCACCCGTGGAACGCGCAGAG
The DNA here is from genome assembly GCA_963788435.1 of uncultured Acidobacteriota bacterium. Taxonomy (GTDB): domain Bacteria; phylum Acidobacteriota; class Terriglobia; order Terriglobales; family Acidobacteriaceae; genus Telmatobacter. The sequence goes on along the minus strand of CAWBIG010000232.1, from coordinate 14,346 downwards.
CATGGGCCCTCACCGTGACGTGGTGGGAACCTGGGCCAGGGCCGCGCGCGATCGCGGGCTTCGCTTCGGCGTAACCATCCACCAGGCCCGCAACTGGTGGTGGTTCCAAACCTCGCACGGCGCCGACAAGCAGGGCCCCATGGCGGGCGTTCCTTACGACGGCGAGCTCACCCTCGCAGACGGCAAGGACGCGTGGTGGCAGGGCAACGATCCGCAGCGCCTCTACGGCCCCAAGCATCCTGAGAACGCATTGCCCGATCCCTCTTACGTCAAAAACTTTTACGACCGCACCCGCGACCTCATCGATTTGCACGATCCCGACCTTCTTTACTTCGACAATGATTTGTTCCCCTTGGGCTGGGGCGGCATGAACATCGCGGCGTACTACTACAACAACTCGCTCATGAAGCGCGGCAAAGTGGACGTGGCCGCCAATGTCAAGAACGTGCCCGACCGCCTGGCCAAGTCCGTCGTCGCCGATTACGAGCGCGGCCTTACCAGCGGCATCATGCCCTTCGCGTGGCAATCGGAAACCTGCATCGGCGAATGGCACTACAATCGCGCTGTCTTCGACCGGCCGGGCGAGTTCGGCGGTTACCTCAACCCGCGCGATGTGATTCACTGGCTCGTCGATACCGTAAGCAAGAATGGCACTTTCGTTCTGAACATTCCCGGCAAGCCCGACGGAACCATCGACGCCAAGGAGATCGCCGTCCTCGACAAGATCACCGCGTGGATGGGCGTGAACGGCGAGGCCATCTATGAAACGCGCCCGTGGAAGATATACGGCGAGGGTCCCAATGCCATCAAGGCCGGCTCGTTCCAGGGCAACAGCGTCAGTAAACTCGGCGCGCAGGACGTTCGCTTTACACGCAACAAGAGCAACAACGTGGTCTACGCCATCGTGCTTGGCCTGCCCGCGCAGCAGATCACCATCGAAGCGCTGGGCCTGTCGAGCCCGAACTCCCCTGGCAAGATCGCCAGGCTTGAGGTGCTCGGCTCAACCCATGCACCGCAATGGAAGCAGGCCGGCAATGGCCTGACGGTGAAAGTGCCGAACGGAATCTCCGGGATTCCTGAATACGGAGTCGCCCTCAAAGCATCGCTGGCTTGAACCGTTCGCTGATGTGGGCGCGGCGCGACAGCGTGCATTTCTTCGCGCTGCGACTGGACAGTGTGCCCGAGCCGACGCTCGACAACCGCGAGATCGTCGCGGCGCGATTTGTAACGCCGGAAGGAATCGCGCGGCATGCGGTTGACCGGTCCGGTGGCGGCCTATCTCGACCGAACGCCTCGGCCTGGCACCGACGCTGACCTGGCACGGCGATAGAGCCGGACCGGAACAAAGCACGAAAAGTGTTACCAAGGTGACCGGTCTGAAGTGTTGTACCACGCCGCGTAAAGGCTGACGTACGGCACCGGACGCCCTCCCGTCATGACCGGGCGTGACCCGGCCATCTACCCCCGAACCGTCCGTGCGCAGATGGCCGGGTCAAGCCCGGCCATGACGAAGATGCCGTGCCGCCGCGGCGTATGATGAGAGTCAGGTTCTATGCGGCCTGGTATTACCAACCTGCCTGATTGCAGACAGAAGTGCCCGAAAGCCCTGCACGCTGTTGCACGGGCACGCCGTTGCACGGGCACGCTGTTGCACGGGCACGCTGTTGCACGGGCACGCTGTTGCACGGGCTGTGGCAGACTCCGGGTCAATCGTCTTCGAAATCCGCTGCCCGGTCGCCCAACAAGAAGCGCGGACCCGGCCCGGCGCGCGCGGCACGATCGTTTGGATTGTACAGCGCGCAACGATCCAGCGACAGGCACCCACAGCCGATACAGCCGTCCAATAGCTCCTGCGTTCGTTGCAGCATGGCGATCTTTGCCGCGAGGGCGCCACGCATGCGCTCGCCGATGGCACGCCACTCCGCGCGCGTCGGCGCCTGCCCGTGCGGCAGCGTCGCAAGCGCGGCCTCGATCTCGGCGAGGCTCAGTCCCAACTGCTGCGCGATGAGCGCGAAGGATAATCGCCGGATGTCAGCGCGCATGAACCGGCGTTGATTGCCGGCACTGCGAACCGCCCTGACCAGGCCGCGCGCCTCGTAGAAGCGGATCGCGGACACCGACAGCCCGGTCCTGCGGGCGAGATCGCCGATCGACATCGTCGAGGATGAGGTCATGCCGCGCCCCGAAAAATACCTTGACCTCAAGCTAGCTTGAGGTTCTAGAAGCTGCAACCGGCCAGCGATGCACGCGTGGCCCTAGGAGGAAAATCCGATGACATCACCACGCCTTGAGCATGTGAATATCACGGTCGCCGATCACGAGCGCAGCTGGGTCTGCTGCAAGCACTGTTCGGTTGGCATGTCCGCTGGCGCGGCCGGTCACAGAGTGGCGGATACACCATCCATGTCGGTTCGAACGATCGCTACGTGGCGCTGCATACCCCGGGCGATACTGCGCGCGCCGCTGAAGCTTTTGCCAAAGGCAGGCCGCTGAACCATATTGGCGTTGTAGTTGACGAGCTCGATGCCACCGAGGCGCGCGTGATCGCGGCGGGCCTCAGGCCGTTCGGCCATGCCGACTATGAACCGGGCCGCCGTTTCTATTTCCTTGACCCGGACGGCATCGAGTTTGAGGTCGTCAGCTATGGGAACGCCGGTTAGGCCCCACCACCGGGCTCACGTCATGGCCGGGCCTGACCCGGCCATCTGCGCACGGACGGTCGGGGGTAGATGGCCGGGTCAGGCCCGGCCATGACGGGAGCGTACCGGCCATGACGGGAGCGTACCGGCCATGACGAAACGTACCGGCCATGACGAAAGGTACCAGCCATCACGAAAGGTACCGCCATAACGAATGGTACCGAGCAGCCGCCGCAAATGACGTGGGGCAGGCTCGATGCGGGCTGGTATGATACGCCGCCGTAGAGGCTCCAAAGGGGTATGCAGCGATGCAACCGTTCCGGTTTGGTGTGAGTGCCCGGCACGCGCAGTCGCGCGCCGAATGGATGGACAAGGCTCGCAAGGTTGAGGCGCTCGGCTACGCCACTCTGACTGTCCCCGACCACCTCACCGGCCTCGTCGCGCCGATGCCGGCGTTGATCAGCGCCGCGGAGGCGACAAAAACCCTGCGGCTCGGCACGTACGTGCTCAACAACGATTTGCGCCATCCCGTGCTGGTGGCACGCGAAGCCGCGACCGTCGATCTGCTGAGCGACGGGCGGCTCGAGCTCGGCCTGGGCGCCGGGAGTATCAAATCCGAATATGACGAAGCGGGGTTCTCGTTCGATCCGGGAGGCACCAGAGTTGAGCGGCTGGCAGAGTCAGTCACCATCATCAAGCGCCTGCTAAGCGGCGAACAGGTCAGCTTCACTGGCCGGCACTATCGCGTGACCGGCCACAGGATTGCGCCGCCTGCCGCACAGCAACCGCATCCGCCGCTTCTCATCGGCGGCAACAGCCGTCGTTTGCTCGCTCTTGCGGCGCGGGAAGCCGACATCGTCGGTTTCTCGGGGCTGACGTTTCGCCAGGGCGGCGCCGCGCCGCCAGACCTTTCCGGATGGACCGTGTCCGGCGTCGATGAGCGGGTGCGGCTCGTGCGCGAGGCCGCAGGCGATGCGCGGTTCGCACTGCTGGAATTGAACGCGCTGGTGCAACGGGTTGTCGTGACCGATGACCGCCGCCAGGCGGCCGAAGAACTGGCACGCAACTCGCCGCAGCTTACCGCGGACGCCGTCCTCCAGAGCCCTTACGTGCTGATCGGCACCGTCGGCCAGATAGTGGAAGACCTGCACGCTTACCGCGATCGTTGGGGCATCTCCTATTATGTTGTGCATGAACCTTACATGGACGCCTTCGCCCCGGCCGTTGCCCGCCTCGCCGGTCTCTAGCGTCGTGATCCCAATGGTTCGAGCCTGCGGCCCACCCCCGTCATTGCGAGCGAAGCGAAGCAATCTCCCACGAGAGAACGCACGAGCGCTCGTGGGAGATTGCTTCGCTTCGCTCGCACTGACGGGGGTGGGCCAGGCAGGCCTGGCGACGGCCTACGATGGTTGCCGCAGCCACTTGCTCATGACAACGCGCGGGGCCACTTCGAAGCCGAGGTGCTCGTAGAACCCCACCACCTTGGCGTTGGTTTCCCGCACCAGAAGCTGCACCTTCACGACCCCGCGTTGGCGGAGCCAGTCCTCCCCCGCCTGCACCATGCGCCGGCCCACGCCCGTGTTGCGCGATGCAGGATGGGCGGCGACGTAGTAGAGCCAGCCGCGATGCCCGTCATGCCCGACCATGACGCTGCCGGCTATGTCCCCGGCATCGTCGATGCCGACAAGCACGTCGGAGCAGGAGCCGGCTTTGGCGAAACGGAAGTCGGCGGCCGGGTCATTGTAGGATGCGACGAGACCGCAGGCGCGCCACAGCGCGACAACGGCCGGTTGGTCTTCGGCAACCGCACTTCTCACAGTGAGCAACATTGGCCACCTCGCATTGGGCGCAATCTCGATGCTTGCCTATCGCGAACCGCCCGCAATGCGCTCCCCGGCTGACCACCGCGGTGCGAAATTCCCGATTTATGCAAACCGGGGAGTCGGCTTTGGGTGGAGAGCGGCGGTTCGGCTTATGGGGAAAAGCTGTCAAAAGCCGTCCGTCCTCCACGCTCGGCATGGTGGGCCGAGACTGGCGACTGGCGCATGTTCGACGTGTTTACTCTGTTGCCAAGGCGGATCAGGACGGCTCTGACCATCACAGATCGAACTTGCGCCGCGCTCTTCTAACGAGATTGTCGCAAGTCTTGCACACGTTCGTTGTCGTCACACCCAATCGCATCTAATATCGGCCGCGCTTTGCGCTGACCGTTTCCTTCAAGTCATGGCCGGCACGCTGGCCGGCCATGACAGCCGGAAAGGCAGCGCGTAAGGCCGCCGGTATAAATCCTGTCGCGTCGTCAATGACCCGCGTGAACGCTACCTTGGCCCTCGGTTGCGCTTCACCCGGCGAATTCGCCCGCCTGCCAATACCTGCAACCGTTGAGGAACAGGTTGACGCAATCATCAGCCCAGCAATCGAGTTCGGCTCCGGTCATCGGCGTCCCGAGGCCGAGGGCGCGGCGCTGTGGCACGGTCATCAGGAGAGCAAGGAATTGCTCAGCGGCGAATTCCGGGCGGTCGATCGCAAGTCGGCCGGCGCGGGACTCGCGCTCCAGCAACGCCGTGATTTGCCTGACGGCATCGCCGCGACTGCCTTCGCGTGCGACGATAGCGGCAAGCTCAGGGAAGCGTTGGGCCTCGGTCAGCATCAATCGGGTGAGCGCCAGCGTCATCGGGGCAACGGATGCGCGCACGGCCAGTCGCGCGAGGCGGCGCAGCACTTCGCTGAGGTCGCCCCCCTCAAAGAGCGGTATGTCGGGCGACGGCCTGATCCCTTGAATGATCCGACGCAGGACTGCGTCGAACAGCGCCGCCTTGTCGGGGAAACGGTGATAGAACGTTCGCTTGGAAATCCTGGCGCGTTGCGCGACAGCCTCGATGGTGGTGGCGCCGTAGCCTTCGGTCAGGAACAGATCGGCTGCGACATCGAGAATGCGGTCCCGCGAGCAGCGCAGCCTGCGCGCGGGAAGGGCGGCCGCCGCGCCGGGCGGGCAGAGGCTCGGCGGCGACGACTGTGGCTGTGACACCACGAGCACTCAACACATCAACAAGGTCCAGAGAGAGCCGCCGCAACCTTACGCTGGTGGACGTGGGTTAGCGACCGTAATAGCCCGGTGGCGGTGCGTAGTAGCCCGGCGGCGGGTAATAGCCCGGCGGTGGATAGGCCCGTGGGGGCGGTAATAGGCCGGTGGCGGCGGGTAATAGGCCGGTGGGGGCGCATAGACCGGTGCCGCTAAAGCCCGCAGCGGCGCCGTGGCGACGACGGCGGCACCGGCCACCACCGCCGCCCCAAGCGCGAACGGCCAGAATACTGGACCGCCGCCGTGCCAACGGGCGAAGGCTGGATTGACCGGTGCAGTGGCTAGCGCGATCGAGGCAACGCCGACGATAGCCGCATCTCTTAGCCTCATCATGACGAACTCCCAAGGTCAGCCGCGCGATCCAATAGCACGCGGCAAAACTAAACGCAACTGTTGCGTAGCGTTTTTCGCCGCAGCGAAACGAGTACAGCGCCCTCGGCCAGCCAGCCGCATCCCCTCGGGAGCGAACCGCCGCATCCGCCGCCTTGTGCCCTCCTCGACCTGGTCGGCAGCAACCTCTGGTAAACTTACCTAGGAAATGATACTACACCCACAGGAAAGCCATCAGGAGCGTGCCGATGCTTCACTCGCCCCGACCACCCAGCACCGCGGCCACGCCGGCCGGCCGGCCGGCACCGCAAGCCGCCTCCCCGCCGTCCGCAGTCAAGCGGCGCGGCAACCCGGATCTGAACCTCTCCCCCCGTTGCGGCGCTCGCACGCGGGCGGGCTGCCCGTGCCGCGCCCCGGCGATCAGGGGGAAGCTGCGCTGCCGGATGCATGGCGGACGCAGCACCGGTCCCCGCACGGCCGAGGGCCGCGCGCGCATCGCCGCGGCGCACACGCGCTACAGCCCCGAGTGGCGGGCCCGCTGCCATTTCCTCCGCAGCCTGGCGCGCCGCGGCCGGGTGTTCCGCGCCGCCCTGGATTGCCGCGACCGGTTGCCGCCGGAACTGGCCGCCCGCTTGTGGCAGCGGCCGCCGGAACTGCGCGCGCCACACTACCCGGCCGGGGGCATCGCTCCGGCAGAGGACCGCGCCATGCGGCGTGCCGAGGCAGCCTCCCTGGCACCGTGGGAGGCAGCCATTGCGCTGGCGCGGCAGGCGGGGCGTCCGCGCCGCGGTGTGGCAGACGGGCAGCGCGGCGTAGCGCCGGCAGAAGCCCAGGCACCTGCGGCCCCGCCGAGCGATCCTGCGGCCGCGCCGCGCGATCCTGTGGCACAGCGCGCCGTACCGGCCGATGTCGCAATAACAGCCCAGGCACCAGAGTGCGCCCGCGATCCGGGCGCCTCCGCCGTGACGCCGTCTGGCGTGGCGCCGTGTGGCGTGGCGCCGTGTGGCGTGGCGCCGCTCTGCCGCCGCGACGACTGCCGCAACGCCATCTGCCGCGCCGTCGTCTGCCGCGCCGTCGTCTGCCGCGTCGTGGTCTGCCTCATCGTCATCCGTCGCGTCATCACCGGTGCGGGCAAAAGCCCATGCACCTGCATGCGCCGTCGGTGGTGCCGCGCTCCCGGCCGACGCACCCCCCGCGCCGGTCAACCCGTGGGCAAAAGCCCATGCACCTGAAGCGGCCGATACGCGCACCGAGGCGCCGCACGTCGCACCGGCGGCAGCGCAGGCGAAAGCCCATGCACCAGAGGCTGTTGCCCGCGCCAGCGGCTGCCTTCCGGCGACACCACCCGCTACGCTGGCGCGACCGGACCCAAAAGCCCATGCACCAGAGCAGACCAGGTCCGCGGAACCAGAGCAGACCGGGCGGCGGACGGCGCGTCGCCAGCGGCCTTTCCCAACCGTGCGGCGCGTCGCTGGATGCAGAAGCAGGGGCGCCTGCGGCAGAAGCAGGAGCGCCTGCGGCAGAAGCGGGCGGTGCGCGGCCGGCGATGATGCCGGGGGCCTTTGCGTGGTGGGGCGTGCGGTTCGCGCCACGGGCGGGCAACACCCCATGCCCAGCGGGCAATTGCCCGACCGGCGCTGCCCACCGTCTCGCCCGGAGCGCACATGAGACGATGGTGAGACTCGCCCGGAATCGGCCCGCTGACGATTTCGTATCGACAGAGACGTCTAACGTATGTTAGAAGATGCTGTCATGGAGCACGCCGCGACCGCCACCCCCTGTCCTGCCTCACCCGACGATCCCCAACCGGATCGGCCCGGCCGGACCATGCCCGCGCGCATCGCCGCACTGCTGCACACCGTTCGCATCCTGCTCGGCTTCGGCCGCCATCTCGCCGAGACCGCGAAGGACCGCTCCGCCAGCCCCGACTTCAACGCCGTCGCGGCCTGCTTCGGCACCGGCCGGCTGTATGCGATCCTCGCGCACCTGCAACGCGGCCTGCTGCGCGCCGCCGCGCTGGAGCGCGTGTTGCTCGCAGCGCGCGGCGCAGGGCCGGGATATCCGCTTCACCGCACCGCGCAAGCGCGCGACCGCGACACCGGCCGCGCCAGCCGATCCGCCGGCAGCCGATCCGCCGGCCGAGCCGCCGGCCGACCGCCAGGCGACCGGCCGCCGAGCAACCGCGCCGATGCGCCGGCCGAGCAACCGGCCGAGGCGCCCATCGCGCGGAAGGCGCCGGCCATCCCGCCCGTTCGGTTGGAACGACCCCGAACTGTTCATGCCGACCCTGGAGGAACTCGAGGCGCAGGTGCGCCGCCGCCCGCTCGGCCGCACCCTGGTCGATATCTGCCTCGACCTGGCGGTGGTGCCCGGCTTCTGCACCGGTCCGTTCTGGAACGACGCTGTTCGACAGCATCCGCTTGCTCGGCGGCAGCGTCGCCACCCTGATGCAGGAGAAGGCCCGCCGGCAGAAGGCGTTCTGCGAGGAGCAGGACAAGAAGCCGGGGAGCAACTGGGACTGGCTGGAGATGAAACGGGACGCGCTCCGCCGCGTGCTGGGGTTCTTCATCGGCGAAGTGGCGGACGACTGCGTTCGATCCGATACCGGAACCATATGCGCCGGCCGCGGCGGTGGCCCCCGGGCCTTCCTGACCCTTTCGCACACATCGAGGCAAAGCTCACGCACGGGACCGGATCATGGCCGGCCCCGCCGTTCCGATTTCGGCTTCGCACGCATACGGGGGAACCAGGCGGCGCCTGTGCTGGCACGGAATTCAATAAAGATTCTAACACGGAGGCACGGAGAACCACGGAGCACCACGGAGAGCGCGTCCTCCCGCGTCCGCCGGGCGAGGCACGCGCTCTCCGTGGCTGCTCCGTGGTCCTCCGTTGCCTCCGTGTTGAAAGCTTCCTTTGTTGCCCACGGGCAAAATATTGCCAGGTTCCCACCGGCTGCCGACCCAGCTCGCGGGGCAGGCGCAATCGCCCCGGTCAGCCCTGCACGGCCGCCAGCGCCAGCGCCCGTGCATACACCAGCTTGCGCGGCAGGCCGGTCGCCGCCGCCACCAGCGCCGCGGCGTCCTTCACGCTGCCGCCGGCCAGCGCGGCCCGCAGCCGCTCGTCCAGACCTTCCGCATCCGCGGCGGCGTCGCGCGGCGGCCGGCCCGACCAGCACGGTCACCTCCCCCCGCACCGGCGTCGCCGCGTAGAACGCCGCCAGTTCCGGCAGCGTGCCGCGCCGCACCTCCTCGAACCGCTTGGTCAGTTCGCGCGCCACCGCGGCCGGCCGGGCGCCGAACGCCGCCGCCATGTCGGCCAGCGTCTCGGCCAGCCGATGCGGCGCCTCGTGCCAGATCAGCGTCGCCGCCAGCCCGGCGCGCTCGGCCGCGCGCAACGCCGCCGAACGCCGGCCCGCCGCGCCGCCGCCCGAGGCGGGGGAAACCCGAGGAACAGGAACGGCACCGGCGGCAGCCCGGACAGCACCAGCGCGGTCAGCGCCGCGTTCGGCCCGGGCACCGCGCTGACCGGCAGGCCCTCGGCGATCGCCGCCCGCACCAGCCGGAACCCGGGATCGGACAGCAGCGGCGTGCCGGCGTCCGACACCAGCGCCACGCGCCGCCCGGCCCGCAGCAGCGCCAGCACCGGGCCGATGCGCGCATCCTCGTTATGCTCGTGCAGCGGCTCGGTGCGCACCCGCACGCCCAGCGCCGACAGCAGCCGCGCGCTGTGGCGGGTGTCCTCGCACAGGACCAGGTCGCTCGCGGCCAGCGTCTCACGAGCGCGCGTTGACACGTCCCCGAGGTTGCCGATCGGCGTGGAAACCAGCACAAGACCGCCGGGAACGGATACCGGGTCCGCCCCGTCGATCAGGAGATGCTGCGCATGCGTCGTCGGGCATTTCTGCTCCTTGGGCCACTGGCACTGGCCGGTTGCGGCGGTGGCTCGGGGGGATACTACCCCTCCGGCGGCTACGGTGCTGGATATGGCACCGGAAACAACAACGGCGGAGCCCCCATCGGTTTGAACCCGGGCCAGCCGGTGCAGGCCCCGGCCCCGGCCAACGAGCGAGTCGCCCTGCTGGCGCCGCTGACCGGTCCCCGCGCCGATCTCGGCCAGGCGCTGGCGCAGGCGGCGCAGCTTGCCCTGGCGGTGCCGGGCGCGCCGTATCTCGACGTGAAGGACACCGGCGGCACGCCCGCAGGGCGCCGCGGCGGCGGCCCAGGCCGCGATTGCCGCCGGTGCCGGGCTGATCATCGGGCCGCTGCTGTCGTCGGAGACGGCGGCCGTGGCGCCGGTGGCGCGCACCGCCAACGTCGCCGTGCTGGCCTTCACCAACGATCCGTCGCAGGCGCAGCCAGGGGTCTGGACGCTGGGCATCACGCCGGGCCAGCAGGTGCGCCGGCTGGTGGCCGCAGTGCAGGCGCAGGGACGCACGCAGATCGCGGCCCTGCTGCCGGACACCGATTTCGGCCACGTGATGGGGCAGGCGCTGAGCAGGCGGGCGCGGCGAACGGGCTGCCGCCGCCGAACATCAGGTTCCACGAGGCCGGCATGGGCTCGATCAACACCACCACACGGGACCTCGCCGACTACGCCAACCGGCGCGGGCCGATCGAGGCGCAGATCAAGCAGGCCCGCGCGCTGGGCACGCCGGAGGGCCGGCGCCAGGCGCAGGAGCTGGCGAAGACGCCGATCCCGCCGCCCAGTCTTCAACGCGCTGCTGCTGGCCGATACCGGGGAGGCGCTGGCCGAGGTGGCCTCGATGCTGCCGTATTACGACGTGGACCGCTCCCAGGTGCAGATCATGGGGCCGGCGCTGTGGGCCTCGCCGTCCAGCGGATCGGGCCAGATGCCGGGTGCCTGGTTTGCCGCCCCCGATCCGGCGGCGCGGGCCGGGCTGGAGCAGGGGTATGCGGCGAAGTATGGGGGGCGCCGCCGACGGTTGCGGATCTGGCGTTCGATGCCGCTTCGATCGCTCGGGTGCTGGGCGCCAACGGCGGGTTCTCCATCGCCGCCCTGACCCAGCCAGCCGGCTTCCTGGGCGCCGATGGCTGGCTGGCGCTGCTGCCGGACGGCCAGGTGCGGCGCGGGCTGGCGGTGTTCCGCATCGAACGCGGCGGCCCGCAGATGATCGAGCCGGCACCGCAATCGGCGGCCGGGACCGGGGGGTGAGGTGGGTGGGGCAGCAGGAGTTCTGCCCAAGCGACGGCATGTGTGCTTCGGGGCTTGGCCGATCTGTTTGGGAATTGATGAACTTCCAGCAATTGTTGCCGTCAAAGCGGTGCGCGGACTGCACTTTGAGTACCCCCTTGCAGTATCCAAGTCGATTTCCGAAACACAAGTCTCATAAGTTACGGCGTGAACTTGGGCGCACAGATCGAACCGACATACTTTCGCACGCTTCTTGCCGGGCGCGGCTGACAAAAGCAAGGTTTGAAACACAGATTTCACAGGTTGCACAGATTAGGGCACGGATCAGATTATATGAATCAGTGCCTTAATCTGTGCAACCTGTGAAATCTGTGTTTTCAAACCTTGCTTTGCCGCCAGCCACTCCGGCCGTGCGTTGACGGATCACTTCGATGCTATAAGGACGATGCGGTCAATGGCACATTTTTCCGCGCTGATTTCCCGTTCGCCAGGAGACCTTATAGGAGTTTACGAAAATATATCGTTGGGCAAATCATGCGTTTTTCACTCAATGCCCGACAATGAGCAACGAACGTGAGATCGACAATGATGTAATCAGAACGAGCGCCCTCCCCTGGTCTGCGACAATCGATTTTACGCTCTCGCTCCAGAGACTTCCCGCGTCCGCCTTCCAGACAAACAGCATGATCGCCGCTACGAAGCACAGGATCTTCGAAATGACGTTCAGCGCGAGCGGCAGCGGTTCCGCGGGAAAGGCGAACCCGAACGCAGCCCAGACGGCGAATACCGCAAACATCCCCGCCACCGCGTAGCAGGCGTACGCGGTCACCCGCATCGAAGGCAGCAACGTCAGCAGCGATACCGTTGAGAACTCGACCAGGAACAACGGCAGGAAGAAAAGCTGCCGATACAGCATCGGATGAGTCGGGATCGGCGGATTGGTCCGCGCCATGACGATCAGATCGAAGGGAAACTCGAAGATCATCGGCGCGGCGGCGGTGCCGATGACGGCGCTGGCCAGCGCGACCTTCCAGCCCCAACGCCGCGTGAGGTAGAGAATCACGAAGAAGGTCACCGGCGCATCGACGAACGTGCCGACGCGCACGCGGGGCGCGACGAAGCCCGGATAGGCCTGCTTCACTTGCAGTCCGTAGACGAACGTGGCGACGCCGACGGTGTAGATCGCCAGCAGCCAGATCGCGATCATGAACCCGGCGGCGATGCCGCCCGGCCGCGCGACCCTGAGCGGGGCGCGCAGCCGTTTGCCGGCATAGGCAAATCCGCCGGCCACCACGAGCAATACGATCGCCAGGAGGATCGCCTCGCCGCCGCCGTAGGAAACCCAGTTGGCGGGCGAGTACGGCGGCGGCGCGGCTGCTTGCGCCTGCGCAAGCCGCAGAAGCGGGTCGGCATGCGCTAACCCGGATTTCTCATACTGGCGAGTAGCGTCGCGGCATACGTTCCGGAGCCGTCCCGAATATCCGTAGCGGCCCAGCAACGATAGCGGCCCGCACCGGATTCCGGCCAAGCTCCGCCCCCGCCGCTCCATGAGTGGCATTGGTAGGGGATATGTTGTCTGTGCGCTGTCTGGTTCGTGTCAGGCGGCGGCGTTGCGCAACGAGCGTGTGCGCCAGTTCGAACTCGTCCTGCCATGGGGACAGGCCGACGCCATGGCGATCTTGATCCGCCGCACGCTGACCCGCACCAGGGCGCCGAGCTTCAGCAGCTTCAGCCGGATCGTGCCGCAGGTCGCCTCGGCGAACTGGGTGATGCGCGAGGCCGATGCGGCGCAGCGCGCAGAGCAGCACATAGGCCATCGAGGCGAACCACAGGCGCAGCTGGTTGGCCCGCATGGTCGCGGCTGAAGTGCGGTCGGCGAACAGGTCGAGCTGGCACTCCTTGATGCGGTTCTCCATCTCGCCGCGGGCGCAGTAGATCTTCTCGTAGAGATGCCGCGCCGCGGACCTCGGCCGGTCTGAGCGATGGTGACGACAAAGCGCGGATTGGCCTCGCCGCCGGTCACCTCGGCCTTGCCGATGACGCGCCGGTCGCGGCTCCAACTGTCCCGCGTCGCGTAGGTGAAGTCCTTGAAGCAGCGCGCCGGCTTGCCGGTGCGGATGCTCTCGATCGTGGCGCTGCGATCAGCTCGGCCATGATCGCCTCGTCCAGCCGCTCGTTGCGCGCCAGGCCGAACACGTAGTCGACGCGGTTGGCTTCGCACCATGCCATCAGCGTCTCGCGGGCAAAAGCCGGAATCGCCGCGCAGCAGAATGCGCGTCTCGCGGCCAGCGGCGGCGGATCTGCGCCACGATGCGGGCGATCTCCTCCTCCGCGCCCGGCCGCGGCGTCCATGTTCGGCCGGCCGCAGCTTCGCCGCCAGCAGGTGCCGGCCGCAGAAGATGTAGAGCGGCAGATAGCAGTAGCAGTCGTAATAGCCGTGGAAGAATCGGCCTTCCTGGTTGCCGTGCAGCGGATCGTCGGTGGCGTCGAGGTCGAGGATGATCTGCTCGGGCGCCTTCCGTGGGCCTCCAGGAACAGATCGACGAACAGCCGCTCGATCGCCTCCGGGTCGTGGCTGATCTTGTGATAGCGCGTCGGCTCCGGCCGGCTCAGCTCCAGCCGGTTCAGCGTCGATTTGCCGGCCAGCGGCGCACAATCCGAGCGCTTGCGCCGCCAGCTTGCCGGCCAGCACCGCCAGCACCGGGTCGTGGCGCAGCTCGTCGTGGTCGTTGAGGTCCTCGTAGCCCAGCGCGATGCCGAACACGCGCTGCATCACCAGGGTCTCACCTGGTGCTCCACCAGCTCCGAAGCGCGAGTGTCGGTGAAGCAGGCGGCAAAACGTTCGGTCAGCCGGATCGCCCGGTCGGTTGGCCCAGCAGCAGCGCGCCCGCATCCGACGTGATCGCTCCGCCGTCAAAACAGCAATCAAATGCCAGGCGGCAACATAAACCAGATATTGCGTTCTATAATATGAATCCGGCAAGAGGACTATGTTTGTGTTCTTGTATATGGTAAGAAATCCGTTTGTGCTCCCAATTACGCCTGTCGCGGGGCCAAAACCGCCATTAAGAGGAACAGGCCCGGTGGGATTTGTCAAGATCAGCGTCCAGGGGCCATTAATGGGATAGCCGAAGTTGTATTCAT
>CAWBIG010000231.1:0-24120 GCA_963788435.1 uncultured Acidobacteriota bacterium | reverse complement strand
GCTGATGGCCGCGTACGCCGTCGCAATCGACAGCAGGATCCCGCCCACCGTCGCCCAGCGGCCCACCGTCATGTAATGCCGGTCGCTCGCGCCCTTGTGAATGTAGCTCTGGTAAAGGTCGTAGGTGAACACCGTGTTGAACGCCGTCACGTTGCCCGCCATGCCGCTCATGAAGCTCGCCAGCAGCGCCGTCAGCCCCAGGCCCAGAATCCCCGTCGGGAAAAAATGCAGCAGCATCATCGGCGTGGCCATGTCGTAGTCGATCAGCGGCTTGCCGCTCGCGTCCAGCATCGGCTTGCCGGTCACGGGATTGATCTTGGCCGGCACAATTCCTTCGCCCTTCTCCGCTTCCGGCGACACCACCTGTATGTTGTGGACAATCGCCCCATTCGGCTCGTGGATTACCGTCTCCACCGTGTGCGGCGTGGGCAGCCCGATGGCCAGCAGCCCCGGCAAAATCACCAGGAACGGAAACAGCATCTTGGGAACCGCCGCGATCAGCGGCACCCTTCGCGCCGCGTCCATGTTGTGGCTCGCCATCGCCGTCTGGATCACCAGGAAATCCGTGCACCAGTAACCCGCGCCCAGCACGAATCCCAGCCCCATCCCGATGCCGATGATGTCGATTCCCATCGGGTTGGTGCTCGCGTGCATGATCCCGTGCCACTCGTGCACCATGCGCGGATCGATCTTCGACACGCTGGCCTTCATGCCTTCCCAGCCGCCCACGCTCTTCAGGCCCAGCAGCACCAGCGGCAGGAATCCCGCCATGATCAGGAAAAACTGGATCACCTCGTTGTAAATCGCGCTGGTCAAGCCACCCAGAAAGATGTATCCCAGCACAATCACCGCCGACATCACGATGGAGACGGTGAAAATCCAATCCTTGTTCCAGCCGAACTGCATGAACATGGCGTCAAACACGTGCAGCGCCTGGATCAGCCGCGCCATGGCATACATGCTGATGCCCGACGAGAACACTGTCATCACCGCAAACGAGCATGCATTCAGCGCCCGCGTCTTTTCATCGAAGCGAAGCCGCAAAAACTCCGGCACGCTGCGCGCCTTTGAGCCGTAATAAAACGGCATCATGAAGATGCCCACGAAGATCATGGCCGGGATGGCGCCGATGCCGTAAAACTGCGCCGTCTCCAGCCCGTATTTCGCGCCGGAAGCCCCCATCCCGATCACTTCCTGCGCGCCCAGGTTGGCACTGATAAACGCCAGGCCGCAGATCCAAGCCGGCAGCGCCCGCCCCGCCTGGAAGAAGTCCTTGCTCGTCTTCATGTAGCGCTTCAGGGCCACGCCAATGCCCAGCACAAACACGAAGTAGAGGATCATGATGATCCAGTCGACAGAGGTCAGTCTCAAAGGCGGGCTCCTTCAGCTATTGCAAGCTTGATAGAAGTGTCGAAAACCACTTTACGCACTCAGGCGAGCCCACGTCCAGCGAGGCACGAAAACACTCCCGCCCGGTAGGGTGGACTGTGAACTGTGCAGCCCGATGCGCCGCCCATTACACTGGAATTGCGATGATCCCCACCCTTACCTGGACCCCCGAAGGCGTTCGCTTCATCGACCAGCGCAAGCTCCCTCTTGAGGAAAGCTACGTCCTCGCCGACACGTTTGAAGACGTTGCCATCGTCATCGAAACCATGGTCGTCCGCGGCGCTCCCGCCATCGGGGTCTCCGCGGCCTATGGCGTTGCTCTCGGCGCGCTGCGCTCCTCCGCAACCACTATCGAAGACTTCGCGCCGGAATTCGACAGGATCTGCGCCCGCCTGGCCGCCACCCGTCCCACCGCCGTTAATCTCTTTTGGGCCATCGATCGCATGAAACGCCTCTTCGCGCGCCTGCTCAACGCCCACGCCCCCATAAACGAGGTCCGCGAAAAGCTCCTAGCCGAAGCCCACGCCATGTACGACGAAGACATCGCCGCCTGCAAGGCCATGGGCGCATTCGGCGCCGAGCTGCTGCCTAAAGAAGGGGGCGTCCTCACTCACTGCAATGCCGGCGCTCTTGCCACCTGTGGCTACGGCACCGCTCTCGGCGTCATCCGCGCCGCGGTCGAGCAAGGCAAGCGCATTCACGTCTACGCCGATGAAACTCGCCCCTTCCTCCAGGGCGCGCGCCTTACCGCCTGGGAATTGATGGCCGACCACATCCCCACCACCGTCATCTGCGACAACATGGCCGCCAGCCTCATGCGCGCCGGCAAAATCCGTGCCGTCGTGGTCGGCGCCGATCGCATCGCCGCCAACGGCGACTTCGCCAACAAGATCGGAACTTATAACGTCGCCATCCTGGCAAAAGAGCACGGCATCCCGTTTTACTGTGCCGCTCCCTGGTCCACCATCGACATGGATACGCCCTCAGGCGACGCCATTCCCATCGAGGAGCGCTCGCCCGTCGAGGTCACCCACCACGGCGGCAAGCAGGTCACGCCGCACGGCGTGGGCATCTGCAATCCAGCCTTCGACGTCACCCCCGCGCGCTACACCACCGCCATCATTACCGAGCGCGGCGTCCTGTGCGCGCCCTATGCCGAGTCGTTAAAGCAGATGGAACTGGTGGCAAGGTAGGACCTTCTCAAAGGCTTCTTCAAGGCCAAGGGGATGTTGGCCCGGAATTCCGGAATTCTCTGTGGGCGGAACGTCGCTTCTGTGGTACACCGGCCCAAAAATGCAACGGACCGGGTGCACCAAGATTCATTGGGCGGGCTTACTTCCCGACTCCGGCAACTGCCCGCCAGCCCGCCGTAAGCGGTTTCTCAACGTGATCGACAACCACAACCTCAACCGGTTCCGTAGCCGGCACCAACTCAAGTCCGAGCTGCTCCTCGAGAGCGGTGAAAATCGAAGGACTGCCACCGGCCATGCTGCTCTTCGAGTTCGCAGTCCACTTGAGCTCGTAGAGGAATCTCCTGGCTCCCAACCCCGTTTTGTCGACAACGATGCGGCCTGAGGGGCCCGCGAGATTGCCGGCCAAGCTCTCCATCGTGCCGTAGTTGTGCCACTCTCCGGGCATGAAGAAAGAAGAGCCTTCGGGGAGATCGAGATTCCTCTCCGCAATCTTCAATCCTCCTTTGGCAACTACCAGCTCATAAACCTGCATTTCCCGTGTTTCGCGGTGCGCCTTCAGATGGCACCGGCCGGCAAGAGACGCCTGCATCATCAGGTGCCGCTGCTTCATCTGCTCATCCAAGGGGATCTTCTTGAACGCCTCGAACTTATCTGCGTCCATCGTGGCCATCAGATCCCACCGCTCGGTCTCGACCCACTTTGGAGAGCCGATGATCTGGTTGATGCCGAGGCCGTACGCACCGGCGATCGTGGTCAACAACGGAACGTCCGTCATAGCCCATCCGTTGTGGCCAGCCCACCACAAAAAGCCTCCGCCCATCGGGTATTCGTCTGGGGAAACCGGATAGATAATGAACGCGTCAAAGGCCGCGGGCCCCAACGCGTCTCCCTGAACTGCGGGAGCGGCTGGAGTCTGCCCACTGCCGGCGAATGCACCCGCTATAGGGAACAGTGCCAAAGCGGACATAACGGCAATACTGGTCAATCGGTGGGAACGGGTAAGCATGCACATTCTGATAAATGCACCTTTCCGAGCGAACGGCGAGGGTCCCTGGCTTGGTAAACCGGAAGCGGCGCAGACAGTATAGCTCTGGCGCCATCTTCTGGATTCCGGGGCTCAATAAGACAGACGCGACATTAGAATCGGCCGCTCGAATCGCAAAATGAGAGAACTAACTTCGAGCCTCACCGCGCCCCGCTGATCGCCGCGGTCCGTGCCGCCATCGGCATTCCCAGCGCCTGCTGCTCCGCCTCGTCCGTCACCACCTGTGCTGATTCCTGCACCAGCGCGTACTTGTTTCCGTACAGGTCCACAAACACGGCTTCGACCCCCCACGGCCGCATCTCAGGCCCATGCTCGAACTCAACTCCCTTCGCTTTCAGTTCCTCGTACCCGCCCTGGCAGTCCCGCGTTGAAAGCACCCACGTCGCATTCTTCCCCACCCGATCGGGAAACCACGACGCCAGCAGAAACTCCACCTCCGCCTGCTGCGGAGGCGCCACTGTCAGCCACCGAAAACCCTCTCCGCTTTGATCCATCCGCTTTTCGAATCCCAGCATTTGCGCGTACCACTGGAGCGCCTCGTCCTGGTCCCGCACCGCAATTGTCACCGTCGAAAGTTTGTCGATCGCCCGCATCCCATCCCTCCAATTCATCTGATGCGCCGCACCCCTGCCCTATGCGCTCTTGTGCTATGCGATACCGCATCTTCTTCCACTGCGATAATGAAACCCGTGGCGCTTTCCCCGATCGCGTTCTTCCACCCGCGCCGGCCGTCGCTCGCCCGAGGCATCCTGCTCCCCATCCTCGCCTTCCTCCTCAGTCTCCGCCTCGGAGGTTTCCCCAACATCAATGCCCTCCATTCCTCGCGCTGGCAGCTTGTCCCCGTTCTCATTACCTGCGCCGGGATGTTTGACCTTGCCCGCTGTCTCAGCCGCCGCTGGAGCCTTTACCACGCCGGCGTTCTCATCTTCCTCTACACCTCGCTCA
This sequence comes from uncultured Acidobacteriota bacterium, assembly GCA_963788435.1. Taxonomy (GTDB): domain Bacteria; phylum Acidobacteriota; class Terriglobia; order Terriglobales; family Acidobacteriaceae; genus Telmatobacter. Next base: position 19,548 of record CAWBIG010000231.1, on the reverse strand, counting down.
TGATCCTCGCCATGTCCATCTTCCTTTTATTCTTCCCCTGACACTCCAACTGCCTGGGTGTCCACCGCTCCCATATCCCTTTGTCCCTCGGTCCCTGCACTTGTTGTCTTCCCCCATGCCTGCCTGTTACGCTGGCACCCGAACGGAGAACGAACATGCTCAAAGGTTTTCGCGACTTCATCCTGCGCGGCAATGTCGTTGACCTCGCCGTCGCCGTCATTATCGGCGCGGCCTTCACCGGCATAGTCAATTCGCTCGTCACCGACGTGCTCAATCCCCTCATCTCCGCCACCGTCGGCAAACCCAACTTCTCCTATCTTGTCCTTCACGTCCACGGCGGAGAAATGAAGTACGGCAACTTTCTAAACGCCGCCATCTCCTTCCTCATCGTGGCCAGCGTCGTTTATTTTGGCGTGGTCATGCCGCTGAACTGGTTTCTTGCCCGCGTAAAGGCCAGCCATGCTGCGCCGCCGCCGCCGCCCGCCACGCGCAGTTGCCCTGAGTGCCTCAGCGATATCCCCATAGCCGCCAGGCGTTGCGCCCATTGCGCCCAGCCCGTCGAACCGGTCCAGCCCGCTCCCGCAGCAGCCTGACCCATCACCCGCAATAATGGGTCAGTTGGCACGGTATGGGCTTTGCACGGTGAGGAAAAACTTCGGCGGGAGTGCAAAAAAACGTGTCAGGGCACAACTTCACAGGCTGTAAAAGAACCCTCAGGAAAGGGCAAGAACGCGCAACGGCGGGACTCCAGTCCCGCCGTCACCGCGCAAACAAAGAACTCGGGCTTCACGCCATGCCGGTTCTGGCTGCAAACGTCACCGCCCGCCCCGGCGTAGTGAGAGCCCCAGGCTCAGGCTCACCGCCGCCAAGATCGCCCGCCTACATTCCGCTCGCACACCTTTTCTAGAACTGCCCTGGAACGGAGTGGATTGCGCGCCGTTTCGGCCTTGTTCGCGCATTCTTCGCCCCCGCGCATTACACTGGTTCTTCATGCGTTTCTGCGCCAGTCACTCAAAGGATCAAGCCCCATGAACCCTTTCAAGGCGATTGCGCTCGCCGTGCTTCTGGCTCTGCCTGCTCGCCTCGCCCTCGGGCAATCCTTGCCCCCCGACACCGTCTTCGGCTATCCAAACTTCTCCGCCGAATCCAAGACCGAATCGGCCTTCCTCGCCGTTCCCAATGCCAAACTTGCCGGCGAGGAACTGAAGACTCTCACCGCTGCGCCCCACGTGGCCGGAACGCCCGAAGACCACGCCACTGCTGAATACGTCGCGCAAAAATTCCGCGCTGCCGGCCTCGATACAAAGATCGTCCCTTACCGCGTGCTCCTCGACTATCCAACCGCCGTCAAGGTTGAGGCTTTCAGCGCCGACGGCAAGCAACTCATGACCGGGCCCCATCGCGAATCGGTTCCCGGCGATCCCTATGAACGCGATCCTCGCGTCATTATGCCTTACAACAGTTCCTCCGGCTCGGGCGATGTCACCGGCGAAGTAGTCTATGCCAACTACGGCCGTCTCGAGGACTTCGACAAGCTCGCCGCCGACCATGTCGACCTGCACGGCAAAATCGTCATCTGTCGTTACGGCGCCAACTTCCGCGGCGTCAAGGTCTACATCGCCGAGCAGCGCGGCGCCATCGGCGTCCTCATCTACTCCGATCCCCAGGACGACGGCTACTTCCGCGGCGATGCGTATCCCGACGGTCCCTGGCGTCCAGCCACTGGCGTCCAGCGCGGCTCCGTCCAGTACCTGTTCAAGTATCCCGGCGATCCGGAGACTCCCGGCGTTGCCTCCACGCCTGACCTGCCTGACTCTGCGCGCGTCAACCCTGACGGCAACCAGCCCCGCATCATCTCCATCCCCATCAGTTACGAAGATGCGGAGCCCATCCTCAAAACACTGAAAGGATCGGCCGTTCCTGAGAGTTGGCAGGGCGCGCTGCCTTTCCATTACCACATCGGTCCCGGAGGCGTCCGCGTACATCTCGTCTCTCAGCAGGATTACCAGCGCCGCCTTATCTGGGATGTCATCGGCACCGTTCCCGGCTCCAGTCTCCCCGATGACTGGGTCGTCGTCGGCAATCATCGCGACGCCTGGGCCTACGGCGCCGTCGATCCCAACAGCGGCACCGCCGCACTGCTTGAAGCCGTACACGGCGTCGGCGATCTCCTCAAGACCGGCTGGCGTCCCAAACGCACCATCCGCTTCTGCAGTTGGGACGCCGAAGAAGAAGGACTCATCGGCTCAACTGAGTGGGTCGAGCAGCACGCCCAGCCGCTTCAGAAGGCCGTCGCTTATTTCAACGTCGATGTCGCTGTCTCCGGTCCCAACTTCTCCGCCGCCGCTGTTCCTTCGCTCAAGAAATTCATTCGCCAGATCGCCCAATCCGTCCCCAGCCCCAGCGGTGGCTCCGTTTTCGACGCCTGGCGCACCCATAACCAGACCAATGAGCACCGTCCCTCTAACTCCCCGCCCACCGGCGATGTTCGCGTCGGCGACCTCGGCTCCGGCTCCGACTTTACCCCTTTCCTGCAGCACATCGGTGTGCCCTCAACTGACATTGGCTCCGAGGGCCCCTACGGCGTTTATCATTCCGTCTTCGATAACTACGCCTGGTTCACCGTGAATGCCGATCCCCACTTCGACTACCTCCAGGAGATGGCCCAGGTCCTCGGCCTCGAAGCCATTCGTATGGCCGATACCGACGTCCTTCCCCTCGACTACACCAACTATGCGCGCGACATTACCTCTTATCTCGAAACGGCCCAGAGCAAAGCTTCCGATGCAAAGCTCCCGCTCGACTTCGCTCCTGCCCTCGCTGCCGCCGGGCGCTTTGCCACCGCCGCCGAACACGCCCTCAGTCTCGAGGACCACCCCTCCGCCGACGTGAATAGCCTTAATGACGCTCTCCGCGCCGTCGAAGCCGATTTCACTTCCGCCGACGGCCTTCCCAACCGCCCCTGGTACAAGCACCTCATCTATGCACCCGGCGAATACACCGGTTACGCCGCGGTAGTCATTCCTGGCGTCAATGAGGCTATCGACGCCAAAGACACCAGCCGCGCCTCCCGGCAGCTCGCGGTCCTCATCACAGCCCTCGACCACGCCGCCCAGACTCTCGCCGGTCTGCAATAGCTTTGTGTGAGACGGTTCCCTGTTATGAGTTAGCGATAACTCGACAATCTGCAATAAGTCGTCTGTGAAAGCGGTCATAAGATGGCAGTGACTCGACTCAAATTTGCAGTCGTAAATCCACAATTATTTCAGCATCGTTGTGACCGTCGAAACTGACCCAAAATAGGACACTTCGTATCCTCCCGATTACACAACGGAAAACCGGAATCTGAAAATTCGGCAAACGTCGCCGGATCGCCTGACTTTCCGTGCCTCAAGGCGTTGCGGGCTCTCGAACCCCTGCGGGACGGGATTCTTCGAGGGGGAACGAGTCACCGGAACTCTGATCCGGAAAGCACCCCAACCCGCATTCTCCCGCATCTCATACTGCCCAGAGCCGCTTAAAGCGGCCGGTCCTCTTTTTTAGGAGCAACCTCTCCCATGCATGACCTCATAATTGGACTCGTTTATGTCGGCATCTTTCTTCTGCCGATAATCGCCGCCACCAAAAACACACCGGAAATCGGAAAGGACAACCTCAAACCTGAACCCAAAACCCTCCGCGAACGGTGAATTCCGCGCTGAGTGAGGGTATGGTCACCGTGATCCAGGCGTTTCAACGTCAACATGTGTGACGTGCATCACCCGTTTGGCAGTTGACCCTCCCGGCCGCCGCTCCTATGCTTGAAGAAGATGAAGACTTCCTCGAGCAACCTGCGGATCGGCATTGCGGTGGCCATTATCCTGGGCACCATTGGCTGGCTGGCGTACTCCGGCTACGGCTCTGCCAAAAGTTATTACGTCACCATCGCCGAACTCGGCCACATGGGCAACAAGGCCTACACCAGCAACCTGCGCGTCGAAGGCTTCGTCCAGCCCGGCTCCATCCAGCAGGATGGCACCCACGTCGACTTCGTCATGAATGAGTTTGAAAGCCACTCGTCCAAGGCTGCGTCCGGCCACCTGCTCAAGGTGTCCTACAAGGGCTCCGAGCCGCCTCCGGACACCTTCAAGGACAATTCCCAGGCCCTGGCTGAGGGCACCTACGGCCGCGACGGCGTTTTCCACGCCAACGTGCTCCAGGCCAAGTGTGCCAGCAAGTACGCGCCTGTCGTCCCCGGTTCAAACCAGCCCGGATCAACCCAGCCCGGCAGCACGTCCGCCCCTCAGGCCACCTCCAATCCTCGCGCTGACGCCACCGCTCCCGCTGCCGCCGGCACCACGGGCGCTGCCAACTGAGCCCCAGATGAGCGGCCAGGCAAGCGCGGCCCTCTGCGCCCGAGTCGATAAGGTCTCGCGCCTCTTCGGCACCTTCGCCGCACTGCGCCAGGTCTCCGCTGAGCTCGAAACCGGCAAGTGCTACGTCCTCATCGGAGAGAACGGCGCCGGCAAGTCCACCCTCCTGCGCATCCTCGCCGGACTGCTCCGCCCCAGCTTCGGCACCGTAAAACTTTTCGGGAACTCAGAGCCCCAGCAGGCCCGCGAGCGCATCGGTTACATGAGCCACGCCCCCATGCTCTACGACGAGCTCACCGGAGAAGAGAATCTGCGCTACTTCGCCAGTCTCTATCCCGGCCGCGCGTGTCTCGATCCCGCCGAAGCTCTGCGCCAGGTCGGCCTCGATCCCAGCCTCAACCGCCTGCTCGGCCAATACTCCCAGGGCATGCGCCAGCGCACATCGCTCGCTCGCGTCCTGCTCCCCCAGCCCGAGCTGCTCCTGCTCGACGAGCCCTTCTCCAACATGGACGTCGAGTCCGTCCGCCAGATGGTTGAGCTGCTCTCCGGCTTCCGCCATCAGAACCGCACCATCGTCATCACCACTCACCAGCGAGATGCCGCCGCTCCCATCGCAGACTACGTGCTGGCGCTCAAAGCCGGCCGCGTAGCAAGTTTTGAGCCCGGGAGTCCAACCCGATGAAGACCAACGGCGCGCGCTTCCTTGAAAGCCTCGGCATTCCGTTCGAGCTCCGCGAGTACGAGGTCGATCCTGAAGACCTCTCTGCCATCGCCGTAGCCAGGAAGGTCGGTATGCCCCCCGAGCAGGTCTTCAAAACCTTGCTGACGACAGACGGTCAAGACAGCTATTTCTTCGCCATAATCCCCGGCGATGCCGAAGTCGATTTCAAGAAACTCGCGAAGGCCTCAGGCCGGCGCAAGCTCGAAATGGCTCCGCTGAAAGACGTCCAGCCCCTCACCGGCTACATCCGCGGCGGCGTCACCATCTTCGGCGCAAAAAAACCTTACCCGGTCTTCACCGATGAAACCGTCATCCTATTCGACAAGATCAGCGTCTCCGCCGGCGCTCGCGGCGCCCAGCTCATTCTCGCCCCCGCAGACTACCTCCGCGCCGCCGAGGCCCTCGGCCAGCCCGCAACCACAGCAGACCTCTCCAAAGCTACGGCGGAGGGCCATTGAAGATTATTTGGACTGTACGATTTGTGAAGTATTCGCGCTTTCGGAAAAACCGCTGAGGAGTCTGCCTATGGCATCGAAGAGACTGCTTAACAGAATGATCGTTGCGGGAAACCTCTCGGAAGCTGAGAACGAATTGGCGAAACTGTGCAACCTCGTGGATAAGGGAGAATTGTCCGCCGCGCAACTGCAAGTAGGACTCCTCCACACCTATCACCAAATAAACTTCGCATGGAACGCCCGGTTTGCGTCCGATGACGACTATCGGCATTTGACGCAAGAACGTTTCCGTCGGTGCGGCCGATACCCTCGCACGATCGAGAACCTTTAAGGAGCTCCTGATGCCCGCACTCTGGACCCATCTCGTCAAGGACCTGCGCATTGAGTGGCGCTCTATGGACGCGCTCATCTCCATGCTCTTCTTCTCCGGCCTCGTTGTGGTCCTGTTCTCCATCGCCTTCGATCCCCGCGGCGCCTTCTCCCAGCAAATCGCCGGCGGCGTCCTCTGCGTCGCCACCATGTTCGCCTCCCTCAGCGCTCTCAACCAGGCCTGGGCCCGCGAAATCCGCCACAACGTCATGGACGCGCAACGCATGGCGCCCTCGCCCGCCTCCGAGCTCTACCTCGCCAAGGTCCTCGTCAACTTCCTCTTTGTCACCATCGTGCAGGCCGCGCTGGCGCCGTTCTTCTTCATCTTCTACAACCTCCGCGTCGCCGGCCAGGGATGGCTGCTCCTCGCCGTGCTCCCCCTCGGCACATGGGCGCTGGTCTCGAACGGCGTCTTCTTCGCCGCGCTCGCCATGACCAGCCGCAACCGCGAGCTGCTCCTCTCCATCATCCTTTTCCCCATCTTCATCCCCGCGCTGCTCGCCATGGTCGTCGCCTGCAAATCCATCTTCACCGGCGACAGCGACCCCGGCCTCTGGATCAAGCTCCTCATCGGCTACGACATCATCTTCACCACCACAAGCTGGCTCCTCTTCGACGTAGTCTTCCACGCCGAGTAACTCGATAGGAACGGTTGACGATCATAACGGAACCCGTTATGATCGTCGGTGATCAAGAGCTTCACGGAGCACGACACCAAGCTTCTGTGGGAAACCGGCAAATCGCGTCGAGTTCCTGCCAGCATCCGCAAGGCCGCGCTGCGAAAACTGCTCACTTTGTATTGGGCGCGGAATTTGGGCGACCTTGCGACTCCCGGCGGAAACTGGCTTGAGGCGCTTGCGGGGAACCGAAGAGGCCAGCACAGTATCCTCATCAACGATCAGTACAGGCTGTGCTTTGCTTGGCGAGACGGTGACGCATACGACGTTGAGATTGTGGATTACCACTGAGGACCAGCAATGAAGAACAACCCCTTCGCGTTTTCCGTCCATCCAGGCGAGATCCTCCAAGAGGAATTCATGGAACCGCTGGGGCTGACCGCATACCGACTTGCCAAAGAACTTCAAATCTCCGCCCCCCGGGTGAATGACCTCATCAAAGGCAAGCGCGGCATTACGGCCGATACGGCCCTCCGCCTTAGCCGTTACTTCGGCAATTCCGCGGAATTCTGGATTGGGCTGCAAAGCGGCTACGACCTGTGGACAGCCGCGCAGAAAGGCTCCTGGAGCAAGGTGAAGCCGAGAGACCGGGCCGCGTAGTCTCCTGCACCTGATCCGCTTCCTGACACTCAAGTCTCAACTTCACCATCCTGCCGGTTCCGTCCTCGGCAGCACCAGATTCAGTGGCATCTCGCCCACTCACCGACGCCCAATCCCCGGAACAATGGAAGAAGGTCTGTGCCCCATTCATCGCAGTTTTATCGCGATGAGTGGTCCGCAATGCCTGACGGCATCTCGCGCTTGCACCATTCCTGCGACAACCTGTCAAGCCCCACGGCGTTTCCATTTACAGCACAGAAAAGGAAAACCTCAATGTCCGCCCATCATCGCCGCCGTGTGAATCGTTCATTTTGCAGCCTTCACGCGTTGTGTGGGTGCCCCAGTTTCGCACCACCGCGGCCCAAACCGTCAGCCCGGCTGCAAACTTCCGGTCCCACCGGAAAACAGATGCAAATGTGTGCGGTTTTAGGTCGCATCACCAACAATCTAATGGACATCGCCGTTTTACTTTTTCATGCTTTTCTCCCCCTTCGCTCCCGTCTTTCCTCATCGGAATAAGGGCAGGGGCCGAACCAGTGCGCAATTCAGTGCAGTTTCAGCCCTTAACCGTCACACTCCACTCAACATCCCCGTTTTTTTTTGCGCAACCCCAGGCCGAACATTACCAGTACACTCCAATGGATCGGCTACGTCTAAACAATGTCAGAATGGCATCCAGGATCACTATGCGGATTCACATTGCTGGTTGTATTTGCGGAATCATGTTGGTGGCGGCCGCGGGAGCCCAGCAGCCGGTCATCGCGGCGGCCGGAACCTCTGCCTCCTCGACGGGCTCGGCACAGCAGGTTGTGCTCCCCGTAACTGTGCGCAACAAGAAGGGCGACTTGGTCACCGATCTCGAAAAAACCGACCTGACCCTGACCCAGGATGGCCGGCCCCAGACCATCACCGGCCTGGTCCGGCAGAGCGACGAACCCTTCCAGATCGGGCTCATCGTGGACACCAGCCGGTCGGTGAGCAACGCTCAGAGCGAGCTCATCAAGGCAGCCGAGGGCTTTCTGGACCAGGTTCTGCCTTCGGGTTCAAAGAACCAGGCCTTCCTCATCCACTTTGACCGGGAAGTCGAGTTGCTCCAGGACTTCACCGGTGACAAGGCCGTCCTGAACCAGCAGTTGGAGCAGATCGGGCCCACCCGGACACAGCATTCAGACGACCAGGGGCCGGAAACCAGCGATACCCCGAGCCTGAACAACGGCCGGCGGGACGCCAACCAGCTCTATGACGCCGTTTATCTGGCCTGTGATGAGTTGATGAAGAACCGGCCGGGCCGCAAGGTGCTGGTGGTGTTCTCAAACGGCGCCGACCACGGAAGCAAGGAAACGATGAACGACGCCATCGACTCGGCCGATCACGCTGGCGTGGAGATCTACACCATCTTCATGAAAGGCGACGCAGACCGCACGCCGGGGTCGACCATGCCGGGGAACAACCGGCGCGGCGGCATGGGCGGTGGGTATCCAGGCGGCGGCGGGGGGTATCCGGGCGGTGGCGGAGGCTATCCCGGGGGTGGCGGCGGTTATCCCGGCGGTGGACGGCGCCAGCCTGAGCCAACCAGCGCCAACGGCGTCGACGGCAAGAAGGTGATGCAGGAGATGGCGCAGCGCACCGGCGGTCACGCATATGAGGCGAAGCGCTCCGCCGATCTGGTCCCGATTTACAAGCTGATCGACGAGGAAATGAACGGCCAGTATCTGCTGACCTATACCCCCGACAAGCCGGATTCCGAGGGTGATTTCCATAAGGTGGCGATCACAACGGACAAGAAGGATTACACCGTGTCCACACGCGAAGGCTATTACGGCAAAGATAGCGGACAGTGATCCAATGCACCCGTCAGCACTTCGCGCGGGTTCATTATCTTTTAACGGAACATTGATCGCTGAATCCTGAAGAGAAAGCAAACCTTCTTGAATGCCTTCCATCCCATAACGCAGGTGGAGGGTAATGCGCAGCTGGCCGCAGGCTGGGGGAGCCGCTGGCAGCCATTGCTTTCAGACAGGAGCAGGTCCATGGATATAAATGCCTATAGCCCCCAGATCGTTATTGGTGCGTGCGTCATCGTTCTCCTCGTCATGTCGCTCATTGCCTGGGGCATCAGCCGCCAGCGTGGGAGAAGGCGTGGGGAAGACCTGCGGCTGCATTTCGGCCCCGAATACGACAGCACGATGTTGCGATATGGCTCGCGCAGGCGGGCAGAGGCTGTGCTGGAGGAACGCCTGAAGCGTGTTGAGCGCTACCCGCTGCGGTCGCCTTCGCCGAATGAGGCCAACTGGTTCCACTCTGAATGGGAGGCCATCCAGGCGCGGTTTGTGGATCATCCGCGCGGCGCGGTTACTGAAGCCGATGAGCTGATCAACAGCTTGTTTCAAAGGTGCGGCTATCCGGGCACCCACTTTGAACAGCGCGCCGACGATCTTTCCGTGAATCATCCCCGGCTGGTGGATTCTTACCGGCGGGCCTACGCCATCACCGTGCGTTCGGCCAAAAACGAAGCCACCACCGAGGAACTGCGCACTGCGATGATCCTGTACCGCGCTATCTTCGACGGCATCGTGCAGACGAAGACGGTAGAGATAAGGCGGGCAGCGTAAAGCCACGGAGAGGGAGCAAACGCAGCAGGGGCGCAGCCATGAGCCGTTATGGCTGCGCCCCGCTGTTTGTCCGGTTTAAGTCATCAGCAAGTGGAGCTGTGCAGGTCTGGCCCCGTCTGCTTCTCCAGAAGTGCCGCCTGCGCCGCTGCAAGCCTTGCCGTCAACAACCGGAAGGGTGAACAGGAAACATAGTTGAGGCCGATCTTGTGGCAGAACTTGACGGACTCCGGATCGCCGCCATGCTCGCCGCAGATGCCGACCTTGAGGGTTGGCCGGGTGTTGCGTCCTTTCGCGGTGGCCTGCTTCACCAGGGCTCCCACGCCGGCCTGATCCAGGGTGGCGAAGGGGTCCTGCTTGAAGATGCCGGCCTTGAGGTACGCAGGCAGGAAGTGGTTGATGTCGTCGCGGGAGATGCCGTAGGTGGTTTGGGTCAGATCGTTGGTGCCGAACGAGAAGAACTCGGCTTCTTCGGCGATCTGGTCGGCGACCAGGGCGGCGCGCGGCAGTTCGATCATGGTGCCCACCATGAAGTCGACTTTGGCGTTCTTCTCCTTGAAGACCTGCTCGGCGACGCGGCGGATGATGGCGGCCTGGTTGCGCATCTCCTCAATAGTGGCTGACGAGCGGGACCATGATCTCGAGGTGCGGATCGCCACCGTGGTTCTTCACGTTGACGGCCGCCTCGAAGATGGCGCGAGCCTGCATCTCAGTAATCTCAGGGAACGCGATGCCCAGGCGGCATCCGCGCAGGCCGAGCATGGGATTGACTTCGTGGAGTTCCTGCACGCGGGCAAGCAGCGTACTCAGCTCCTTGATCTTGGGGGAGCGGGGCTTGGTGTCTTCGAGGTGCTGGATTTCGACGAGGAGCTCTTCCCGCTGAGGCAGGAACTCATGCAGCGGCGGATCGAGCAGGCGGATGGTGACGGGCAGGCTCTCCATGGCTTTGAAGAGGCCAATGAAGTCCTGGCGCTGCAGCGGCAGCAGGTGCTTGAGAGCCTCGCGGCGCACCTTTTCGTCGCTGGCCATGATCATGGCGCGCACGTGCTCGATGCGGCCTTCGGCAAAGAACATGTGCTCGGTGCGGCAGAGGCCGATGCCTTCTGCGCCGAACGCGCGGGCCTGCTTGGCGTCGCGGGGCACGTCAGCGTTGGCGCGGACGCGGAGCTTGCGCACCGGATCGGCCCAGCTCATGAAGTGGACCAGCTCGGGATCGTCGGGGCGAGCCGGGATGGTCTTCAGCTTGCCTTCAATCACTCGGCCGGTGGTGCCGTCGAGGGAGATCCAGTCGCCGGGGCGGAAGGTTTTGCCCTTGACGCGCAGTTCCTTGCGGTTCTCGTCGACGGTGCAGTCGCCGGCGCCGGCCACGCAGCACTTGCCCATGCCGCGGGTGACGACAGCGGCGTGCGAGGTCATGCCGCCACGGGAGGTAAGAATGCCGGCTGCCACTTCCATGCCGCCGATGTCCTCAGGCGTGGTTTCGCCGCGGACAAGGATGATGGAGGTGTAGTCGCCCTTCTGGTGATGCTTGACGGCGTCCTCGGCGGTGAACACGATCTGGCCGACGGCGGCGCCGGGTGAAGCCGGCAGGCCGGTGGCGAGCACCTCGATCTTGGCGCCCTTTTCGTCGAGGCGCGGAACCAGGAAGTCGTAAAGCTGGTTGGGCTCGACGCGGAAGATGGCCTCATCCTGCGTAATCAGGCCTTCGCGCACCATGTCGATGGCGACACGGACGGCGGCGAGGCCGGTGCGTTTGCCATTGCGGGTCTGCAACATGTAGAGCTTGCCATCCTGGATGGTGAACTCGAAGTCCTGCATGTCGCGATAGTGCTTTTCCATCTTCCATGTGATGGAGCGGAGCTGGTCATATACGCTGGGCATGGCCTTCTCGAGCTCGCTGATCGGCATCGGGGTGCGCACGCCGGAAACCACATCCTCGCCCTGCGCGTTCATCAGGTACTCGCCGAAGAACTGGCGCTCGCCGTTGGCGGGGTTGCGGGTAAAGCCGACGCCGGTGCCGGAGTTTTCGCCCAGGTTGCCGAAGACCATGGCCTGAACATTGACAGCGGTGCCAAGCATGTCGTCGATGTGGTTGATGCGGCGGTAGGTCTTGGCGCGATCGTTCTGCCAGGAACGAAATACGGCGTCGCGCGCCTGCACCAGCTGGTCGAGCGGGTTCTGCGGGAAGTCCTTGCCGGTTTCCTTCTTCACCAGCTTCTTGTACTCGACGATGATGTCTTTCAGGGCCGCGGGCAGGAGCTCGTAATCGAAATGGACCTTTTCGCGCTCCTTGATCGAGTCGAAGATGTGCTCAAACTTCTTCTTGGGGATGTCGAGGACGACGTCGCCGAACATCTGGATGAGGCGGCGATAGGAGTCGTAGGCAAAGCGCGGATTGTTGCTGCGCCGCGCGAGGGCCTCGACGGCGTGGTCATTGAGGCCGAGGTTAAGGATGGTGTCCATCATGCCGGGCATGGAGAACTTGGCGCCCGAGCGGACGGAGACCAGGAGCGGGTTTTCGCCGGTTCCGAGTTTCTGGTTTTGGAGGCGTTCGAGCCGCTCGAGGGCGGCGTGCATCTCGGTGTCCATCTGCGGGCTGACGACGCCGCGCATGTACTCGCGACAGGCCTCGGTCTGGATGGTGAAGCCGGGAGGAACGGGCAGGCCTGCGTTGGTCATTTCGGCCAGTCCCGCGCCCTTGCCGCCGAGGGTGTCTTTCATGCGGCCGTTGCCGTCGGCAGCGCCGCCGCCGAAGAAGTAAACGTACTTGATTGCTGCTGCAGTTGCTGTTTCGCTTGCCGGGCGGGCAAACGGCTGATCCACTACGCCTTGCGTCATGGAATGATGCCTCCGCATATGAGATGCCGTGAAAACGTTGTGCATCAACGAGGGCGGAGAGGACGGAGGCTCAGGCGGCCGGCGGGGTAAGCAAATTTCCGAACTGAGCGCGTGCGGGTCAACCGTCGTTGGGGACACGCTTCGCGGGTACTACAAAGTCGAGATCAGGAATAATCCTCGGGAGGGGGGATTGAATGTGTTGGGCATCACAGGTGGGGGGCGGAGGCAACGGAGTTAGCGGGGTTAGAGGAGTTGGCGGGAGGCGGGCGCGGGTCAGGAGGCCCGCGCTACAGCCGACCGGGAGCTCGGCGCTACAAAGGGAGGTTTATGCGCCCAGCTCGGCGCGGATGGCCGCGGCGATGGCGTTGGCGTGGCGCTGCATGGCGGCTTCGTCTTCGGCTTCAATCATGACGCGGGCCAAAGGCTCGGTGCCGGAGTAGCGGATGACGACGCGGCCCGTGTCCTTCAGATTCTCCTCGGCTTCGCGGATACGCGCGTGGACCGAGGGGATTTTCTCCAGCGGCCGCTTCTCGCGCACGCGCACGTTCACGATGGTCTGGGGGAAGACCTTGAGGTCGGCAGAAAGCTCGTCGAGAGACTTGCCGGTGCGGGCGACGAGATCGAGGACGACCAGCGCGGTGAGGATGCCATCGCCCGTAGTGGCCAGGTGAGGGAAGAGAACGTGGCCGGACTGCTCGCCGCCGAGGGCAGCGTTCTTCCGCTGCATCATCTCCAGCACGTAGCGATCGCCGACGGTGGCGCGGAGCATGTGGATGTGGGAGCGCTTGAGCGCCGCCTCCAGTCCCATGTTCGACATGGTGGTGGCGACAACGATGTCGTCGGTGAGCATGCCGCGCTCTTTCAGGTCGCGGGCGCAAATCAGCAGGATGGCGTCGCCGTTGATGACGCGGCCGTTCGATCCGGCGAGCATGCAGCGGTCGGCGTCGCCGTCAAAGGTGAGGCCGATCTGCGCGCCGCGCGCGGTAACTTGTTTGGCGACCCAATCGGGATGAAGCGCGCCGCAATCTGCGTTGATGTTTTTGCCGTCGGGCTCGGTGTTGAGCAGGGTCACGTTGCCGCCGAGACGCCGGAAAAGCTCGGGCGCGACAGCGGAGGCGGCGCCGTTGGCGCAGTCGGCCACAATGCTGAGGCCGTCCAGGCGCAGGCCGGACACGCAGTCCAGCAGGAACTGGATGTATTCGCCGCGAAGGTCCGGCTTGTCATCGAGCATGGGCAGGGTGCGGGGATCGGGCGGAGTGGCCAGGTTGGAGTGAAGGAGGATTTCGTCCTCCATTTCGAGCTCGACCGCGTCGGGAAGCTTGTAGCCATCTGCGCCGAAGAGCTTGATGCCGTTGTCCTGCCAGGGATTGTGGCTGGCGGAGATGACCACGCCGGCAGCGTACCCGTGCTTGTGGGTAAGGTACGCAACGCCGGGAGTGGGGATGACGCCGGCGCTTTCAAACGCGACCCCGGCCTTGGCGAGGCCGGCGGCGAGCGTGGCGGCGATCCAGGGGCTGGACTCGCGCGGATCGCGGCCGATGAGCACGCGCGGCTGGTAAGCGATGATGCGCGGCACGGAGTGGCCTAGAGCGAGGCCGGCGGCGAAGATGGTTTTGGGATCGAGCGGTGCGGTTCCGGCGATGCCGCGAATGCCGTCGGTGCCAAAGAGCTTGCGAAAATCGGAAGAGGTCATTGTTTACGCTTTCCGGATTTCTTGGCTGATGTCGATTCGACGCGTGAGGTCAACGAACCGTCAGCGAGGCGGGTGGTAAGTTGATCGCCGCTGTGCACCTGGGCGGCGGAGCGGATGAGAACGCCGTTGGCGTCGAGGACGAGGGCATAGCCGCGGTCGAGGACGGCGATGGGGGAAAGCGAGTGCAGGCGGGCATCGAGGGCCTGGAACTGGGCGCGGCGCTCGTGGAGCAGACGCTCAGCGGCGTGCAGCAGGCGGATGCGGCCGGCGGCGAAGTGCTGCTGGGCATGCGCGAGACGCTGGCGGGGATCGTGGCGGAGAACGGCAGCGCCGAGCTCGGCAACATGACGCTGGGTATCGCGGATGCGGAATGTCATCCCGCCGGCGAGGCGCTGGGCGGCATCGTCGAGGCGCTGGGCGATCCGGTGAAAAAGGGTGGTGATGCGGGTTTCGGCGCGGGAGACGGCAATGCGGGACAGGCGCTGCCGGGCCTGGAGGAGCTGGAAGCGGCCGGCGCGTTCCAGGCGGGCGTCGAGGCGGGCGAGGTGGTCGGCGATGCGGTGCTGGGCCTCGGTGATGAGCTCGGCGGCGGCTGAAGGCGTGGGCGCGCGGAGGTCAGCGACAAAGTCGGCGATGGTGAAGTCGGTTTCGTGGCCTACGGCGGAGACTACCGGAACCTGAGAGGCGGCGATGGCGCGGGCGACTCGCTCAGAGTTGAAGGCGGCCAGGTCTTCAAGCGAGCCTCCGCCACGGGCGACGACGATGACATCGACCAGAGGTTGGCCTTCGGGGCCGGAATTATTGAGGCAGGCGATGGCGGATTCGATTTCGGCGGCGGCGGACTCGCCCTGCACGCTGGCAGCGCAGACGAGGACGTTGAGGCCGGCGTTGCGGCGGCCGGCGACGTTGAGGAAGTCGCGGATAACGGCGCCGGTGGGTGAGGTGACGATGCCGACGGTGCGCGGGAACGCGGGCAGAGGGCGCTTGCGCGCGGCGTCGAAGAGGCCTTCGGCCTTGAGCCGTTCCTTGAGCTGCTCAAAGGCGAGCTGGAGAGAGCCGGCGCCAACGGGCTCCAGGGTTTCGGCGACGAGCTGGACCTGGCCGCGCTGGTCGTAGACGCTGACACGGCCGCGAGCGAGGACGTGCTGGCCGTCTTCAGGCCGGAAGCGGAGAAGCAAGGCCTGGCGGCGGAAGAGGACGACGGGGAGCTGGGCGTCGGCGTCCTTCAGCGTGAAGTAAACGTGGCCGGAAGGTGCGGGGCGCAGGTTGGATATTTCGCCCTCGACCCAGACGTCGGCGTATTGAGTTTCGACGATCTGGCGGATGTGGGAGACGAGCAGGCTGACGGGCCAGACGCGGCGGCCGGGCGCGGCAGCCTCGAAGCTGAGGTCAAGCTGGGCCGCGGTAGCGTCGCGAAGTGGCACGTAATTGAGTGTAGAACGTCGCGCAAAGCCGGGCGCGCGCGCGGCGCTGGCGGTGCCAGTGTCCCGCGTCCCTGCTGTTGCGGTAAACTGGCCGCGATGCGTGTTTTCGGGATTGACTGCGGGACGGAAGTCACGGGCTATGGGGTTGTGGAGAGTTGTGAGACCGCCCGCGATGTGCGTCTTGTCTGCTGCGCCATGGGCGGCATCCAGCTTGACCGGAAAAAGCCTCTTCCGGTCCGTCTGGAACAGGTCTACCGGGAGCTTTGTGCGAGGCTCGCCGAGTGGCGGCCCGATGCCGTCGCCGTTGAGGAAGTCTTCTACAGCGTGAATGCCAAGTCCGCGATCAAACTGGGTCAGGTGCGCGGCGTGGCGCTTCTGGCGGCGGCCTCTGCGGGTGTTCCCGTGGCCGAATACGCTCCTCTGAAGATCAAGTCCAGCGTCGTTGGGTACGGGCTGGCGCAGAAGCAACAGGTGCAATTCATGGTGGCCCGGCTGCTCGGCCTGGCGGAACCACCACATCCGGCGGATGCCGCAGACGCCCTCGCCGTCGCCATCTGCCACATTCACACCGCCGAGACCCAGGCCCTGCAGGGGGCCGTCCGATGAGGTGGAGCTCGGTGGGCGGCATGGTGGTAGCTGTGCTCATGGCAGGCGGTGCCGTGTGCGCCTGGGGCCAGACTGCTCCTGTTTTTGAGTTGGACTACTCCAATCGGAACCTGATCCCCGCCCAATGGACTCTCGAGATCCACCCCGACGGCAGCGGCCATTTCCGCACCGAGCGCGGCAATGCGGTGCCCACGGATGACATTGAGCCGCCCGATATCGACCGCGATTTCCAGGTGAGCGCCCCATTTGCCCGGCACGTCTTTCAGGTAGCTGAGCGGAAGCGGCTCTTCCACGCCGGTTGCGAGAGCCACATGGACGTCGCCTTCCAGGGGACCAAGAAGTTTGTGTACCAGGGGCCGGCAGGAGAGGGTTCGTGCGAGTTCAATTACTCGAAAGACAACGAAATCCAGGGATTGGCGGATTCGCTGATGTCGGTGGCCAACACCCTCATCGAGGGGGCCCGGCTGCAACTCCTGCTGAAACACGACCGGTTGGGGCTAGACCACGAGACCGAAGTGCTGGTGGAGTCAGCCAATGACGGCCGGGCTCAGCAGATCGGTTCCATCCGCGCCATTCTGGAACGGCTTGCGGACGACCCCATGGTCCTCGATCGCGTCAAGCGCCGCGCCCGCCTGCTGCTCTCAAAAGCCAAAGACTGAGAGCAGCCCCGGGGCCCCGCATTCCGCACCTGATTCTTCGCGATCCCTCGTTCCCTTATGCTCTGTTCCCTTATTCACTGTCTTTAGCGACTTTCCTTTACCCGCCGGTGTCTATATTGTGTTGGAAGTATCCCAAAGGCGGTGGTTATGAGACGCGCGTTCGAGAAAATCAGCAAGACAGCCGTCTTCGGCATCGCACTGTTGGCGCTGGGGGCCGCGGCAGCGCAGACAATAGTCGCGCAGACAGACGATGGCGGGCAGCCGGCCCGTGCCGTCCGTCTCAGCGACGTCGAGGGCCAGGTAACCGTCTCGCAGAATGGGCAGCCGCTTGCCGATCATGCCCTGGCCAACATGCCCCTGTTTGAGGGAAGCCAGATTGCCACGGGCGATGACGGGCGCGCCGAAGTCCAGTTCGAGAACGGGACTATCGCCCGCATCCCGCCCGACTCCAACATGACTCTTGCCCTGCTCCGGCAGGGCGACACGGAGATCGACCTGAACAGCGGTGAAGGGTATTTTGAGCTGGAAAGCGCGAATCAGGACCACCCCGTGCGCGTCCGATTCGGGAGCAATGTGGTCACTGCCAGCGGCTTTACCGTCGTTCGAGTGCAGCTGGACCAGTCTCCGGGCAACATGGCGGTTTTCTCAGGCAACGCTCACCTTGAAGCCGCCAACAACACCGCGATGGACCTCCACGGCGGGGA
Source organism: uncultured Acidobacteriota bacterium (assembly GCA_963788435.1). Lineage (GTDB taxonomy): Bacteria > Acidobacteriota > Terriglobia > Terriglobales > Acidobacteriaceae > Telmatobacter. The sequence continues at coordinate 1,841 of CAWBIG010000231.1, read as the reverse complement.
GAGCGTGGACCTGGGCCAGTACAACCTGGCCGAGTCCATCGAACCCGATTCCTGGGACGCCTGGAACTCCGACCGCGACCAGGCCATCACGACGGCAGAAGCCAGTTCCACTGCGGCCACCAACTCCATGCCCAACAACAACAATCCCGCATGGAGCGACCTGAACCAGAACGGCGCCTGGTACAACACGCCGGATCAGGGCTACGTCTGGTCGCCCTATGACGCCTCCAACCCCGGCTGGGACCCCTACGGCAACGGCTCCTGGGTCGATGAACCTTCGTATGGCTACGTGTGGGTCTCAAGCAATCCATGGGGTTATATGCCATACCAGTGCGGCGCGTGGAGTTACTACTCGGCGTTTGGCTGGGGATGGGCTCCGGGCGCGTGCTCGCCGTGGTGGGGCGGCGGCGGAGGGTGGTTCTTCAACTACGGCCATTACCCGAGCTGGTACCGGCCACCGTTCCGGCCGCGCATCGGACCCAGAATGGGACCTCCCGGGCGGCCATATCCTGTTCCTGGCCGGCGTCCGTCCGCGCCCATCATCGCAGTGAACCGCCCGGCTCCAGTGGGCAGGCCCGTTCTGCCTCCACGCGACGGCCATTCTGCGGTAATGATCGGCGGTACGATGGTTGAACCTCTGGCCTTGACGCCGCGCAGACAATCCTTCGCGCGGGCCGGATTTGCTTCGCCGACCGCCGCGCAGCGGACGTTCACGGCTCGTCCGGGCGAGTCCTCGCGTCCGGTTTATGCGCGTCCGCCTGATGCGGGCCGGAACCCCAGCGCTCCGCAGGGCCGTTATATTCCGTACAGCCAGCAGGGTGGGCACCCGAGCTACAGCTCGCCTCGCCCAGCTCCTTCCTACCATCCTCCGTCGGGTGGGACTTCGCACCCGTCGAGCCCCCCGTCGCATCCGTCCGGTGGTGGTAGCCATCCTTCGGGCGGGGGTGGGAGTCATGGTGGGGGCGGGCACCGGTAGGGCCGGTGACCCCGGCCAACAGCCGTGGCCTTCCGCGGACGGACAACGACCGCGATAAGTTGTGAGGCGAAACCGCTTGCCGGAGCGGATTATTGCGAAATCAGCTCGTCATATCCTTTGTGGTCCCCGATCCAGAACCACAGAAACCCGTCGACAACCTTGATTGCAAGCGCGCGATAATTCAACGAAACTCTGGCAGACCAGATTTCTGTTCCATGCCGATCGCCAATCTTTTTGAACTGTCACGAGGGATGTTGTGGATCGGATTTCAGCAACAAGAATTGCTTGTCTGCTCTGGTGCGCATTGGCTCAGGAAGCGTGAAGTACTTTCGCCAAAACTCGGAGGTCGCGCTGTGCTCCATGCCGGTCAGAGAGCGCGGGTGCGCCCATTCCGGCCGTCATCGAGAGCGCGGCTGATTGCAGCGTCAAGACGTCCCGTCGCGAGATCGGATTCAATGCGGTCGTCAGTCGGCTGCACGTAGGACTGGTCCAGGCGCTCGCTCGTAGAGCTCCTGCCGTTCCTGCGCGGAGAGCGCGCTGATCGCCCGCTCAATTTCTTCGATCTTTCTTAACTCCATAAGCCGCCTCCACCAGTTTCTTCCCAATCTGCGGGGATTGCAACATTTTCACCCCTCCAGCTTGTACCGAGTTTCCGCCAGCCGGTACAGCCTGCGCCACACCAGCCGGTTCATCGTCACCACCATCAGCGAAATCAGGATGGTCGCCATCAGGATGATGGGAAACTGGCCGTGATCGGTGGCGTTGCTTATCTCCGCGCCCAGGCCGATGGTCATCAGCGTGTGGTCCTTGATCTTGGCGTACTCGGCCATCACGGATGCGTTCCACGCGCCGCCGCTGGCCGTCA
>CAWBIG010000230.1:0-31593 GCA_963788435.1 uncultured Acidobacteriota bacterium | reverse complement strand
GCGGCGGGACTGGCGAACGATCTAAAAGCTCGCTCGAAGAAACAGGCATCGGCCCTGACGCTGGGGTCAGTCCCAAATTGCAGCAGAAGATTATCGCGAAGACGGCTCTCAATCCGTATGGGCGGCTTATGCGCGTGCGACAAAGAATCTAAGGAAGGCTCGGTGGTCGAAGCAACCAGTCATCACCGACCAAGAAACACGCAAGGCGTGGGAAAACGCGGGCGTAAAGGGAGATGAAACACACTTCATCCACGAAGCGATGGATCAACTCTGCCCCGGCAAACCTCTACAACTCTCTGTGGGCTCTGCCCTCAGGTCAACGTCAGGAAGTGATAGACCTTGCCCAAAAATTAAAGTTTGAGGCGAGGAAGAAAGACATTTAAGGAGCCGTCGTCATCATGGCAGTCGCACCCTTCACTCGGATAGTCGTGGACAAGAAGGAAGAGGCGAAGTTTCGCCGTCGTGCCTTGAAGCATTATCCGTTGGAGCATCATGGAGGCTCTGTGGGGCACGGTGCGGGGCGACATCCTGTACATCCATGCTTTTGTGAAAGTCGATCACAAACCCCGTAAGACCACCATCCTGTATGACGACGCGGAACTTGACGAACACATGGAAGACGCCGCCGAGATTGGACTGGAATACCTCGGCACCATCCACACCCACCCCGACGTAGATGAGGCCCGTTTTGGGGATACCGATCTTGAACAATCGCAGGATTCCTCCGATGCGGTCATGGGTATCTGTGGCATTCAGACCACCAAGAAGACCAAAAAAGACGGTAAAACCGTAAAAACCAAGCTCAAGAGGAGGGTGCTTCACATCGAATATTGGCCGATTGTGAAGCCGCTGATCGTGATTCGGCAGGATGAGAACACCCAAAAAGCCGTCCGTTCAGCTATCAAAAGGGGCTATAAACTAGCCAAAAAGAAGAAGTCCCGCCGATGAACTACCCGCTCCTATAGTAGGACGCGAAATGAACCCACTCCTTCAAAAAGCCGCCGTTAAGACATCCTTCTTTGAGACGGACGGCTACCTCTACCACGGCACCACAACAAGGGATATTCGAATCCATCCTGAAAGACGGGAAGGTCGATGGGATCAGCTTTTGGGGTGTGAAGGACATGGCGGACATGTACGAGGGCGGGGCGATGCTTCGCGTGCCTGTCAGCAGATTCAATCAGGCGTTCCTGCTCCCCGACGAGAACATGATTAACGACCCGTATTTCATCGAAGACGAGAACGGGGACTACGACTCGAAGAAAATGAACGCCGTCAACCGTGCGTGGAAGACGAGCAAGAAAACATGGCAAGACTCACTGAAAATTTGGGGAGCGGTCATAGTATGATGAAGACTTGCCCGTCACACAAGCAGACGTGCTGGAGGGACAACCAGTGGTGAGTAGCAAAACCGCAGCCGATGTGGGCACTGTCAAGAGCGTTATCGCCGAGATGATGCCCGTGCTCAAGGCTGGGCTCCCGCAACCCGAAGTCAAGATCGTCAATCAGGTCAATCGTATGCTGGGGCAGACGATTTGGCAGTGGGGCCGCACCGCACAGGGTCAGACCTTCGGCGGCGAAAACACGGTGATGGAGATTCAGAAGCGGGTGCTCGCCGACGAGACCACCCTCCGTCGCATCATTGCTCATGAACTTTGCCATCACGAAGTGCAGTTGCTTGTCGCTCGTCCGAAGCTCATGGAGCTTGGATACGAGACGTACAAGCGGTACGGAAACATTTTTGGGACCTGATGGTCATGGCAAGGAATGGAAAGAGGTCGCCAGCCGTTTCAACGCGAAGTATGGTGCGGACTATGTCACGGAGACCTCCGATCAGGACTACATCTACGACACCACGGAAGACAAAGAAATCTTCGTCCTCATCAATAACTTGGTTTACGGACACAACAAGAAGCGTCTCGGCTGGGAATGGGCGGTAAAGCTGAGCCCCAAAGCCAAGGCATTCCTGAATTCCATCGACTGGAACTCGGACGAATACAAGCTCGTCAAGACAACCGACCACATGTTCACTCGCGGGCGTGCGAAGATTCAGCAGTTTGGCGGCTGGAACTTGGCCCGCACCCCTGAGCAGGAGCAGAAGCTTCAGGAGCTTTGGGCAAACGCACCACAGACTAAGATCGCCGCCGCTGGTGATGCGTACTTCAGACTCGTCCCGTATCCCTTCGGAACCCAGATTCAGATTTGGGGACCCGAAGCTCAACTATGCCGTGGGGTCTCTGTATTTACGCGACGACGATTACACCGAGGGCATGGTCTTTGTGGAAGACGTAGCGGTGAACATCAAACGTGAGGGTTACGGATACAAGCTCTACCAGAAAGCCATTGAAGTCGCGAAGGAGAAGGGCAAGACGAAGTTCTCGCAGGGCACGCCCCAGACACCCGAGGCTCGGATGGTGTGGGAGAAACTGAAGCGTCAATATCCCGTGGAGAACTCGGAGTTTGGCTATTTCATCCCGTTGGATCAGTCAAAGACTGCCGCCGATGAATCCGACTATCAGGCAGACTACAACAAAGTGCGTGAGGAGCGGGTTAAGACCTACGCCAAATTTATCGAACTTGCAGAGGAACAACGCGGCGAGCCCGAGATGGCGATGCTCCGCATCCAGAACGACCCTCTCGGAGCGGGCGTTTACAGCTTTGCGGTCGAGCACACGGGCGATCTCACTCATCGCATGAACGAACAGACCTCCATTATCTGGGGTAACTTCGGTTATGAGATGGTGCAGAACAAGGTCGAGAAAGTGCTTCGTTACATGGAGAGCGGTTACGGCTTTGAGCGGGAGATGCAGGGGAACCTCAGGAATAACTACGAGGCCCTGTTGGATACCAAGCTTAAGGGCGTGTCCTTTGAACAGGCTCTTTCCAACTTCAGAAAGAAGTGCGATGCATACGCAAACGCTCACGCTGCTTTGAAGGTCTACAACCGCACGCAGGAGAATGCTCGCGATGCCGCTGTCGCTCTCGGTCGGTGGGACTTCGCCACAGCCAAACAGAAGCTTCGCAATTTGAAGGTTGCGTTGGATGCATATGAATATTGGGTAGAAGTGGCAAAGCAAGGCGTGCCCGTTGAGAAGACCGCCAAGACAGGGCCGCACAGAACTCCACCACACAGATCAACTTACCGCCCGATGCTGCCGTTTACGGTATGATGGCCGCTGCCGAGCAGATTCCTGATGCCGAGCTTGGGGTTGACGGACATGAGGTCTGGGTATGGGGTGCTCATCCGCGCATAGCACGGCCTGAATGGGTTCCTTGTCGAGAACGTTCTGCCAGGCATCGCGAACTTCGAAGCCATGCCGGAACCACCGGGGAAAAGCATCCAGAAAACCCAACCGGTGCAGAATTTCAAACTCTGTCGTTCTTTCCAGTTCCCGCAGCAGAGCTCTCCACCGGTCTTGCATCCCGGCGTTCTCAGAGCTGCGATCACGAAGGGATGCATAGAAGGAAAGCCATGTGGCTGCCACGTTCCGCGGTACATCCTTCACCCAGCCGCTCCGCCGCGTGGCCACCAGAAGAAAATTTTCCTCGGGAAAAGTATTCGCATACGCGATACCGGTTCGTGAGACATTCACGTACGCGGTTGGCAGCAACACGGCGGGATGCCGCAAGGGCTGGCGCTTTCGACCCAACCTCCCGCGAAACTGATATCCCAAGTCGTACTTATCCCAGAAGACATCGATGATCTGCGGTGCGGAAAGTTTTTTGGACCAAAAGCATCTTCTCACGCAGATCAAAGGTCTCCCGGATGAGGAAGGTCTGCGGAAGGGTCTGAATTCCACATTGCTGGCCGTTCAGAACGCAATGAGGGCGCTCAAGACGGGCGCGGTGAAGTAAACATGATTGCCAAAGTGCAGCCAGCGCGAAAACACTCCAGCAGCTTCAAACGGCTTCAGGAATACCTTACGCGGGAGCGTGATGCCGACAGCGGAGAACTTCTTCTGCGCGGAGATGTGGTCATGTCGGAGAATCTTCTCGGCTTCGACACTGCGGCGATGGAGATGCAAGGGGTTGCATCTCTCAATAATCGTTGCAAGGATGCTGTCTGCCATTATGAACTGGCATGGCCTCCTGGAGAACGACCGACTCGTCCCCAATGGGTAGACTGCGCGTTGCACACATTCAAGGCGCTCGGATATGAAGGCCATCAATTCATGATTGTTGCGCACGACGACAAAAAGCATTTTCACATCCACATCATGCTCAACAAGGTTCACATGGAGACGCTCAGAGCGCATACGCCATACCGCGATTGGTTCACCCTGGATGCCACAGTGCGCTTTCTTGAAGCGAAACATGGCTGGACACACACGCCGGGTCCGATGCGATGGGATGATGAATCAAAAAAGGCTGTACTGCAATCGAGGCCCGAGCGCAATGCGTCTCGATCCGCCCAACAACATCCGACTGGAGCCGCCGCACAGCTTGAACATTACCAGGATCAGGAATCATTCCAAACCTATGTGCGGCGGGAGATTGCTCCGCGCGTAAGCACGCTGCTTGCCCGACAGAATGTCGCGTGGGATGACCTGCATCGTTTTCTCTCAAAGGCTCATCTCCGGCTTGAGAAAGGTGAGTCGGGCGGATATACGGTCCTCTCCGTTGACCATGACATCCGGGTGAAGGCATCCGATGTGTTCCGCAATAATTTTGCAGGAAAGATCAACCGTCAGGCTACTGAAACCGTTCTTGGTCCGTGGACGCCTGCTTCAACAACCGGCTATGAGGCCGATCAACAGGTCGCACAACATAGCGGTCAACATAGTACTCGTAATAGCTCACTGAGGGAAGAACGGAAAGCGCAACGACACGCCGAACGCAGTTCTCTGATGGCCGATTATAACCAGTACCGGAACCAGCAACGGGCCGTGTGCAAGGGCCTCACAGCAGAGGGCAGAGAGGCGCGTAAACAACTTATGGTACCGCTCAGACAGAAGAAGAAGGAGATTCGAGCATCCGCGCTGCCATGGCCGGACAAAAAGGTTCTGCTCTCCCAGGCTGCGGCTCAATCCGTTCTCGAAATACGCGCCCTGAAGCTGTCTATACAACAACGGCGGCAAGAAGCATTTCCGAAGAATCTCCGCGCATGGGTTGCGGACAGGGCCGACGAAGGAGACACGCGGGCTGCCGCGCAACTTCGAGGATGGCGTTATGCTGACCAGCGGAATCAGCGGCGGCTCGATGCAAGGCTGGAAGAGAACGCGGTGCACATCGGTCCCCCGCCCGATCATGACAGCAGCGCAGACTGGGCCGACCTCGCACAACAGAGGCTTGTAAGCCAACAGAAGGAGCAGGCGCTCGCCAACCAGATCGCCGCGACCCGCATCTGGACAATCAACCGCAAGACCGGCGACGTGTCCTACGCACTCAACGGGCAAGTTTCCGTCATCGACCGCGGACGCATCGTCACCGTTCTCAACCAGGATAAGGCCGCCGTCCTCTTCGGATTGGAGATGGCCGTCCAGAAATACGGATCGCGCATTGCGTGTGACGGTAGCGTGGAGTGGAAGCGGATGGTCACGAAGGTTGCGGCGCAACAAGGAATCTCCGTCCAATTCACTGACCCGGAGATGCAATACGCCATGCGTCTTCTACAACGTCTGGCGAATCCGCGCCAACGCCAGCAGGAAAGAGGCGGCAGGTAGCTCATGATTGCGGATATTTGGCCGCCGTCAGCAAGATGCCCTGACGAGACTATGCGAATGTGGATTGAACCGGAGTCTTGAGTTTATGGACGAAGGCAAAATAGGCCACCATCACACGAAATGCCTTGGACCGATTCACCCCGCCGAGAATCTCTCCGCCGACTCTTTCCAGTTCATCGGCGATCTCAAACGTTAAAGGAAATACGAAAGCGGTGTCGATACTCTGAAATGGAATGTTCTGCCACTGGTTGTTGTAGAACGCAACAAGCTGCGCTTGAGCAGCCTTGCTCTTGAAACTCATGATGATGTGTTCGGCCAGGGCATTCTTTCTGCGGATTTTGAGCACAGCAAAAAGCTGGCTGAAATGGCTCTTGGTAAATTTGGAATCGACGGTGAGCCGGAGCTGAGTGCGTTTCTCTGCGGGAGAAACGACCCTGCGCTTCGGTCGGGCAGTGGCTTTCTTTGCGGCAGGCATATTGTTTCCTCGTCGATACGTATCTTACAGCATTAGTATATGAGCACGGAAGACAACACTGCAAACGATTGTTGAAAAAAGAGTTCACGCGAATGATGCGCCGGGGCAGTAATGGGTTCATTGCATGGAAGTGAGGGAAGCCGAATGAACCGCAAAAAGTCTAACCGTGAAGGGGATGGAGAAAAGAGAACTGGCCAGGAGCGCGCAGTGCTCCAGAGCAAAGCATTAAGCTCGGTAGTGCTGCGGGCGTTGGGTTTCGACCTGTGCCCCGATCAAGTAAATCAGAATACCCCGCAGGAGCGCGACACGACGCAGTGGCGGATCTACGGCGGTCGTCGGTATCCGCTTGATTTACAATCGTGGGATAATGATTCTTCCCCCTCAGAGGCAGCGGATGGATACTCCGGCAAAGAAAAGAAAATCGGGTATCCCAACTGGGAACGCCGGCGAATATTTCGTCATGGGCGAACTTCTCAGGCGCGGGTATGATGCCCAACTCGCGGATCGGAATACCAAAGGGTACGACCTTCTAGTCGGTCTACCATCCGACAAAAACATGCGCAAAGTCCAGGTAAAAACTGTCCGGCTGCCCCCGTGGTATGTGAGCAAGACTCAGTTCGAGCGTGACAACCTCGATTTTGTAACCGTGTACGTGTTCCTCGGCACAGAAGAATCCAAGAACCCTGTCCGCTACTTTATCGCCAAGAATAGGCAACTCGCCAAGCATACCCACTATCCGAAAGGATGGGCGCAAAATGGATTCATGCGGATGAAGGCTCTTGAGCCATTTGAGAACAGGTGGGAAATCCTGTTCAGTTGATGCCGCTTGCGCTGGTTTTGCTGTCAAATAGCAAGCTCGGCGAGAACCTTCAGCAGTTCCGGCAAAGACCGTCCCGGACGCACATTCCTGCCATCTTGCAGAAGATTGAGCTTTGTATGGGCGTAGCCAGTCTGCGATGTCCGGAGGCCACGGACAATGCCCCGCTCAGTGAACAACACGCGCTTTAAATTCATTGCCCGACGGCCCGGTCTCCAGACTTCCCTTTCGTCGCCCTTGTGCCACTCTGCAACCTGATGGGGCGAATCGAGATTGAACACGCTCTCGGCGGCATCAAAGAGAATATAGGGTGACTCTAGCCGCCGTTTCCAATCGGTGTGAACGGGCCAGAATATCTCTTCTTGCTGCCCGCGTTTGTTGATAAGCAAGTTGTAGAAGCTCCGATAAGGGGCATATCGGCGATTCTTCCATACCTCCTCATGCCAGATCCTCTCGCCTACTGTCCCGAATCCGATGAAGCTGTACGCCCATTTGGTCCGTACCTTGTTCGGGCGGGCGCAGAAGAATACAACCACATCTCCCGGCTCTAAATCTGCCCTCACGTCGGGGCGGCACACGCCCCAGCTCGCTTTGCACACATCACCGAGCCTATGCTTGGCTGCGAAGAACGCTGGATCGTCACCCCAGTCAAAATGACCATCATCGTACTCGGATAGAAACCTCCCGATGAGCGGATCATCTTTCCCAGCTTTCCGAGTTTCGGAAAGATCGCGGGGACGGGGAGGCCGTTGACGGTAGGTGCAAAGATATGCGTTCATACTGCGCAAGTATATCAAACCACAATATAAAGAGGAGCTGGACCTCCACTCTCTGGAGTAATCATCAAAGCTCTGGAAATGCTAAATGGATTCACTATGCTTCACGTGGCCCTGTCTGGTTCAAGATTCGTGAAGCTCGGACACCTTTCCATCAGCGAAGACAACTGACAGATGGGGGTATTTGTAAATATGCTCTGATACAGTGGTGACAGAAATTGGAGGTCCGAGAATAGCAATGACCTGCTCGGGTGTCTGGCCTTTAGAAACGGTAGTGAGGCCATGTGCCTCAGTTCGACGTTATCCACTCGCCATTCCCCACGCACGATCTCTCATTCAAAAGTGTATCGAATTTTGCACGGAATGCAGAAATGTACACGCATCTTGATTCTTTGCGTCACAAGCTTTTTTCCAATAGCTACGGGCCTGCTTAGAGTTCTTGGTGATACTTTGACCGTCAGCTATGATATTGGGACTGTTCCCAAATTGAAATAGCATGCCAAGCTGAACACACACATTCAAATCTCCGCCCTCACACGCCATGTTGTAATACTTGAGCGCCTCCTGATTGTTTGGTGCAACGCCTTGAATAATGGTCGAAGCATGGGATAAAAGGAATCCAGCTTCAGAACAGGCGCTCACTTCTCCAAGCTCACAAGCTTTCTTGTTATATAGAACAGCCTGCTGATAATCGTGAAAACTTTCTATGCGTATTGTGCCTTTTAAGAGGTCGTCGAACAGATGTGCGTAGCTTTTGCATCCAGTAGGATCACCGTCATCACAGGACATTTTATAAAACTTCAACGCTTGCATTTGGTTTGCTTGGAGTTGCGAATAATCTGCCGCCTGATTACAGCCATCTGAAATACCTCCGTTGCAGGCCTTCGCAAAGAACTCGATGGCTTGCGCGTAATCCCGGTCGTGAATGTACACTGCGCCGAGATTAAAGCATCCTTTGGCTAGTCCACCGTCGCAAGCTTGTTTCCCGTATTTGTTAGCCTGTTGGTAATCTTGTGCAACGCCGTGACCCGATATATACAAAAGAGATAGATTGTTGCAGCTGCGTGATTCCTTCGCATCGCAGGCTTGCTTAAATAAAGAATAGGCATGCAGGTAATCCTGCGCAACACCATAGCCGTCCTTGTACAACGCACCTAAATCATCGCAACCGCCCATCTCTTTTCCGTCACAGGCCTGCTTGAACAATTCCAATGCTTTACCGTTATCTCGAGCAACACCTTGGCCATTTTCGTACAGTTGCCCTAACAAGTCACATCCTCTAAACTGCGAAGTGTCGCACATCTGTTTATAGAAATCGAATGCCTGTTTGAAATCCTTCGTGACTCCATTGCCCAAATCATACATGACGTCGATGTTGGCGCATCCTATACCCTCACCGGCATCACAGGCTCTCTTCAAATATTTGAATGCCTGCGTGTAGTTCTGTTGAACTCCATCGCCATGTTCGAACAGAAAGCCAAGGCTATTACACCCAAGAGGATTACCACCGTCGCAGGCTTGTTTGAAATACCTAAATGCTTGGCTATAATCCACGGCAACGCCCTGTCCATTCAAGAAGAGAAGGCCAAGATTTTTACACGAGAGCATTTCTCCGCCATCGCAAGCTTGTGTGCCGTATTTGTAAGCCTGTTGGTAATCTTGTGCAACACCAAAGCCGTTTGCAAACAAGAAACCGAGTTCATTGCACCCCTCTACGCTTCCGCCATCGCAGGCCTGCTTGAAGTATTTGTACGCCTGCATATAGTCCTGAGGAACACCCTGTCCAAGTTCAAAAAGACGTCCGGCGCTATAACATTTATCTATATTTCCGTGGTTGCATGCATTCTCAAAAGTGGAATTGGGTGGCTGATCTTGCAGCAACGCTGTTGCTGTCTTTTGATGGAGATTCTGCGAATTGCCTTTTCCGCCAGCGGGCGAGGAATCGGCATCTTGAGCAGTGGGAACACCTTTGCAACTCTCATTAGGCTGTCTCGCCGTCATAGGAGTGATCTGGGCCAGAAGAATTTCAGTTGGTGTTTTCGCTCGTGGGTAACGAGGATGCTTCGCGCGGTACTCGGCGTCACTCAGAGTGCAGTCTTGTGAATACGATAATCCTGAGCATTCTGCCATCTTTGCGACGGTATACGATTGTTCCGCAATCACATCATCAAGAGACTGGCCGTGAAAGCTGTCAGAGACATTCTTCACAATGGCCGTGATTCGGTCGATTGGCATTGATGGATCGGGCTTGCATAGATCAACGCGAGTTGGTGGAGTGAGGGCGTTCTCGATAATAACGGCGATTTGTGTACGAGTGTTGACATAGAGCGTTTCACGAGTTGTCCGGTGACTCTGAACACCATAGATGTAGAGATATGTAAAATAGGTTCCCTCCTTCTTGAAAGCACTCGCATAGCTTTGGGCCCAACCAGCCGTGTGAATGTCTGGAATAATGAGTTCAATCTTGCTGTTCTTGAAGACGACTAAAGGCTGGCTCCACGAATTCGCTTCATTGAGTACCCTTAGCGGTGCTCCTTGTGGGCCAGCGATGAATGACCCTTCGCCATTCGGTCCGATTGTCTGGTCTTGTCCCAGTGCGGAGATGGCGCAGAAAATGAGCGCCAGAGCATAGAGACTTCGGTTACGAACGATAGATTCTCGCTTGCTTCTCATAGCGTTTCCCTTCCAGGGCGCATTCTAATTGTCAACAGATGGATGACAAGGTTACGCACGTGTACCTTACCGCAGGTGGCTCAAGGCTTGAGACTCGTTTTCGATTTGGACGGCGGCAGATAGTTCTCGCCGGTAACGACCTTTCGACCGGTCTTGCTTTCAAGTTCGAGCCGGGCGCGATGAGCAATCCCGCCACCCGTCTTTGCGGCTCTTTTGTTGGCGGGCAAACCCACCGCCGCCACCGTCTCCGCGATCTGGCGCGTGGAAAGCTCGGCCAGGGCGGTGAAGATGAGTTCGGCCTCGCTCATGTGATCGCGAAGATTCTGGCTTTCCAGTCCTTTCAGGTCTTTATGCTCTTTGACCGAGACGCCGGACCATTCTTCGTGAATGATATTGGTGAGGATGGCGAACTCCTCCCCCTGCTTTATCTCATGACTGGCCCAGTAGTCGGTCAGTTTGTTGCGCGTTTCCTGCCCGGTCATGCGCTGGGTGATCCACTTTTCGCTGCGGCCCAGCTTGCGCCAATTCTCCCTGGTCCGCTCCAGCGCCAAAGCCGGATCGGCGATCTCCCGCAAGCGTTCATAACCCACCTTCGCAAGCCAACGCTTGAATGGCTCCGCCTTGGGGGAAGGGATGGACTGGATCAGCCGGAGAACTCCAGGGACGTTCCAGCACTGGAGCTTTTGCATTCCCCCCTCCGTTTCAAAGGGAAGCGCAAGGGGGGGGACAAATTGTCCCCCCCCTTTGAAGGCCTCGGCCAGAGAGGGGTCGCGCCGGCGCAACTTCTTCAGGTAATCGGAAGGAGCGGGCGAGTCCGTCAGCGCGCTGACGATGTCGGTGAGAACAAACCACCACTCCTCATTGTGAAAGACCCGGCGCACCGGACGTTCTTCGAAAAGGGCCATCTCGCTCATTTGAAATCCTTCCCCTCTTCACTGCGAAGCACAAGGCGGGCCACTATATGCGTACCGATCTCGCACTGAACGATTCTAACCGAGGAGGTGTGTGACCGGCCTGTGCTGAGGCCGATGGTTTGGGCCACTATAAAGGCCACCGCCCCGGCCTCTATCTTGCGGCAGTTTTCTCCGCCGCTGCGCGACGGTTGGCGGTAGTCGACCCAGACGAAGCCGACACGAATCAGATCAGAGTCAGTTCCTATTCAGCCCCATCTCCCGGCTCTGCAGCTTTATCTTCCACCGGGATTCCATGTCGCGAATATCGTCGATGTTCGAACTACTCCCGGCGACTTCAAGAATAGAGACTTGATAGTCGCTGTGCTCGCGGCTCTTCAGAGCGACGTTGCCGCCGTGACCGGTCATGACGTATTCCATCCATCGGTGCCAAAATCCCTCGCAGCCGGAGGCTGATCCGACATATTGTTCCTTGGTCTTAGGGCAAGTCAGCAGGTAGACGCCCGTCGCTTGTTTGAGGTTGGCGATCCAGGTCTTCGGCAGTTCTGCCACTTTGGACAAGGGCCCGACAAAATTCAGAAATCCTGGGAAATCGGGCTCCTTGAACTCGGGTCGCAGTTCAATAATCGGCTTGTTCTGGTTGTCGGCCCGTTGCACCCAGGCACGTGTTCCATCCCCCCAGTCGATGAAGATCTTGCCTTCCAAGTCGGCGAACCGTTCATCAAGCTGTAGGTCGTAGGCATCACAGCTTCCGGCCAAGTCAATCTTGTCTCTATGGGGCTGTGGAGTGTCTTCCGCTAGCAGGCCCTTGTACTTGGCGGCATACAGGCCGACGAACATTGTGGCACCGTCAGTGGTTGCTACGAACGAAGCCCAAACGGATGCTCGTGAGAGCTTTGACCTGTTTTCGAAGCTCTGGCAAGACTGATAGATTTCGAATGCGGGACGGTTGTCGCGCCACAGCTCGTATGGCGTTCGTCCAGGCACCGCCCGCTTGTCCTGGTGACGAAGCAGGATGACCGCCGCCGGTGCAACTCCATGTTGCGCCAGCAGCGAATTGAAGAAGATAGGCATGATCGTCCTCAGGCAAACAGGTTAGTAATCAACGGCACGCTACCCCTAATATGGGTAATCAATTTCATCAAGCCAATCAATCAGGTTTCTTTCGCCGAAGCTCGGATTGTTAGGGGAGTAAAGCTTCTTCCCCTTTCTCTTTGACTTTGTGGCTTTTATGGCACTTCCGGAAAGTGGCCCACTTCCAAAATTTGTGGCCTTGTTGTAGCCAGATGAAGATTGGACATCGAGAGTGAATTTTTTCAACCCGCAGGCGCTCTTGAGAACAGCGGCACGAAAGAGCATTAAGGCTGGGACAACGTGGTTCAGCCAGTCTTCGACAGGCTGATCTGTGGTTCCAAGACGGGGGTAACGATAGGAGCTACCTCCAAGGTTTTCCCATCCAAGCCGCTCAAAAAGGCTTTGAAGCCTGTTATGTTCAGAGGTCTCTGCGCCCTCTAGTTCGTACGTCAAGAGCACTGGCATGAAGAATCCTTTCGATGCAGAATTTGGAAATTGTATGGTGATTAAGTATAGTTTCCTCTGCTGGATATGGACCAATCGAGCGGGCTTGGGCCACTACAAAGGCTATCTACTCGGCCTCTGTCTTGCGCATGGTTGTCTGCGCCGCCACACGACGGTTGGCCTTTTCCAACATCGTGCGAGAGTTCATACGCGAGCATCAAGAACTCCTGCGGCGCGGATTGACCGGGCAAGCGTGCAACCTTACCGCAATAGCTGTCGCCAAGTGCCCTGTTCATTCTTCGCCTGCAAAATCACCTGCTAAAACTCCGTCTTCGGCGTATTTCCGCGTTGTTTGGCAGTCCCCAGCGGCTTGTAAGTTGTTGAAAGTACATTTAATAGGGGCTATGGCATGGAAGAGGTCGTCGGTTCGATCCCGACCAGGTCCACCAAATAAATACCTAAAAAATCATGTACTTATACCCACCCCTCCGGAATCTTCTGTAAGCGATTTGGTGTCAATTGGTGTCGATTTTGCGTTTTGGTGCACGATCCGGCGCTGCTTTTTCGCGCGCAGATTCGCGGCGATTTTACGCGTCTTCTCCGCCGCCGTGCTCGGCTTGCGAAGCTCGCCGTGAATGGAGTTGACCGTGTCTGCGACGCCCTCCGGAATGACCTGCTGGTATACATCGGTTGTGCCAGCCTTCGCTCCCGTTTGCAAAGTACTATTTCCGTCGCTCCACGTGTTTGTCCATGGGAGCTATCGTTCTCTCGAAACGTACATGCCTACCGAGGGTGGTCGTGTGCTGCTACAGAACCTCGCTTTTCAGGCAGACGCCGAGTTCCACACGATGGATGTGGCGCTCCTGGCACTCTGCATCACCATGAACCATCTTGCCGCCGACCGCCTCGACAATTGGCTCTCCGTGATCCAGAACCTGCTCGTGGCCTATGCGAAAAGGGTGAAGACTTCAGCTCCTACTGCGGCCGCCGCTGAAGGCGTTTAGGCATGGCTCCATCTTCCAGTCAGTTACCGGAAACTCCGATTTTCAGCACAAGCTTGCGAAAGAACCGGGTTACTCGAAGCAGAAAAGAGTGGAGCGGCCTTCGATGATTTGCCATCGCTATTACCGTATTCCAACAGGGGAGCACATTAAGGTTGCTCTTCAAGAGCAAGATACTTTTCGATCAACTTGGTCTGATGCGTCCAACTGGCGTCGTCTTGATCATGTTTGTGATTAAACTGGGTTATATCGGATTGGCAGTTTACCCGCATTCCTTCAATTTCAGCGAAAACCGCAACGACCTTTGGGGTCTCTCTGTTTTGATCCTGGGATCGGATATCGAGGCGTTTGGAGGTGCGACCAATTCGTGCTTCGTCCTGCGATCCTACAGCCAACATAAGACTAACCAGTTGGCGCATTTCCCGACATAGTTGGTTGAGCACCTTGAGCTCTGAGAGGGCGAGACAGACCTGGTTACGAACGCGCGATCGCGAGAACTACTCGTCACCGTTCGCGTCGCGTTTTGCGGCGTTACATACGGCCAGGCGAGATGTTCCGCGAGAACGCAAGGGCGAGTCTGGGTCTCTGAGCAGATTCACACGCTCTAATCCCGGGAAATCACCTCTTCTCAGAGGTCAGCGTGGCGCAAGGTACTCAGCCCTTGCCATTCTTCTTTTCAGCTTGTTTCTTCTCTGCCCAGCGCTTGCGCTGCGCCCCGGCGATCCGCGCTCGCCTCTCGGCGCTTCGCTTGCGCCCCTTCCGGCGGCCGGCTTTCTTCGCGGGACTCGCCTTCGGCCCGTGAGCCGCGGCACCGGCCAGATCGCCGGTTCCATTCGCGGAGTTTGCTCTAAGCTGTCTCTATGGCAAATGGAAAACCGTACACGGCCAACACAAAAGGAATAGCGGTAAGCGTTGAACCGTTTTACCTTGACGCGAGATCATCGCCGGACGACTCACAGTATTTCTGGGCATATCGAGTGACCATTGAGAATCAGGGCCAGGAAACGGTGCAATTGCTGAGCCGCCATTGGATGATCTCCAATGCACGAGGCGAACTGAATGAGGTCAAGGGGCTGGGTGTGGTAGGCGAACAACCGGTGCTCAAACCCGGCGAGATCTATGAATATACGAGTGGCGCGCCCCTCGACACACCGTCGGGAATGATGGGCGGGGCCTACCAGATGGAGAGTGAGAGCGGCGATCGCTTTGATATTGAGATACCGACGTTTTCGCTGGACCGGCCGAATCTGGGTGTGTTGCCGAACTAAGGATCCGGGCGGAGTCAGATGTGATCGGGTCGCGGGCAATTGAGGGGAGACGAGAGTTGGCAACGGATTAGCGAGCCAAGGCCCGGGAAAAACCGTTTCCCGGGCCTTGGCCGCACTGCACGAACAGGAGAGATTGGGCCCGCCCTCTTGTTCCTTGCCCCGGCTACAACTCTCCACGCGAAATCAAAGACCGTCGCACAATCCGCTTCCTCGAGACTGACTGGCCATCAGCGACCCGCGTTCTGAGGGGCGCGTCGGGCTTTCGGACTAGCTGGTTCCGGTCCGCAGGGTGGTGTGCCGAAATGTTGATGTCGATTTCAGAACACTGGGCGACATTTCAGGACCTATCCGATTTCAGCGAAGTTACTCCTTCTGCTCCCGTCGCTCCAGCAGGTCTCACTAGGGAGAGCGGGCTTCCAAGTCAGATGCCACCCGATCTGGCGCCATAGAGAGCTCCGGAAGCCGCGTCGATGAAAATAGAAGCCGTCTTGGCGCTGGCGAGGTAGTTTCGCGTTACCCGACAAGCGGTTTACAACCTGGTGGCTGTCAAGTAGCGGTGTTTGCCAAGCCAGCGCCGATCAAAATGCCAGTCAATCCCTTTCCAATCCTAAAAAACATTCTTCAGGGGAATCATAGGAACGGGGGCGCCGTAGGCGGGACTATGCTATCGAAGCCTTGGACCGTAACGTCCCAGCCCGCCGTGCAATAAGAGGTTCCGTCGCCCATGGGAGGACCGTAGCCAACCCATGCGTAAGGGTCCGCTGTGAATACCACGCCGGTCATAAGGTGATCGCGCAGGGTCGCAACCATGCTGGAGTCGGCTGGGAAGAGAGTGGAGTAGGGGAGAGTAGATCCCGTGAAAGGGGAGACCGAGAGTTGGGTAAAGCCGTCGGCTCCTCCCGTGTCCAAACAGTAAGAATTGACGTCGGTCACAACGAGGTAGGTCTTGGCTGGCACGACATAACATGCGGGTGCCAGGGTTCCGCTCGGAAGGATCTGAAAGAGGCATGCCGGTCCGGGATAGCCGGACTGTGGCCCCGTGGAGAGGGTGATCAGGCTGTTTGGTACTGTGGCGGAAGTCGAACTAGCAAGGGCCGTACGGTGCCCCAGAGACAGCAGGACAACCGCGACGACCCCTATTCCCAGCGTCAAAAGCATGAGCCTGGTAAACCGTTTCATGGTGATTCTCCTTTGGGGAAGAGATTTAGAAGCCGGCCGAGGATGTCGCGAGTCTCAGCGAATTGGCGCAGGTGGAACAATGCACGGCCAGTCATCTTTCGGTCATTTCCAAGTCATTCCAGCTAACTCACTGAGGCAATGAGATTTCGGCTTGGGTCGAAGCTGGCTTTTGGCTTCTTCTACTAGGAATTCAGCGGGAAGGGGCGTCAACGATCGAGATGGGCGGGCCTGTTTCGTCCCGTATAGTACACTTCCACTACACAGTTGCCCCCCCCGGTCTTCCTCGCCCCTGACTGCTATGGAAAGCGCGCGGCCAATTCGCGTTCGTTTCGGTGCGTTCGAACTTGACCTCAGGTCCGGCGAACTGTCCTCGGCGTCAACCGACGAGCCAGGAAAAAGAATTGTGCTGGCGCAGCAGCCATTCCGCTTGCTGCTGATGATGGTGGAGCGCGAGGGGGCAATGGTCACGCGTGAGGAAATCCAGCAGAGGTTCTGGCCGAACGATACGGTTGTCGAATTCGATCACAGCATTAACGTGGCCATTGGCAAGCTGCGCAGAGCGCTGGGTGACTCTGCCGACAAGCCGCAATACATCGCGACCGTTGCCAGCCGGGGCTACCGGCTATTGGTGCCAGTGGAGCGTATCGCGGCGGCAGAGAATACTCTCGGTGAAATGCCCTCTCAAGCTGCAGATGCCGACCACGCTATGGAACGGCCGACTGCAACCGTTCAGGCTGGGCAAGTGGTTTCCCACTACCGCATTCTCGACATTATTGGTGGGGGTGGCATGGGTGTGGTCTACCGAGCCGAAGACCTCAAGCTCGGCCGCCGTGTCGCCATCAAGTTTCTTCCTAGCGAAACCATGCCGGACGCGCGTGCGCAACGGCGATTCGAGCGTGAGGCGCAGACCGCCTCGTGGTTGAACCACCCGAATATCTGCACTGTTTACGAGTTCGGAGAGCACGACGGCCAGCCCTTCCTGGTGATGGAATTGTTGCAAGGCCAGACCTTGCGGGACCGGTTGGCTGCCGCTGAAGGAGCAAAGGGGCTGCCGCTTGATTCGCTGATGGACATTGCGCTGCAGGTAAGCAGTGGACTGCAGGCTGCTCATGAACGCGGCATCGTTCATCGCGATATCAAACCGGCGAATATCTTTATTACCGACAAAGGCGGGTGCAAGATCCTGGACTTCGGATTGGCGAAACTGCTGGAAGTATCCGAGGCGGCGGCCGAATTCGAGGATACCTCCGGGTTTGAGCCGAGGACATTGCTCGAAGGGGACCTGAGCCAGATTGGCATTGCAATGGGCACCGCGGGATACATGTCGCCCGAGCAGGTGCGTGGCGAGAAGCTGGATGCGCGCACCGATTTATTCTCCTTCGGACTTGTCCTTTACGAGATGGCAACCGGCCAGCGCGCATTCAGCGGGCAGACGCCGGAAATGGTTCACAACGCCATCCTTCATCAGCAGCCCGTCAGAATTCGCGATCTGAATTCTGAATTCCCACCTCGATTGGAAACAGTTATTAACGCAGCGATGGAAAAAGACCGCGAGCGGCGCTGCCAGTCGGCGGCCGAGATGCGGGCAGATCTGTTACGCGCGCAGCGCGAAACAGATTCCGGGCGCTTGGCAGTACAACAGGAAACTTCTTCCGATCCAGAAACGATCGCGAGCCGGATCAAACGGAATACAGGAGTCGGAGTCGCGTTATTGGTTGGTGCGTGCGTGGTCGCCGCAGCGCTGGTGTGGATTCGGGGTTTCAGCCGGCACTCGCCCGCGCTGAGCGAGGTGGCGCTAACGCAGAACAGCTTCGAAGCTCCGGTGGTGGATGCGGCGATTTCGCCGGACGGTAAGCTTCTGGCGTATGCGGACGCCAGTGGCCTGAACCTGAAGGTGATCAGTTCCGGCGAAATTCGCACTCTGTTCAATCTGGCGGGAGCGCAGATCGTGCGGATTGCCTGGTTTCCGGACAGTTCCAACCTGCTCTTTACCTCGATTTCGGCGCAAAGCGCACTGCGTCAACTGTGGTCTGGGTCCATATTTATGGGCGCGCCCCGGTTGCTGCGCCGCGACGCCGATGATGCCTCGGTATCCACGGATGGATCGGAGTTGCTTTTTAGCAACGGCGCACATGACGAGATTTGGGCGTCCGACACGGACGGGGGAAACGCGAGGAAACTGGTTTCCAAGGATGGCCTCTATCTCTATCACCCTGCGTGGTACGCGGGACGGCAGAGGATCCTCTATCTGGTCGCCCACGATTTGAGTGGGGGTTCCGCGGTGGCGGATGGCTGGCTTGAATCTCTTGACCTGAAATCAGGCGAGTCTCTGACTGTGTGCAAGCCTTGCATGGAGTTTGTCCAGGTTCCTGACGGGCACCTCATCTACACCACTGGTTCCAGATTATGGAAAGTGAAGATCGACGAGCGGACCGCGCAGCTAACGGGCAATCCCCGCCACGTTGCCGGAAACGAAATAGGCAACCATCCGACGGTGTCCGCCGACGGAAGGCGCCTGGTGATATTGAAGGGCAACAGCGACCCTGCCAACGGGCTCGGCGCGGTGGTTTTCGTGGCCGACCTGGAAGACCAGGGAAGGCGTCTCAACAATGCCCGGCGCCTGACGTTAGGTGTCAGCGACTACGCTCACGCCTGGACTCCCGATAGCCAGGCTGTCATATTCGAATCGGAGCGGAACGGCCGGTATTCCATCTTTAAGCAAAGGGTAGATCAGACCGCGGCCGAACCGCTGGTCTCGGATGGCGAGAGCACATCGCGCGGCCGTTTCAGTCCCAGGGGCGACTGGTTCCTCTACATCGCTGGCAACTCGACGAGCAATTGGCGGCTGATGCGAATGCCGGCTTCGGGAGGTCCTTCCGAACTGGTCCTCGAGGGTCAGGATTTGGAGAATTATTTCTGCTCTGCGCCTGCAGCTAATGTGTGTGTCGTGGCAGAACGCGAACAAAACCAACTCGTGTTTTATGCCATCGACCAAGCACAAAAACTCCCGCCGGACGGGATCCTGCGAAAAGATCTGCGAGAGCTGGGACGGACTGACTGGAACCCCACCGACTGGGGTCTCTCTCCGGATGGCGCCAACATCGCCATGGTTCGTCCCAGCAACCGCGAAGGGCGCATCCATCTGATTTCGCTCGAGGTTCGCGGTCACGGTGGAGGAGCTGGCGGAAGAGCGCCGGCGCGCGACGTGCTGGTGGAAGGCTGGACGGATTTGTTCAATTTGAACTGGGCCGCGGACGGAAGAGGTTGGTATGTCTGCAGCCGCTCCGATCCCGCCGGCTCGACATTCCTCTATGTCGACCTCCAGGGCCACGCCACCGTTCTCCAGTCACAGCAGGGATTGGAGCCGTTTTGGGGCGTTCCATCACCCGACGGACGTCATCTCGCTTTTTCCAGGACAACGTTTACGGAGAATGCCTGGCTGCTCGAGAATTTCTAGATTCTTGAACCGACCTGTAAATGTCGGCCGTGTCTTGGACTCGTTAACGCGGTTCGGCGCTCAGTCCAGCAAGATTCGATCGGTAACGGCAAACGCCGTAGGGTCCAGACAACGGGTTGTTTCTGGTCTGTCGGCAATGAAAAAGCAATCCGAAGTCATTCAGTGCTGGATGCTGAGCCACCGGGCGGGGAACATCATGCCCAAGACCTTTCTGAGTCGACGATATTGTCTTTCCGAAGCCTCAAACGAAATCTGCACCGTTTCGCCCGCATCGCTGCCGAGGTTAAAGCAGAGCTCGTTCTTCCGGAGTTCAACTCTTCTGATTCCGAAGTGCCCGCAAATTGCAAGATGATGACTCTCCACATATACGCTCCCGTCGCCAGGTGGTTCAAAGTGTCTTTGGAGTAGGACGTAAGTCTCCTCGCTTTCTGGGCTTTCAGTGAATTCGATTTGGCAACCATCGTCCCCGCAATCCGAAATCGACACGTGCGGCAGTCGAAAATAAAGTATTTTGTCACCCATCTTGGATTTCATCACTCAAGTCACGACCTGACCCTGCCGGCGTTCTCCGAATCGAGGCGCCCAGGTCGGTGAACCTCATCTACCGAGCATAAATCGGGATCGCGGAGGATGGTCGCCGTGAAATCACTCAATCCTTGAGTTCGCCCTGTGTGGTGGGCCACTCTTCCCTAGACCGGCTAGGGAAGAGTGCGCGGTCAACCGCTCAGAACTCGGAAGCGGGCTTTCAATCGTGCCCCGCGAGCCCAATGCCGACCAACTACAATCGGCAAAACTGGCCTGTTTCCCCGCTCGCCGGCCACACATCCGGAGCGCGTACTTCGCTCGTAGCCGTATTACAGACTGCGCCAACAGCGATCCCGCCGGGTCTACTGGTACGGCATGGCCGTGCCCACGCTGGCCCCGATGGCCTGCTGGGGATAGTTGAGGTCTGTGGGCGGGATGGGATTCACGGTGATTAGAAGGGTCGCGGTGTCGGAGCCGATGCTATTTGAGGCTGTCACCGTGTATTGAGTCGTAGCCAACCCAGCGGTGGGCGTGCCCGAGATGACCCCGCTGGCTGCGTTGATGCTGAAACCGGCGGGCAGCGCGGGGGACACGGAGAAAGTGGTGATGGTTCCGGTGAAGTAAGGAGTGTCAGGGGAGATGGCGACGCCTACGGTGGCTTTGATGTTGGGGTAACCGAGGTTGGATGGGGGAGTCCGCGATCCGCCGGAACCGCCCCCGCAACCGGCGGCCATCAATCCGATCACGCATGCCAACAAAACCGCGCCTTGGCGACAATTGCTTTGGAGATTGTCTTGGAGTTGGAGAGACACGAAAGGCAACCGGATAGAAGAAGATGACTTCATGGGAGGAGCCCCTGGCACGACAGTATAGCTCCGACAAACACTCCAAACCGAGTTGCACTTCTCGCGGCTCAAATCTCGGTTTCTTTGAGCCCGTCGTATTGATTCCGGCCGAGTCGTGGACCACTCGAATCTTCGCGGTTGGCTATCGTGCCCAGGCTGCGAACCTCTCCATCCGGTTCGGCTATGGCAATCGCGATCGTTTCGGCATGGACATCCAAACCCAAAAATCGTAACGTTCCTCTCATGACCGGTTCCCTCCGCATGTGGCTCTGGACTGGCGTTCTCAACAAACTCAGCCTAACCCACGATCAGCGCATCGAGCCGCTCACACCATAATGACTTTGATAAATCTTCGCAAAGAGCGGAGTCAAGCCAAATTCGCAGCCGATGCGCGCGCGCTGCTGGACCGCCAATCCAGCAATTTCTTCCGGAATAGCGGGCTCGTTGAAGGATAGAGCAGCCGAAGAGGCAGCTAGCTAATGTGGATGCATTCAGACTACTCAGGAGTTCCAAGTTCGCGACGCGAGACAACCGCCCTACAACCGGGGCAAGAATGAGAGCAAAAAGAAAACGCGAGGAAGACGGGGCAAAAGGTCTCTCACATTCTCAGAGCTTCTTCTGCTTCTGCTCTGCTTGCTGTCTATTGCCTTGCCGTACAGCCTGACGCATCAATCTGCGAGCCTCTTCGTCGCACCAGCGGTTCACATAAAAACGCGGCTCAGCGAGCGTTGTATGGCCCTTAATGTGACGCACATAAAACCTCAATTTGTGGCCCTTCAAGATGTCGTGAACTCGAGCCACCATGCGACGTTCTATCTCTGTAGTTCCGCAGATTGTATTTCTATATCCCAACTGTTCCACACAAGCTAGTTCTAATGATTGACATTGACTTGACCTTTTGCAACGGAAATGGGCTCCTCTGTGCTGTACCGATCCCATCGCAGTAGCTCGGAAATAGGGAAGGGAAGCGCCGGCTCTCCCCCGACGCCGCGTTTCTGCCAGATCGTCAGAATCGGCCGCTACCCGTCTGCTCGCAGGATCACGGAACCGCCCCGCAACAACAGCCGCGAATTCCAGTCTCAGGTCACCGCCCCTCATTAAGAAAGACACATACTTCTGATCCCTGCTTGACCGCTGAGGTGCATGCCTTGTGCCTGTGCGCCTCCCTTTGCGATCGATGCGGAGCCCAGGCGGCCACGATATTTACTCCACTTTGAGGAAAGAAAAGCTATGCGCGCTCGTACTCTAGTACCACTTGCCGTTCTGGGATCGACCCTCTGCTTCGTCTTCGGCGCAACCAAAGCAATACAATCGGCAGCGCCTACACCTTCGTTCAGCGTCGGAACCGGGACCTACTCCGAGTCATTCACCGTGACCGTCACCGACTCTAGCACTTGCGCGAAGATCTATTACACAACCAGCGGAGCCACGCCCACCAGGGCGTCGACGGCGTATAGCAGCCCCGTCTCCATCTCTAAAACCACCAAGCTAAAGGCGATCGCGGAGTGTTCTGGCGGCCGGTCGAGCGCGGTGACCTCGGCAACCTATACCGTCGTCAGCAACTTGGCCGCGGCCACCCCGACCTTCAGCGTTGCGGCCGGCACCTACACCGCGGCGCAGAGCGTCGTTCTTTCTGACTCGACCGCAGGGGCTGTCATTTACTACACCGCCAACGGCACCATCCCAACTACAGCGTCCACCCAGTACAAGTCTCCTATCACCGTTGCGAATTCCCAGACCATTGAGGCCCTTGCCACGGCCACGGGCTGCGGAACGAGCGCGGTGGCTACAGCCGCTTACACGATTACACCTGCCATCACGCCGCCGCCCGCCAGCGCCTCGGCATCGTCGTTCTTCGGCATGGACGTGAACGGGCTAACCTACGGCACGCCCTGGCCGGCAGTGCCTGTGGGAGTCTTGCGGTTATGGGATTCCAATACCAGCTGGAACATGCTCAACCCCAGCAACGGGACCTATTCCTGGACGTTCCTGGACGACCAGGTCAAGCTCGCGCAGGAGAACAACGCCCAGATCATCTATACCTTCGGGCGGACGCCTTCATGGGCAACTGCATCTGGAGCGTGTACTGGCTCTTACGCACCGAATGGTTGCGAGGAAGCACCTGTCGAAGAAGATTGGGACGCATTTGTGACGGCGATCGTCGATCACGTTGGCCCTGGCGTCATCAAATACTGGGAGATCTGGAACGAGGCTAACCTCACCGGCGAGTTTTGGAATGGGACCAACGCTCAGCTCGTCCAGATGGCGGCGGATGCGCGCAAGATCATCAAGGCGGCTGACCCGAACGCCGTGATACTTAGCCCGTCGGAGACGGACAACTACTCTGCGGGAGACGCATGCACCAGCAGCAACCGCTGCGGCAGCGTCTGGCTGCAAGCGTGGCTGGCGGCCGGCGGCACGGCGACGATCGACGGTGTGGCATTTCACGCCTACCCTCAGATGAACGAGACGCCGGAACAGGTGATTAGTCAGGTAGCGTATCAACGCGCGGTCATGACGGCTGCTGGTATTGACACGCTTCCCCTGCTCGACACCGAATCGAGCTACGGAGAAACATCCAACTTGCCCGCCGCGGCCGATCAGGCAGCGTTTCTGGCACGGCATCTGCTCCTCGAGCAGTCCTCGGGCGTGACCACCTCCGTCTGGTATGCCTACGACGGCGGAGACTGGGGCCCGCTGTGGACCTCGAGCTCGGGCCTGAACGAAGCGGGCGAGGCCTACGGGCAGGTAGCGCTCTGGTTGACGGGCGCGACGCTCAAGAGCTCCTGCGCCGCCTCAGGCACGATCTATACCTGCGCCTACACGCGGACCAACCCGAGCGGCTACGCCGCGCTGGCGGTGTGGAACACCGGTGGAGACTCAACCTTTACGGTCCCTGGGGGCTATATCCAGTACCGGGACCTTGGAGGGGACCTTATTGCCATCAGCGTGACGACGGTTCCGATTACCGAATCTCCGATCCTGCTGGAGTCGGCCAGCGCGTTCTAGAGCACTTTCCTATTGCTGTAGCTGGGTGTGGCAACGCGCGGCATTAGTGTCGCCTGTTTCGAAGACCGGCGTGGCTGTTTATGCCAACATTGGAGTCACACATGCCCATCACGGTTGTTCTTGCCGTTGGGCTCGATCCAAGGCCATCCGTCTGAAGCAATTGGGCAAGGGACTGAATCACCCTCCGCTCCGGCAAACTAGGCAGTCGCCCATACCACGAAGCTTTGAGCTGTAGCCGCCAGCGCCGGATGAGTCGCCAAATCGGACCCCGTTAAGGCAGTAATAATCGGCCCGACGCTCAGGGAACATGCCTGAACAAACAACGCCTCCGGATCAAGGGAGATTCGGCTCTTCCAGTCGTTCAGAATGGCGGATATGTACTCGCGGTCGTCACTAGGGACGATGCTCTGCCATTTGGGATTGATGAGCATTTGGCTCGCGCCAACCCGTCTGAGGAGGTTGATCAGCGTTTGGTCTGTGGATTCAGACGGTTGTCCTTCGCAGTCTTCCTTTCCGATGTATGCCAGCGCGCAATACCGCTGGCACTCGGAAGTTGTAGCGTTGGGCATCGAAGTTTGCATTTCTATTGAATGTCCTCGCTTCGATATCGAGCAATCGTTCTCGAATATCGTCCGCCAGAGAACCGTCCATTAGCTTAGACACGCAGGACGAGAATCTCTGTAGGGCTGACGCAGTCTGCCATTCTTTAGGGATGACCCGCAAGGTTGCCTGGACGAAGACCTCGCCCAGCACATCGGAAGACCGCTTCAATCCCAGAGTACACTCTGTATCATAAATGCGGGCATCGAGGTAACGGCATGCATCGAACGTAGGGTGACCATCTCCGTTTTCTCCTCCAAACATGCTTCCGTGGTCAATGAATACGGCTTGCAGATTGCCCTTCGGGCCTTCACAGAAAATGGCCTGCCGGCAGTCAGCGTGATCTGCACAAGCATCGACGAGCCATGCCAGAGAGAACGCTTCGCGGTTGACCACTCTTGAGAAGTAGGCTCCGGGCAGAATCTCAAGAATGCCGCATCCATCTGCCCCAAGGAAGCGGGAGCCGAAGCTCTGGCCCGCAGAGGGCTTGACGAAGCCCTCTCCTGTCTCGAACCAACAGGCTGGGGTCTTATCGATAAACGCCTTTGTGACGTTTAAGGGCTTCCATTTGGGAACAGGCAGCCCGAACCGCCGATAGAGTTCGTAGCCCATTGCCTCGTTGAAGAGCAGATTCGGGCCCTGCAAGTTGTTCTGGAATTTCACTACGTAAAGCTGGCCATCACTGGCTCTCGCGAGAATCGACTGCGATCCGCCCCTTAGCTTGCGGACAAATTCCGTGACCATTGTTGCGGCCCCCCAAGGCAGAATTTCAAAATAGTACAGACTGCTCACACTTCCTCGTGCTTTTGCACAATTGGAAGTGCAAGCAGGGATACAAATGCAAGAGAATTGATGCGACCAAAAGTCCTGTAACTCGTTCCGACGCGGCGGAAGCATGCGTTGCCGGATTCCTGTGTGACTCGATAACAAATCCGAAGTGCGACTTACGCTGTGACTAGCGTCACGAGTCATCCACTCTTGCTGCTCCAAAGTAATGCTGGGCAGGTGACTGTCTGGATAGTTGCCCTCCTGGTCCGGTGGCGGTGTTGCCCCGTTTCCCACCGCATCACCACTTCACGCCTCGTGCGGCTGGAGGCGCAGAATCCCAATGTATGCGAGTTCCGACTGTCTCGCTGGCAGCGTGCGAAAAAACGCGGCAACGTAAACCGCCTCAGACTGCCAGCGGCGTTATGACGTGCTGAAGTTTTGATGGCGGCACCGAATGGAGGCGAATAGGCGGCGGATCTCTCGATGGCACATCACAGCAAAAGACAAGAAAAGGTGCGAAAGTGTGCAATGCGAGACAGACGAATGCAAACGCTTCCGACCACTCTAAAGACCGTGCGAAGCAAATTGCACTTGCCCAATCATGGCAAGTGTGCTCCAGCAGTGGAGATTCCAGATTCCATTTCGCACCGGGCCCTCCGGCATCTCGTTGGAGCAGTGCCGGACACTTTCAGTACACGGCCGATCAATGATCGGGGAAAGCCGACGCCGCATCGAGCGCCCCGTTAGACCGGGGTTGTGAGATCCGGGAGATCCGAACGCTTGCGAACAAACCGCACCCGCCAGAATTTGCGTAACCTCTGCTTTGGCTCAAGGTGGGTCCGGCGAGACTGGCCGACCGGCCAGTGCGAGGGCGGTACAGAAGCAAACTAACGTATGCCGTGCTCCGCCAGCCACGGTGCGTACTCCTGGTCTTCCTTTTCCATGTGTTTGGTGATCCATTCGCGCAGGAAGTACATGAACTGGCAGTACGCGGCGCGGTCCCCCAATTCCTGGCGGGCGATGAATTCCCCTACTTTCCGCGTAAGCGCCTGATGTTTGGCTCGGTGGTCGGCCAGCCCCGGGAACCGGGTGGACTCCATAAGACTCTCTTCGGCGGCGAAGTGTTCCCCAGCGAGGGAAACCAGATTTTGTACCAGAGGAACTACAGCCTCATTTACCTTGCAGCTCATGATCTCTTCATGGAGTTCGTTCAGACGATTCATGATCGCCTGATGTTGTCGGTCCAAGTCTCGGACACCAACAGAGTATTTGCTCTTCCACATGAAAGAGAACAATGCATGCCCCCTTTGGGATTCTTCCTATGAAATTTATCGGCCGAAGAGCATGGAGGCTTAGCGAGCGACTCCGAAGGCGATTTCGATGAACGGAAGATTCTATGAGTCCAGAAACCTCTCTCTGGATGTATGATCGCTTTGTCGGACAGGTGGCCATTGGCTCCGCTGCTGATCCACGCTGCGATTCAGTTCTTGGCTGAGGGCATGTGCAGCTTTGCAACTCAGCGTCCGCGCTCACTTCTCCGCATCCCGTAACGGCGGTCTGATCTGATCACGCTCAATCGTTCTCTTCGATTTCTCGGTGTGATCAGGCACAGTTCTCGGAATTTGCTAAAGGGAACCGGGCGGCCGAATAAATAGCCCTGGCAGGAAGAGCACCCGTATTCGGCCAGGAATTCTCGCTGCTCTTCCGTTTCGACTCCCTCGGCTATCACCGACAGACCCATGGCTTTGCTCAAGGAAATGATTGTCCTTGCGATCGCGCGGCTGATGTCATCGTCCAGCATGTCGTGGACGAACGACCTGTCAATCTTTAACTGGTCGAGAGGCAGCCGCTTCAGGTAGGAAAGTGAAGAATAGCCTGTGCCAAAGTCATCCAGAGAGAATTTGATGCCGTTTGCCTTGAGCTCAGTCATCTTTCCGATGACATCCGTTAAGCTATCTACCAACATGCTCTCCGTCAGTTCCAGTTTTAGATTCCTGGGATTGGCGTTGCTGTTAAACACTGCGCTCAACACTTTTTCGATAAAATCCGGCTCGCGAAACTCGCGCGCACTGATATTCACCGCAACGGCGATGTATGCGGTCTCTTCCGTTTGTGCCAACGTGGCAACCTGTGTACAGGCCGTCTCCAGCACCCAGTTTCCGATCTCGATAATCAGTCCTGTTTCCTCGGCCAGGGGGATAAACTCATCCGGCGGGACAACCCCTCGGCTTGGATGATTCCAGCGGATCAGGGCCTCGGCGCCGACCAGTTCGTCATGATCGAACTGCGGCTGATAGAAGAGCTCAAATTGATTCAACCGAATCGCCTGTCGGAGGTCTTCTTCAAGCGCGGCGCGGGCGTTGACGGAGACCTGCAAGGCCGGGGCAAAGAATCGAATTGCGTTCCGGCCCGCGGCCTTGGCCTGATACATTGCGATATCGGCCTGCTGCAGAATGCTATCGGCATTGTCTTCGTGTTTGCCAAACAGAGTGATCCCAATGCTGCAACTGCTAACCGTTTCGTGGCCTTCAATCAAAAAGAGCTCGTGGAAGGCCTTGACTACCTTCTCAGCGATGCCTTGCAACTGCGCCGCAGCCTCCTCGGCATTTTCGCTCAGGTCATGAAGAATCACGACAAACTCGTCTCCGGCGAAGCGGCCCACAGTATCGCCTTCGCGGACGCACGTAATAAGGCGTCGCGCCACTTCCTGAAGTAGAAGGTCGCCGGCTTTGTGTCCAAGAGTGTCGTTCAGCGTTTTGAGATGATCTACGTCGACAAACATCAGTCCGCCGTTGCGGTTGCTCCCGGAATCCGCCGTCATGGCTTGGCAGAGCCGCTCCGACACCAGCCGGCGATTGGGCATCCCTGTCAAGCTGTCGTAGAAGGCCAGGCTACTGATCCTTTCCTCGGCCGCCATGGCTGCGGAGATATCGTGGACCACCGTTAGAATGCAATCATCGCCTTCGATCTGAATCAAGGATGACGACAACAGGCTCCAGAAGACATCACCATTCTTCTTCCGCAATCGGACGCTCTTGTCGCGGATAGTGGCGGCCTCATTCAGCACACCCACCCATTCCGTCCGTTCGTTTGGATCCACCCAGAGGTCTAATTCCGACGTCGTTCTACCCAGAAACTCGTCGTATTTGTAGCCCAGCAGATTGAGAAGAGCGCTGTTGGCGTCGATGCACCTGGCGCCTCGGGGGTCAGTCAAAAGCGGCCACTTATGGTCAGTTCAAAACCGGCCACTTTGAAGGGCTGAGACATTAGCTTCGACGGGGGAGAATTTAGCCTCTGTCAGCATGGGCAATGTCTTGAGCAGAGAGAAGCGGGAACAGGTGATAGCGTTGGGGCGGTTGGGTTGGCCCCTTCGGCGGATCGAGGAGGCGACGGGAGTCCGTCGCGAGACGGCGGGCGATTACCTGCGGTCAGCAGGTATCTTGGTTCGCTCGCCGGGGACGTGGGGACCGAAGTCTCTTTCAAAAGCGGCCACTTTAGTGACCACCGGCTTTTGCGGGCCAAAAGCGGCCATAGAGGTGATTACCGGCTCTGAAGGCCTGAATCCGGCCGACAGTTCAAAAGCGGCCACTTTAGTGACCACCGGCTTTTTCGCAAGATCCGGGTCTCCGGGGCCGGTTGGCCGGCGTTCGTCTTGCAGCAGTGAAGCCTACCGGGAGTGGATCGAGTTGGAGTTGTCGCGTGGCCGAAACGCGACGGGGATCTTCCAGGACCTGGTTGACCAGCATG
Organism: uncultured Acidobacteriota bacterium; assembly: GCA_963788435.1. Classification (GTDB taxonomy): domain Bacteria; phylum Acidobacteriota; class Terriglobia; order Terriglobales; family Acidobacteriaceae; genus Telmatobacter. The sequence continues at coordinate 2,361 of CAWBIG010000230.1, read as the reverse complement.
GGTTCACGGGCAGCTACGAGAGCGTGAAGCGTTTCGTTCGCAAGCTTCGCGGACCCGTGCCGGCTGAGGCTCGAGCGATCATCGAAACGCGGCCTGGTGAAGAGTGCCAGGTGGATTACGGCACCGGACCAATGGTGCGCGATCCTGATACGGGCAAGTACCGGCGGCCGCGGCTGTTCGTACTGACGCTGGGCTCGAGCCGCAAATGTGTTCGACTGCTGGCCTTCCGGTCGAGTTCGCGTGTGTGGGCGGAGTTGCATGAGAAGGCTTTTCGCCGGCTGGGCGGCACGACGCGAATCGTGGTTCTGGACAATCTTCGTGAAGGCGTGTTGTCGGCCGACATCTACGATCTGTCCTTGAATCCGTTGTATCGCGATGTGCTGGCGCATTACGGAGTGACGGCGCTGCCTTGCAAGGTGCGCGATCCGGATCGAAAAGGGGAAGTGGAGTCTGGCGTAGCCCATGCGCAGAAGACGCCGCTGAAAGGCAAGAAGTTCGAGAGCCTGGAAGAGGCGCAAGCCTACCTGGATCACTGGGAAGAAAACTGGGCCGACAAGCGTATCCACGGTCGAACCAAGCGGCAGGTGGCAGCGATGTTCGCCGAGGAGAAGCCCTTCCTGCAGGCACTTCCGCTGGAGCCGTTCCGCTACTACCAGTATGGAATGCGCACCGTTCATCTGGATGGTTGTGTCGAGGTTGAAGCGGCCTATTACGGAGCGCCGCCAGGCTGGATCGGCCGTCAGGTGCATGTGCAGTGGGATGCGATGTTCGTGCGTCTGCTTGATCCCCGCACCGGGGAGTTACTGCGCGAGCATCTGAGCAGCAAGCGTGGCGGTCATCGCGTCCGCGATGCGGATCGCCCGCGTCGCACACCGCCGAAGCTGCTTAGCTGCTGGCTCGTGCGCACAAAGCGGGATCGAACATCGGCGCCGTCTGCGATGCCATCCATGCTCGCCAGGGTGAACTCGGATTACGTCGCATCCAGGGCGTTCTCCAACTGGTCAAGCAATATGGCAGCGTGACTTCAGACGATGCCTGCGCTGCGGCACTTGAGCTGCGTGTTCCCGAGTATCGCTTCGTGCGCCGCTATCTGGAGCGCAGCCTGCAGGCACCGCTTAGTCTGCGGCAAGTCGATCCGCTCATACGCGAACTGAGCCAGTATCGCGACCTGATCCAACAACGCATCAACTTCGAGGAAACCCAAACATGAATCTGATAGAACTCAATCGCTCGCTGGTGCAGCTACGGATGAGCGGCATGGCCGCGGTGATGGAAACGCGCCTTCTGCAGGCGCAGTCGGAGAACATGGTTCCCATCGACCTGGTCTCCACGCTGGTCTCTGATGAGCTGGCCTGCCGCAGCAAGCGGCTGCTGGAGAGACGCCTCAAACAGGCGCAGTTCCGCGACACCGACAAGCGCCTGGACAACTTCAACTTCGAGTTCAACCCGAAGATGAACCGCAACCTGGTCTTCGAGCTGGCCACAGCAGGCTGGATCGGACGACGCGAGGACGCGTTGTTCCTCGGTCCACCTGGAAGCGGCAAAAGTCACTGCGCACAGGCCATCGGACACGCCGTTATCCAGCAGGGCTACCGCGTGCTGTATCGCGAGGCGCACACGCTGCTGGAAGAGCTAGCCGACGCTGCGCTCGATGGCAAGCGCAAGGAGTTTATGGAACTGCTGACCACCGTGCCGCTGTTGATCATCGACGACCTGGGAATGCGCAAACTCCCGCTGACCGCCGCCGAAGAACTGCTGGAAATCATCATGCGCCGTTATGAACGCGCCAGCACGCTTCTCACATCGAATCGACCCGTTGACGACTGGGGAAAACTGCTCGGCGACAGCGCTGCCGTCACCGCAATGCTGGATCGCTTGCTGCATCACGGACACGTTCTCAAATGCGGCCCGCGCAGCTGGCGCACCAAAACCGGCGGTACGGGAGACGCGCAATGACAAAAGCAAAAACGAAAAGGATGCCGGGCAAAGAACGCCCGGCGGCGTCGCGACTCGTGATCCAGAGGCCTCCCACGACGAAGCTTCACCAAAAGAATCTATGCAAAAACACGAAACCCTCTACCGGCCAGCCCATCGGGCAAACCGCAGAGGGTCTCGGTCACCGATTCCTTCGGAGCCAGCCCCGTGTCATCGGCCCTGGATCACTCCGCAAGGCGCGACCCCGGCGAAGTGTCTCCCACAATAACATGCAACCGGCACCACTGAAAGCCAACCATCACTGCTGTACCCGAATCCGCGGCTTGCAAATGCACCCTGCTGAAAGGTAAAACAATCCCGTCTCAGGCCACGCTCTATGGCCGCTTTTAAAGTGACCGCGAGTGGCCGGTTTTAAAGTGACCACCG
>CAWBIG010000229.1:0-6438 GCA_963788435.1 uncultured Acidobacteriota bacterium | reverse complement strand
CCCGAGGTTCCCGACTCTCGCCGGGCCGGGAATCGCCAGCTCGCTCAGCGAACCCGGATTAGTACCGGGATGTCGGCATGGCGACTGGGATCCCTGTGGTCGTGACATCACAGCGGATTGGAATTGGGATGGGCGATTAAGGTCATCTATCCAATCGTATTCGCCTGGGCGCTCCCGTTGCGGTAAGCACACGCTCCTCAGATTCAGAGACCCCGCGATGATCCGGATGATCGCCTCTATGGACGCCCAACCATGTCAATCACTCTGAGGGCAGCTTCGAGGGAGTCGATTGAATATAAAGGTTCGGCAGCCACAACGACTCTTGTGATGGTGCTTCGCTTTGGTGCGACAGTTAGAGCCTGACCAAAGTTTCTCTCAGAATTCCAGTCCCAAAATGCCGCCAACGGATCCCATGGTCGCCAAGAATCCTCGTTGCCGTCCGGCGCTTCCGGAGTGTATTGCACATTGCCTACAATGAAAACCGGCTCGTCGAGTGGGTTTCCGGGATGATTGTGCAACCAGACGCTTACGCCGAGAACCAGATGCTCGGCGCCTGGTCGTGCATAGCGCCGAAACAACAGTTTAGGGAGGTAAAGCTGAGTTGCGTTGATCGAGGCGCTATTCCCAGCGGTAACGGTGTTCCCTGAAATCGGCCGAAGTTCGTTCAACGATTTATCCAGATCGCGGAAGAGCCGGACGCAGTCCGCCTCCATGCCCAACACGGCCTGAATCGCCAACCCCACCTGTTTGCCTATTTCAGTCCCCATAGAACCTCCCCTCGTTCAACTTCTGAACATCGAGCCGAGCCGTAGTCGATACGAAATAGTTAGTTCCATAAAAAGCACCCGAGATCTGCTTCAACCCCGCAGGCGGGGATCGAAACCCTCTGAACGCCTCAAATTCTCTGATCCTCAGAAACCGCGCCACTTCATCCAGCAATGGCTCGCCAACGGAGTGGGCAGATGCACTTTCAAGAACATCCTGCCATTGAAGGCCGAACATCCTGTCTTGGGCGTCGCCAATTCCAGCACTCACAGAGACTCGAATACTATCTTCGATCTCCAGTTTAGAAAATATTCTCGTCAGGTAAATCAAGTAACGCTGATGGCCTTCTGGAAGGAACAACCGGAGAGCACTCCGGTCATCAAGCAGCTGAAGATAACGCTTCAATTGGTCGTTCTCGCCAGTTGCGCTCTTCCCTGAGTCAAGCTTCACTTCTACCACGATTATTAAAGGCGATTGATCGCCGCCCGAAAAACACAGGATGAGATCCGGTTCACCGTAATTCTCCCAGCTTTTCCAAAAGTGAATAGCGAGTTTTGAATACTGATTGAGACGAATGCCGTCTGCGAAGATTTGGGAAGAGAGAGAAACCCGAGTCTGAACGGTACGAGCACGATCAAAAAGATCGGCCCAGAAGGCGCCCGGGGCAATGTGGCGGAGATGACCAAACACAGCGGACGTGAGCCAATCCTCTTGGCCTTCTGCTTCCGGAAAGCGCTTGCCGTGAATCTCCGCAATCAACATGTTTAAGGCTCGATCAGTCAGATCCTAGCAGGCGGGCATCAACGTCCCGCGAATCGGCGTTCATAATGCCATTCGAAGTGCGGTCATTTGCATGATATTGCAGTTTCCTGCGGATCAGTCCTCAAGTCGGCTAGGGTCCTGCGATCTTGTGAGCGGCCGGGGGCGGGCCTTTCACTCCGTTCGGCGCGGTAGTTCGCCGCAGCGAACGCCGACAGGGGCTGAAGCCGAGTCACTTATTGGTGCGGTTTGCGAAGCGAATGAATCCGCGCCCTGATACAGGACGAGAGAAGAAGCAGATCCTCCGACTTCGCTCAAGTTGACACACAATTGTTTGCAGCTCGCGATGGGGCGCTCACGGAGTTTCCCGGCGGCTTGCCACTGTATGTGGTCTAATGTTGCCAATCCGTGAACTCCTGATAAGGAGGTGCGTGGCTATGACAGAGATTCAGAAGCTGATGCTGAAGATGTTCGTGCACTTGCGGGTGGGCGTGGGTGTGATGGGGATCCTGTTCCCCTTCATCCTGGTTGGAGCGGGGAACATTGCGGGAGTTTCGTTCGCGGGGTCGATGAGCGCCTACTACTACGCGACTCCGGCGTGCGCGAACCCGGATTGCTCGCAGGCAAATGGCGGCGCAGCCTGCGCGGCCCCTTGCCTGGATGAAGGCACAGGGCCGATGAGGAACTGGTTCGTGGGGAATCTGTTCTTTATCGGAGCGGCGATGTTTTTCATCAAGGGATTCAGCAAATGGGAGGACTGGGCGCTGAATATCGCCGGAATCGCGGCCCCTTGCGTGGCGCTGTTCCCGATGGCGTGGCCGTGCGCGACAGACCACTTTACGTATCACTCGCTGCATTATCCGTTTGCCATTACGTTTTTCGTCTGCATCGGATTTACCTGCGTGGTTTGCTCGGAGAAGACGCTGAAACAGATGCCGCAGCAGGTGCCGCATCGGGAGAAAGTGATTGCTTTCTACCGGCGGTGGTACCGAATCCTGGGGGTGGTGATGGTTGTTGCGCCGGCGGTGGCGTGGGCCTTGGCGCACAATTCGAGCCACGCGGCGTTCTACCTTGAAGCGGCGGGCATTGCGGCCTTCGGCTCTTATTGGCTCTTCAAGACCAGGGAGCTTTGGCGAAGCGATGTCGAAGGCAAAGCACTTCGTGGTCAGTTGCAATTGGACACGCACACATTGCTGTGAAGTGAGACAGGGAGTAGGGAACAGAGAACAGGGAACAGGGAGCAGCCGGCAACGACCCAGCCTTCTGATGTTGATTCGGCCGTCTGCGATTTTGGGTCGGACGGGGCGCGGTGGGGGCCTTTTGTAATGACATCGGCGTTTCCTTGTCGGGACTGATCCTTCTGGCGAGGCTGAAAGCAGTCGAAGCTGGGGTGGTGCCGGGGAGCAAACTTCTTTATGGACGCTGGTCCGTCGGTTGCACTGCCCGTGGCAAGCTATTGCCTGAGTAGTGATTTCCGGTTGGGCCACTAACCAGGCACAACTCGGGTCATGAGCCTTTTGGCCAGGCACAGCCCAACTCGGGACGGTCTGGGCTTGATGCTTTCCGATTCCTCAAAGACAAAACCAGGATACCGCGCGTATATTTGTGACCACCTTACAAAAGGATCGCTCGAAGGAAAGAGGAGTAGGGGCAAATCCGATGGCTTTGGGAAAGTTGAAGAAAGTCGACGTTCGGGAAGAATGGAAACATGAGGCCAACGACTTCACAAAATGGCTCTCCCAGGAAGAAAGCCTTCGACTTCTCGGTAACGAAATCGGCTACGACATCGTGCTGATGGAAACTGAAGCGGCGTGCGGGGGCTTTAACGTCGACATACTCGCTAAGGATGAAGCCACGGAGAAGAGGATCATCATCGAGAACCAACTCGAAATCACGAATCATGACCACCTTGGCAAGCTGATTACGTATGCTTCCGGACACCTCGCGAGCATCGCCATTTGGGTGGTGAGCAATGTGCGCGAGGAGCATAGGAAGGCAATCGATTGGTTGAACGAGCACACTGACGAAGATGTCGAGTTCTACTTGATTCAGATCGAGCTGCTACAGATCGATGAATCACCATTTGCTCCACACTTTGAGATCATCTGCAAACCTAACGATTGGGCGAGATCAGTAAAGGAGTCAACCAATCAAGAAGCAATGAGCGGGGTCAGCGCTGGCCAGTTCGAGTTTTGGACTCAATTCAAGGCGTTCGCAATCCAGAAGAAGACGGCCCTTCGACTTCAAAAGCCGTCTCCACAGCACTGGACGAACATCGGCATCGGGAATTCCCAGGCTAGCATTTCACTCACTATAGATTCGGTAAAAGGACTCTTCGCTACGGCGCTTTACATTCCTGACAATAAAGAGCTTTATGCGAAGCTGCTGGAACACAAGATTCAGATCGAAAGCGATCTCGGCGGAACGGCGGAGTGGATGGAACTTCCGGGGAAGAAGGCGAGCAGGATCAAAGTGTCAATTCCGGGAGATTTCAATGCAAAAGAAAAATGGGAAGAATATTTTGGATGGCTGCTCGCTGAGGCAGAGAAGTTCTACAAAACCTTCCCGAAGTATCTGAATTGATCGGGTCGATGTCAGCTTTTCGAACCCGGAAGTTGCACCTTTTTGGGTTAAGGAAGAGTGGGCCGTCTGTTGTCCTTAAAGCTCCGCAAGCCAATCCATGGATGTTCCTGGTTGAGGCTTGTCTTGCGTCGATTCAATCTCTTCGAAGCGTCGCCACGTCCGTGGGCCAGGCTTCGTTCGCATTCTCTCGATTCGGCAAATGGTCTTCCTATCTGCGCCAATGGAGCGGCCTAGCCCCTTTGGGTCAGGCGAGCTTTCCGGCGTAACGCCTTGAAGCGATCCGCAATCTCCACTTTTCCCCACGGTCTTGTGTCCGTCACGACCACATTCGGTTTTGCGACTGCATTTCCAAGAGAGGCGTGGAGCGCGCTAAGCCGCTAAGCTGTCGGACGTTAGTCATCGAAATTTGTCCTCCGATGGCGCTTGACTTGCATGCTCAGGCCGGATGGATAACCGCTCACAGCAGGTAACAGGTTCCCGGCATTTCCATCTTGGCCCAAATCAGGAATTTGCTCAACTTCGGTTGGCTACTCCAAATGCATACGCGCCTGCACTTGGCGTGCTCTGCGCTCCCCGAGGCAATGAAGCCTCTGAGAGCCGTCACCGCGACATTCGCATCCCCACCTAAAAAACCGCGCAGAGTTTCATGTAAAGCGCAGAGAAAGGGCCAGTCACGAGCTGGTCACGCATGGCCATTCGCGTCGGACCTCCAAATTCGTTTACGTTGTCCGGCTCAAGGGTGAACGGCGAAATGCCTCAACCTTAGAGGGTGTAATGTTAGGGAAGGAGATGTTTTATGGACACTGAAGAGCGTTACGAAATCATCGAGGAATCGCACGGGGAGGGTGGTTTCGGACGTGTGGCAAAGCAGCGCGACAAGCTCTTAGATCGTCTAGTGGCCGTCAAGCAACTGAAGATGCTTGATGAGGAGGCTATGGAGCGATTTCGACGGGAGGCGAAGGCTCTCGCGAAAATGAGCCATCCGCATATCCCCGCAATTTACGACGTTCGGTTTTCGGAAACCCGGATGGAGATATATTTTGCATTTATCGAGGGTCGTCCCCTCAGAGAGCTCGTCAATCAAGGCATAATCCCATCGATGGATCAGACAAAGCGTTGGTTTACCCAAGTGGCAGCAGCATTGGAACACGCACATGGACTGGGCATCGTTCATCGAGACATTAAACCAGACAATATCATAATCTCCGTCGATGATGAAAACGCGATCCTTGTCGATTTCGGAATCGCATTAACTACGGATGATGTAAAGAAGCTCACGGGAACCGGGTATGTTATTGGAACTCCAGCCTACATGTCGCCGGAGCAAAGCAATGCAGGGAGCTTGGACGGTCGATCCGATCTCTATTCATTGGGCATCACGCTTTACGAATCCTTGAGCGGCCACCTGCCTCACCCGGGAGGATATCAACCACTAGCGGATGCAAATGAAGCGATTCCTCCGGCAATTGACAGTCTGATCAAGGAATGTTTGGCTCAAGATCGGAATCTGAGGCTTCCATCAGCATCTGAGTTCATCAAGCGGCTGCGGTCTGCATTTCGCACGGACGTGCCTCTTTCTACGCTCCTGACAGAAGCTAGACTTCACGAGGTGGTCGCAGCCTTACGGCAAATGTCCGCCGAGGATTTTGCTTCAAAGCCCAAGGGTCAAAAGTTATTGCTCATCAATCGGCTCAAGGACCTCCTCAGGACTGATAAGCCTGAATTACAAATCGCGACAGCCCAGGTAATCGCACTCTTAACGAGCCTTGCAAGGCTTGAAGCGGCTCAGGAATACGCTCCCATAATCAGCGCCGCATTCGTTTGGGGATATGAGAAACAATATGGGACCAATTGGGTAGGCCAACCAGATATTCGCGATGCGCTTATAGATGCCGCAAAATCCGCCAACGTGGAGGCTCACAAAGCGCTTGCACACGGGTTCTTGGAATTTGTGGATCAGAAGGACTTCACGGGGAAGCAACGATGGTACCCGCATGATTTACGGCTTTTGGTTATGGCGTTACTGGCGAATCCTGCCTGCGGAGAAAAGGAGGCTGAAAGCCTGGCAGAGGTCTACGACAGAATCAACGAAGCTACTCACGTGGAATAGGAAGCAGGAATTCTTCGTGCAGGAGTCCAGCCGGGTGGAATTGAGAGCAGTTTAGATACAAAGTGGGCAAACAGAACGGGAACACCAAATCAGAAACTGATTGTGGTGACGCCGAAATTGCTCGGTTCTGTATAGCTGTGCAATTTCACAGGCCAGTCCGCCTGCCAGTCCGGAAATTGGACAAGGGAGATTTGTTCCAGCTTGCCACCCCGACATTTTGT
>CAWBIG010000228.1:0-45102 GCA_963788435.1 uncultured Acidobacteriota bacterium | reverse complement strand
AAAAAGCGCGCCGAAGAAGCCGGAGTGAAACGGCGCGCTGAAGGGAAAGTTCGCCGGGAGAGTCGGATCCTGCCGGCGCCATTCCCGCGCGGCAATTCCCGCGTAGGTATTAAAAAACGATCCGAAGCGGTAGTACTGGTAAAAACGATCGAGGAGGATGAAGACTGCGTAAACCGGAAGCGCCGTGCCAAGGTAAGTTCGGGCGCGCAGCAGGATCGGGCGCCCGCGCACGGCATTGAACCAGAGCGCGAGCACAACAAAAAGCGCCCCCGAAAGAAGATCCATTCCGGTGGTGAGGCGCGTTAGCAGGTTGAGCCCGAACGCTGCCGAGCCGATGAATAGCGCGCGACGACTGCCGTTAAGAACCCATTCGTATTGCCAGGTGAATCCCATGAGCGTGAGCAGGCAAATGTAGTTGTTCTCCATCAGGTTCTGCGTGTAGTGGAGATGCGTCGTAAGCACGAGCAGGGCGAGCACGCCGGCAATGGACTGGCGCCGACTGAAACTTAGAAGCAGAAGAAAGCGCAGCGCTACAAGAGCGGTTGCGAGGTTGAGGAAGATGCTCACGGTGTAGCTGACGACGATGTTGCGAACGCTGGGGTCGTTGCCGTTGTAATCGGCAAAGATTGGGAGATTCTCGAGCCCGGTGCCGAGGATGTCGGAGGGGAGCATCAGCAACGACTGGCCGATGCCGTACCAGGTTTGCAGTTTGCCGTTCCTGCGGAGGATGCCGAAATCGGGATAATCCTGTGGAAGCACCGGCGGCGCCGAGGTCCACAATGCGTGGGTTGCTTGCAGGCGGCGCTGGGTATCGGCGGAGCCCAGCTCGCCGGATTGGACGACAAAGGCGATAAGAGCTGCCGCAATGGCAAGAAGAAAAGCTGGATTGGAAAAGACTGTGCGGATATGGCCGAGATGTTTCGGCATGATTCCGAATGTATCAGCTTTCAAGAATCAGTACCTGCACGGGAGCGCTGACTACGCGCGCAGTGCCATCAGCACCTTTGCCGTGGTGACAATCTGGCCGGTGTGGCGCTGTGTGTGATCGGCGACGTGGATGAGCGCGCCTCCGATGGTGGCGGGGAGTTGTTTGCGGCCGACGGTACGAGGCATGTTGAAGTCGGCGAGGGCGAGGGCCCGGATGCGGGCGGCGGCATTCGAGAAGGATCGCTCCACTTCGGCAATGACGGCGGTAAGGGTTTCGCGCTCGCCGTGCTGGGGGCCGGTCTGCTCTGATTTGAGCAGCGCGAGCTGTTCGGCGGAAAGCTGGTTTCCCTCGGCGTAGGTGAGGATGCGGTCTGCAGAGCGCGCAATGTGCCTGAGATGGAAGGCGACGGAAGACAATCCGAGGGGCCGGGAGTGGATTTCGGCATCGGCAAGGCCTTCCGTCCATCTGCGGATATCGTCAAGGGCGAGTTCCAGGGCGTGAAGGACAGCGCGAGCGACGGCGGGAACGTCCGAGTGGGAGCCGGAGAGCCAGGGCTCGACGCCAGAAGCAGCGGGCGACGTCGGAGTCATGGGAAGCACCTCGGTCTGAGTCTGATCTTCTTCTGGTTGATGCGGTCAGCCAGCGCTCTTCACGCGTACCACCGTGATTTTCGAGAACCCCTCCTCAAATGCCGGCGGCTTGAGCTTTTCGGCCATCTTGCGCATCACTTCTTCGCTGACGGAGCGGTCGCGGGAGCGGTTGCGCTCCAGGCAAACCTCTAGCGGCACATCGAAGAAGACAGCCTGGACCTCGTAGCCGAAGCTGGTGGCCATCTTGATCCACTGGCGGCGCTCGTGGTGGGACAGGTTGGTCGCGTCCACGTAATTCCAGGGCATGCGGGCGATGAGGCGCGCGCGCAGCAGCGAGCGGAGGGTGGAGAAGACGAGGCCCTGGTAGCGCTGCTCCTCAACGTCGTCAAAGAGGATGTTGCGGAGCAGGTCGGACGAGAGCGGGGTGACGCCGCGACGGCGAAACCAGGTTGTTTTTCCAGAGCCGGGCAGGCCAATGGCAAGCACGACGTAGCCTTTGGGCGCCTGGGGGGAGCGATCGGCGGGCTGGACTTCAGGGGGAGGGACGGAGGGGATTTCCGGCTGGGTTTCGAGCTCGACGCGGCCGGAGGCGGAAGCGGCATCCCAATCGGGCTTTTGCGGCCGGGGCGAGCGCGGGCGCGGTTCCTGCTGGGGAGGATGCCGGGGCGCGGGAGCGGATTCGCGCGGCGTGCCGGCTGGCCGCGTGGATGGCTGCGCGGGAGGCCGATGCGCGCCTCCCGGAATGGGATCAAGGTAACTGGGAATCAGCGGTGCGGGCTGATTCGCAGGGATTTCCTGACCGATTTTTCCTGTGGACTCAGAAAGATTGGGAGCACGTCTCGAGCGTCGTCTCATTCCCGCCTTCAAACTTCTACATTCCAGTATCGGATACCACACTGGCCGATGGAACTGCAAATGATGTGCACTCCGTCACATACCATGTAGCTGGTTGAGCCCGAAACTGGCGTAAAGGTGTTTCGGAGTGGGAAAAGCACCGCAAATCGGGCATCGCGCGATTTGGTTCCCATTGACAAGAATGTTACGATCATGGGTTTGGTGGAATTGCCAATTGGGCCTACACAGAGCGACTCCGCAGCGCAACTGCGGCACCTCTCCAGCCGCCGAACGCCACGATTTTTTCAATCCCGCTTTTAAAAAAAGCGCATGAAGGAGAACTTCCACATGGCAGTAAAGGTTGGCATCAACGGCTTCGGCCGGATTGGCCGTAACGTATTTCGCGCTGCAATGGGCAATAAGAACATTGATTTTGTTGCCGTGAACGATTTAACCAGCCCGGCCACGCTGGCGCATCTGTTGAAGTACGATTCGATTCTGGGCAACCTGCCCAACGACATTTCGTCCACCGAGGATTCAATTGTGGTGGATGGAAAGAAGATCAGGGTGTTTGCGGAGAAGGATCCGGCCAAACTGCCCTGGGCCGACTTCGGCGCGCAGATTGTGATTGAGTCGACAGGCCGGTTCACCGACGCGAACGCCGCCAAAGCGCACCTGGGCCCCACCGTGAAGAAGGTCATCATCTCCGCGCCGGCCACCAATGAAGACATCACCATTGTGCTGGGAGTGAACGAGGACAAGTACGATCCGGCCAAGCACAACATCATTTCAAATGCGAGTTGCACCACCAACTGCCTGGCGCCGGTGGTCAAAGTGCTTATGAAGGAAGTTGGCATCGTCAGCGGCATTATGACCACGATTCACAGCTACACCAACGACCAGGTGATTCTGGACTTCCCGCACAAGGACCTGCGCCGCGCGCGCGCGGCGGCGCTGAACATGATCCCCAGTTCGACCGGCGCAGCCAAGGCGCTGAGGCTGGTCATCCCGGAGATGGCAGGCAAGCTCGACGGCTTCTCCTTGCGCGTGCCCACGCCGAATGTGTCGATCGTGGACTTGACGTTCATCAGCGAGAAGACCACCGATGTGAAGGCAGTGAATGCGGCTCTGAAGGCGGCCAGCGAAGGCGAGCTGAAGGGCATTCTGGGCTACGACGAGAACCAGCTTGTGAGTTCCGATTTCAAGGGCGACAAGCGCAGCTCGATTGTGGACGGGCCGCTGACCAAGGTGGTGGGCCAGAGCGTTAAGGTGCTGAGCTGGTACGACAACGAGTGGGGCTACTCCAACCGTGTGGTAGACCTGATCGGGTTCCTGGCGGCGAAGGGGCTGTAAAGATAGTGAATGTGTGAACGAGTGAAGGAGTGAAACGCAGCCGGTTTTCCCTTCACTCATTCACTTATCCTTCACTTAATCACTCGCTCAACGTTTCACTGTGTAGTGCTCTCGGTTTCCTATGCGCACAAACATCACCGGCGAATCTCCGTACGAGCCCATCATCGGCTTCTCCCGTGCGGTGCGCGTGGGCAACGCGGTGCATGTGTCTGGAACCGGGCCGGTGGGCGCGGATGACACGGATGCCGCGGGCCAGACGCGGCGAATCTTCGCGATTGCCGAAGCAGCGCTTGCGCGTGCGGGCGCGACCTTCAAGGACGTGGTGCGCACCCGCATGTATCTGACTCACGCGGAGGATTGGGAAGCTGTAGGGCGCGTGCACGGCGAGCACTTCGGCTCGATCCGCCCCGCGGCGACCATGGTAGTGGTGGCCAAGCTGCTAAATCCCGCGTGGCGAGTGGAAATCGAAATGGACGCGGTGATTCAAGATGCGGGCCAGTGATCTCATAGCGGCCTCGGCTGCGAGCTGAGAACTAGGAACTACGAACTGTGAACTGATCTCAAGGAAGGCCTGAAACATGTCGAAACTTTCCATTCGCGATATTGACCTGGCCGACAAGCGGGTGTTCATCCGCGTGGATTTCAACGTGCCTCTCACCGAGGACGGACGGACCATTACCGACGACACGCGTATTGTGGCCACCCTGCCGACCATCGTCTACGCAATCCGCCACAAGGCGAAGGTGATTTTGGCGTCGCACCTGGGACGGCCGAAGGGCAAGCCGAATCCGAAATACTCGCTGCGGCCCGTGGTGGACCGGCTTCGGGAGCTGTTGGATAAGGAGATCACTGACGGCGTGAATGTCGCTTTCTCTCCCGATTGCGTTGGCGAAGTAGCCGAGGAACTGGCGCGCCAGCTCGAGTCGCGGCAGGTGCTGCTCTTGGAGAATCTTCGCTTCCACGCCGAAGAAGAAGCCAACGATCCGGCATTCAGCAAGCAATTGGCGGCGCTGGCGGAGATTTATGTTAATGACGCGTTTGGCTCGGCGCATCGGGCGCATGCTTCCACTGAGGGAATCACCCACTACCTGAAACCCGCCGTGGCCGGCCTGCTGATGGAGAAGGAAATCACCTACCTGGGCAAGGCGCTGGAGTCGCCGGAAAAGCCGTTCGTAGCCATCCTTGGCGGATCGAAAATCTCGGGCAAGATCGACGTGATTCAGAACCTGCTGGATAAGGTGGACACGCTGGTGATTGTGGGCGGGATGGCGTACACGTTCTACCGCTCCAAAGGCGTGGCCGTGGGCAAGTCGCTGGTGGAGGAAGACAAGATCGATCTTGCCAGGGAAACCATGGAGAAGGCAAAGGCCAAGGGCGTAAACCTGCTGTTGCCGGTGGATAACATCCTGGCGGACAAGTTTGCCAACGACGCCAAAACGCAGGTGTGGGACACGAGCGTGGATTTTCCCTCGGACTGGCAGGGTCTGGACATCGGGCCTCAGTCGGTGGCGGCGATTGAGGACGTGATTTCGACGGCGCGGACCATCGTGTGGAATGGCCCTGCGGGCGTGTTTGAGTTTCCCCGGTTTGCGGTGGGGACAAACGCAATTGCACGGGCGGTTGCGGCCAACCGGGCGGCCACGTCGATCATCGGCGGTGGCGACAGCGTGAGCGCCATCAATAAGGCCGGCGTGGCCGACCAGATCACGCACATCTCCACCGGCGGCGGCGCCAGCCTGGAGTTTCTGGAAGGTAAAAAGTTGCCGGGCGTCGAGGCGCTGACAGACAAGTAGTACCGGAATAAGCACGATGAGCCCCACGTCCGATAGTGTTATCGGAGGTGGGGCTTTTTCCCGAACGGAACAAGTCCTGTTGCATCTTCAGGAGAGAGCCATGGGCTATTACACGCGAGTCCTTTCAAAAGACCCGGAGTATCCGTCTTTCGAGGAGCTCGCGCAGTTCATTCGCACCGAACACCCTGAATACAAGCTGACCATTGAAGACGGAAGCGAAGAGGAATGGGAGACTCTACTTCTTTCCGGCAACGACGAAGTGGAAGTTGCGCTGGTCGAACGCAATCCGGTTGCGGATGGTTCCCTTGGTCAGGATGAAGTCGCGGAGTTCGTGGAAGATACTCAAGACTGCAAACCAGAAAGCGGAGTGGCGTGGCTTCATGAGTTTCTCGGTGACGTCAAGACCATCTATGCATTCCAGCACCTGCAGGGCGCGGAAACGGAGGATGGCGGCAACGCGCTTCATGCTTTGCGCGCGCAACTGTGGGAGCGGGGCGAGGCGATACTCCAGGCAGACATGGAAGGGTTCACCAACGAGGAGGGCTATCACATTGTGTGGCAATTCTCAGACTCCGTGTCGGGGCCGTGGAATATGGGCGTCCTCCAGGATGGAACCTGGCACCACTTCAAAATGGATTTAGGCGATCCCGATCATCGTTCTGCATTCCTGAGCGGTGAAGTCCCCGACGATTTGACCGAAGTGCGCGATTCCAGTCCCCGTCGGTAGCCGCAATCGAGCGCCGGTAAGGCTTCGCTTACACCACGTTGTGCCCGCCATCACCCGTGGGCACGGACCGTTCCTCTAGAATCAAGCTGAGGACTTAGGAGAAACATGGCTCGTAAAGCTTTGATTGCTGCCAATTGGAAGATGTACAAGACGCCCGCCGAGGCGCGGGCTTTTGTGGAAGCGTTTCTGCCCCTGGTGGAGGACCACACGCGGGATGAGATCGCCCTGTTCCCCTCCCCGGTGCTGCTGCCTGCCGTGATTGAAGCGGCGCGCGGCTCCAATGTGGCTGTGGGCGCGCAGAACATCCACTTTGCCGAGGACGGCGCCTACACCGGCGAGACCTCGGCCCGGCAACTCATTGCGGTGGACGGAACCCACACCCTGATCGGCCACTCCGAGCGCCGGCAGTATTTCGCCGAGACCGATGAGATCGTAAACAAAAAACTGCACACCGCAATCAAGCACGGGTTGGTGCCGGTGGTCTGCATCGGCGAGGTCTTGGCGGAGCGCGAAGCCGGGCTGACCGGACAGGTGCTGAAGACGCAGGTGACAGGCGCATTCGCGGGCATCGCGGGATTGTCGCCGCAGGTTATCTCGTCAATCGTGATCGCGTATGAGCCGGTGTGGGCAATCGGAACCGGCAAAACGGCCACTCCGGAGATGGCCGCCGACGCGCACCGCATCATTCGCGCGGAGGTGGGCAGGCTGCTGGGCGCGGAAGTTGCGGCAAAGATGCGCATCCTCTACGGAGGCAGCGTGAAGCCGGACAACGCCACCGCGCTGCTGAGCCAGGAGGAGATTGACGGCGCACTGGTGGGCGGCGCCAGCCTCAAAGTGGAATCGTTTACTGCGATTGTGAAATACTAGGCTCAAAAACCCAGACTGCCTGCGCCGGTATATGGCTGGCCGACGATCCGCTGGTGCGGCCGCCGGGCATGCGTCGCGTTGATTGAGCCCCGATTTGTGACAGATCGACAAAACGCGCGAAAAATCGCCTCCGAAGGAATTCTTCGCTTCGGAGGCGCTTGCATGTCACAAGTAAGAGAACGGGGACCAGTAGCCGGCACTGGAGGTCGGTAGTGCGCGGCTACTGGCGATCCCTGCACAAAACGAGGTTAGCTGCGGCTTCCCCTTTCCACGGCTGCCTCGTGTCGCCCGGCTCTAGAGAAACCTTGCTTACTGGTCTCTCGAACCATGTTGACAATTGGAGTGTCGCGTAACTGGAATCTTGGGTCCGTGACGGTCGTCACACAACTTGGTTTATTCCCGAATCGGATGTGGATCAGTGGTTGAGTTCGCTCCACTCAATCCCTCCACGCACGTTGACAAAGCAGGTCCGCGGCACGAGAATCGAGTTTCAGTTTGCTCTCCTGAAAGGCCCTCCTTTGACCGCACTCCTCAAAACCGACTTGGGATCGACACCTCTGCTTGGGCGTGGCAAAGTGCGCGACCTTTATGACATGGACGGCGCGCTGCTGCTGGTGGCAAGCGACCGGATTTCCGCCTTCGATCACGTGCTGGGCAGCGGAATCCCGGGCAAAGGCAAGATTCTCACCCAGATTTCGCTGTTCTGGTTTGAGCTTCTGAAGGACGTGGTCCCCAACCACCTGATCACCGCCGACGCAGCGCAATTTCCGGCGTCGCTGCGTGCGTTTCGTCAACAACTTGAGGGGCGCTCGATGCTGGTGAATCGCGCCGCCATGTTCCCGGTGGAATGCGTGGCACGCGGATATCTGGCCGGATCCGGCTGGAAGGAATATCAGGCGCAGGGAACGGTGTGCGGGATCGCGCTGCCGATCGGACTTGAGAACGGATCGCGCCTGCCCCAGCCGATCTTCACTCCCGCGACCAAGAGCCAAGATGGCGCCCACGATGTTAATATCCCGTTCGAGCAGGTGGAAAAGATTGTGGGCGCGAACGACGCGGCCGAGCTGCGGCGGCTGACCATGGCGATTTATTTGAGGGCGGCCGCACACGCTCAGGCGCATGGGCTGATCCTGGCCGACACAAAGTTTGAGTTTGGCCGCGTGAATGGCCATATCGTCCTGGCCGACGAAGTGCTGACACCGGATTCCTCGCGCTTCTGGGACGCGAAGCTGTGGAAGCCGGGCGGCCCGCAGCCCTCGTTCGACAAGCAGTTTGTGCGCGATTACCTCGAATCGATCCACTGGAACAAGCAGGCTCCCGCGCCGTCGCTTCCGCCGGAAGTGGTCGAGCGCACTCGGGCCAAATACCTGGAGGCTTATCGTCTCCTCACCGGAAGCAATCTAGCCATCTAAGCTTGAGAAGCGAGCGGAGACTCAAACCATGACCCTGGTCGATTGGGCGGTCGTCTTAATCCTGATCTGTGCGGTGCTGGGCGGATTGATGCAGGGGTTTTTCCGATCCGTCTGTTCCCTCGGTGGGCTGATCCTTGGGCTCGTTCTTGCGGCGTGGAACTACAAGAAGGCTGCCGCAATCATTTTCCCTCTTGTAAAAATCCCGGCAGTTGCGAATACAATTGGATTTCTACTCATTGCCCTTGTGGTGATGGCCCTGGTTGGGCTCATTGGCAGCCTGCTGGCAAAGACATTCCGCCTCCTGGGACTGGGATGGCTGGATGGACTTGCCGGAGCGGTCTTTGGTTTCTTCCAGGGAGTGTTGTTCATCGTACTCGGCATGTTAGTCATGGTGGCGTTTTTTCCGCAGGTCCATTGGATCGCTGAGGCTCGCCTTCCGCGCATGTTTTTCGGTGCGTGCCACGTCAGCGCCGATGTGACTCCCGCGGAGCTGGGCGACCGCATCCGCGAGGGTCTGCGGAGCTGGGAAGCCGAGTCGCCGAGCTGGATGCACCCGGGCCATGTTTGAGGAAGCGATTTTGGGTCAGACGCAACCGCTTGTTTATGGCAATCTAAGAAGATCACGAGGTGGGGCTTGAAACGAGAACTGGACAGCCTGGTCACGCAGATGCATTCCAGCGGCGTTCGCTATGACGAAGCCGTTCGCGAGTTCAAAAAACAATATTTACGCGAAGTGCTGATTGCGAATCGAGGCAACCAGTGCAAGGCGGCAGAGGAACTGGGCATGCACCGCAACACCCTCAGCCGGGCCATGTCCGAGCTGGGCCTGAACCTGGCCGAAGTGCGCGCCTGCCTCAAGCGTCCGCCCCGCAGTGAACGTCCTGTATATAGCGCCATTCGCCAGGGCGTCCGCCAGGGCTGAAGCGCACTTGAGAGCATGGAGAGCAGTATCCAAGAGCCAATCCGGCAATTCCAGGTAGCCTTGGCGCCCGGCTTCGTCTGGGATGCGCAGGACGCCTATCTCTTCGATATTGACGGGACGCTGCTGCGCAGCCACGACCGTATCCACGTGGATTCATTTTCCGCCAGCGTGCGGCGCATCACGGGATTTGAGGTCACCCTGGCGGGCATCGCCTTGCAGGGCAACACCGATACCGCCATTCTGCGCGAAGCCGGCCGCCAGGCCGGCATCCCCCCCAGATCCTGGAGGCGCAGACCGGCGCGATCCTGGAAGCCATGTGCGCCACCGTGGCCGAACAACGCCATGCCATGGACCTGATGCGGATGCCCGGCGTGGAAGAGGCGCTGCGCCACCTGGCCGGCCGCGGCGCGTTGCTGGGCGTGGCCACCGGCAACCTGGAGCTGATCGGCTGGATCAAGATTGAGCAGGCAGGCCTGCGGGAGTGGTTCCGCTTCGGCGGATTCAGCGATCATTTCCCAGATCGAACCGAGCTGATTGCTCACGCTGCCGCCAAGGCCCGCGAGTTGGCCGGCGCCATGGCTCGCGTATGCGTGGTGGGAGACACCCCCCGCGACATTGAAGCCGCGCATGCCAATTCTTTGCCCGTGATCGCCGTCGCCACCGGCCGCTCCAGCTTTGAGGAACTGCTCAGCCACGCGCCGGAGGCCTGCGCCGTCTCGCTGGCTGAATTGCTTGCCGCCGATGCGGCCAACCATCAGGGTGCACTGTGACGGCTTCTGCATTTACATTGCGGCTGGTGGCAGCTTGCGTGGTCTTTGCCGCCATGGGAGCATCTGCCCAGGCGCCGTCCCCAGCCCCGCAGAAGCAGGCTCCGGCACCGGCAGCCGCATCGGCAGCAGCCGGTCCCGATGCGGGCCGGCAACTCCCCACGAGGCTGCCCAGGGAATCCGATCGCCGCCGCGCCGCCAGGCTCTACCTTGCCGCGGCCACCCTCTACAAGGACGAGCTCTTCGAGGAGGCCTTTAAGGACTACGACCAGGCCGCAAGGCTGGACCCCGCAAACCCTGACTACGCAATGGCGCTGGAAGTGGCCCGAAGCCACGCCGTCACCGCCCTGATTCAGCAGGCCGCGCGCAACCGCACCCACGGCGATAGAGCCGCGGCGCAAACATCTCTCCAGCGCGCGCTTGCCATCGATCCGGGCAATGCCAATGTTACCCACCACCTGATGGAACTGGCCGAGCCGGAATTGGTCACGGAACAGGACGGCATGCGCAACATGCCCCAACTGGCTGCGCCCATCGAACTCGAGCCCTCCGCAGGCAGGCAGTCCTTTCACATGCGCACGCAGGCCTGGCAGGTGATTGAAAAGGTCTACAAGGCCTACGGCATCGAGGCCACGGTGGACCAGAGCGTCCGTAACAGCAACATGCGCCTGGACGTAGACGACGTGGATTTTGCTGCGGCCGCGCATGCTCTGAGCCTGATCACGGAGTCGTTCACGACTCCCATCGATGGGCACCGCGTGGTGGTGGCCCGCGACACCCACGCCATGCGCGAGCAGTACACGCACAACGCCGTGGAAACCTTCTACCTCTCGGGAATGAATGCGACCGAGATGACCGACATCGGCAACATCGCGCGCAACGTCTTTGAAGTGCGCCATACCGCGGTTAACGCGACTGCAGGCACCATCACTCTGGAGGCGCCGGCGCCGGACCTGAAGGCGTTCAACGCCACCTATCGCGAACTGTCGGAGGGACGCCCGCAGGTTCTCCTCGACATTCGCCTCATTGCGCTGGGCCACACCCGGACGCTCAACACCGGGGCCCAGCCTCCTCAATCGTTCTCCGCCTTTAATGTCTATTCCGAAGAGCAGGCGTTACTCAGCCAGAATGCTGCCCTGGTGCAACAGATTATTCAGTCGGGCCTGGCCGCCCCCGGGGATACCCTCACCATCCTGGCCATCCTGCTGGCTTCGGGGCAGATATCGAGTTCGCTCTTCAACAGCGGCATCGCCCTCTTCGGCGGCGGACTTACCCTCTCCGCCCTTTCGCCGGCCCCGGCCGCCTTCAATCTGAACCTGAATTCATCGGATTCCCGCGAGCTGGACGACTACCAATTGCGCCTCGCCGATAACGAAGACGGGACCATGAAAAGCGGCACCCGCTATCCCATCGTTACTTCGAATCTCTCCAGCGCTGCCACGGGATTGAAAATCCCGGGGCTCAACCTGCCGGGAACCTCGGGCAGCCTCAGTTCCCTGCTGTCGTCGGTCGCCAGCCAGATACCGAACATCCCCCAGATTCAGTACCAGGACCTGGGTCTGGTGCTCAAGGCCCGCCCCCGCATCCTGCGTTCGGGTGGAGTGGCGTTGAACATCGACATGAAGATCACCGCGCTGGCCGGCTCGTTTATCAACGGAGTGCCGGTGCTTGCCAATCGTTCCTACACCGGGGATGTGATTACTCCTGCCGGCCAGGCGGTGGTCATCGCCGGCGAGCTGGACAAAAGCGAAACCGGCGCCATCAGCGGCCTGCCCGGCCTGAGCGAAATTCCCGGCCTCAATAACATCACTGAAAAAACCACCGACCAGAACGACTCCACGCTCCTCATCATCCTCACTCCCCACGTGGTGCGCAGCCCCTACGGGCTGTTCCATGGACCCATGCTGCCCGTGGACCGGGACACTTCTTTGCCCTGATCCCCAGAGGAAACGCCCTCCCGGCTCCGGAAATCGTGAACGATTTCCGGAGCCGGGAGGGCGAACTGCTTTTCTGATCCGCGCTATTGCGAAATGCCGTCCAGCTTTTCCTGGTACTCCACAATCTTCTTCAGAGCGTCGTAGGGAACGCCGCCGATCGGCACTTGCCGCCCATTCACCATCAGCGTTGGCGTTTGGTTGATGTTCAGGTCCTGCGCCAGCTGCACCGATTTTTCTACCTCGTCCCCGGTGGCAGGCTCGCTGGCGCAAGCGGCCACTTTCGCTGGATCGAGTCCCGCCTTGGTCACCGCGCTGTTCAACGTCAGCGTGGCGCCGTCAGCCGTCGCCAGGCCCTCTTGCCCGTCAAACACCGCGCTGGCGAACTGGAAGAATGCGCTGCTGCCGCCCAGCTTGGTCACGCACTCGCCGTACTCCGCGGCCAGCTTGGCCTCCGGATGGATCCGCTCCAGCGGATAGTTCTGGAACACGATGCGCGCCTTGGGAAAGTCCACCGCCAGCTTGTCCATGTTGGCCTGCGCTTCCTTGCAATGTGGGCACTCGAAATCGGCGAACTCCACCAGCTCCAGGTTCTTGCCGGAAGCACCCTTGTAAGGACCATTCGCCCGCTCCTGAAGGATCGTGCGATTCTCCGCATAGGGATTCGCGCCGAACGGATACACGTCTTCCCCGGCGATGATGTGCTTGCCGTCGGGCAACGCCCAGAACAGAAACCCGCCGGGCTTCTGCTTGCCGGATTTGTCTCCTACGTAAACGATCACTTTGCTCAGATTGGGCACTGGCGTCTTTTCAATGGCTGCCACTTCCCAGATCCGGTTCTCGTCGTACCCCCAGCTTGCCTGCAGGAATGCATTCACATCTTCCTTGGTCGGCGTTGACGCGGTGAAGTTCTTCGCATCGATCGGTGGTAAAGCCGGCGCCGCGGTGGGGGCCGGGGCTCCCGGCGTCTGCGTGCTTTCGGTGGCGGGTTGCTGCGGCGGAGCCGGGGCGACCTGCTGTTGCGCGCCTGCCTGCACGGCTACGGTGGTTGCGGCCAGCAGGCCAACGCTGGCAATTCGGCCAAGAATACGAATCAATCCATCTCTCCTTGATGCATTTGTTTCCATTATCGCTTAAGCCCCTCGACCTCTCTACTCTTGGTCTCTCGTTCCCTGCTTTTCTGATCCCTGATCCCTGTTCCTATACCTGAACCTTGACGGCAATGGGAAACCGGCGTCCCATGCCAAAAGCCTTCGACGTGATCTTCAGCACCGGCGCGGCCTGCTGCCGCTTGTACTCCGATCGCTCCACCAGGCGCACTACCTGTTGGACGAGCGGCACTGGAAAACCATGCTTGCGCGCGATATCTTCCGGCGTCTCATAACGCTCCACATAAGCCTCGAGGATCGGGTCCAGAACCTCGTACGGAGGCAGTGAGTCGGTGTCCTTCTGCCCCGGCCTGAGCTCCGCCGACGGCGCCTTTTCCAGAATCGCCCGTGGAATCACCTCGCGCTCCCGGTTGAGCCACCGGCAGATCGCGTAAACGCGCGTCTTCACCAGGTCTCCGATCACCGCCAGCGCGCCCACCATATCGCCGTACAGCGTGCAATAGCCCACCGCCATCTCGCTCTTGTTCCCTGTGGTCAGCACCAGCGCTCCCAGCTTGTTGCTGAGCGCCATCAGCAGGTTGCCGCGGATGCGCGACTGGATATTCTCTTCGGTGATGTCCGCAGCTCTGCCCGCAAACATCG
This sequence comes from uncultured Acidobacteriota bacterium, assembly GCA_963788435.1. GTDB lineage: Bacteria > Acidobacteriota > Terriglobia > Terriglobales > Acidobacteriaceae > Telmatobacter. The sequence continues at coordinate 31,224 of CAWBIG010000228.1, read as the reverse complement.
GCTCCAGCGTCCGCGTATATTCCTCAAACAGCCGGCTGATCCCGATCTGCTCAAAACGAATTCCCAGATTGTCCGCCAGATGCCGGCTGTCGTCCACCGACCCTCGCGACGAATATGGGCTCGGCATACCCACCCCGAGCACATTCTCCGCTCCCAGCGCCCCGGTGGCGATGGCCGCCACCAGCGCGGAATCGATCCCTCCGCTGAGCGCAATCACTACTTTGCTGAAGCCGCACTTGCGCACGTAGTCGCGCGTGCCCAGCACCAGCGCGTTCCAGGCGGCTTCCGTGTCATCCGTCGCCGGTTCTTCCATAGCCGGCGCGGTAAACGGATCCACCACCACAAGGTCCTCGGCAAACGACGCCGCCTGCGCCACCAGCTCGCCCCGGCCGTTCAGCGCCAGCGAAGATCCATCAAAGATCAGGCTGTCGTTTCCCCCCACCTGGTTTGAAAGCACCAGCGGAATCCCGTCGCGCCGCGCAATAGCCGCCAGCATTTCCCGCCGCACTTCCCGCTTCCCGTGCCAGAACGGCGACGCCGAAATGTTGACGTGAATGGCCGGCCGCTGCTCCATCAGTTCTTCCATGGGGTCGGTGGAATACAGCCGCCGCGGCCAGAAATGTTTATCGTTCCAGGCGTCTTCGCACACGCTCACCCCCAGCCGCACCCCATCCAGCTCCACCACTTGCTGCGATCGCCCCGCCTGGAAATAACGTTGCTCGTCAAAAACGTCGTAAAACGGCAGCAGCCGCTTGTGCTGCTCCAGCAGAATCCGCCCCTTGTCTAGCAAAACCGCGGCGTTCACGGCTGGCTTGCCGCTGCCTTCCGGCGCCCGAAAGGCCGCGCCCGTCAGCACCGCCACCGGCAAGTCCCGCGTTGCCGCCGCCAGCTCTTCCACGGCGGTGCGGCAGCGTCCCAGGAAACTTGGCTTTTCCAGGAAATCGGCCGGAAGATACCCGCAAATGGACAGTTCGGAAAAAACCGCCAGGCGCGCCCCCATTTCCGCGGCACGGCGGCTTGTGTCCATTAGTTTCTTCAGATTGCCGGTAAAATCCCCGATCGTCGGATCGATCTGGGCTAGCGCGATCTTCACTCTTCCAGTTTAGTCGGTGCCGCGCCCGCAACCGCAAACCTGGGCGCCCCACTCCTTCGCGCATCTTCCGCGGGAATGGCGGGATATCCAGAATCCCCAGGCCTCAATCCGTCGGTAACTTGTATTCGTCCAGGGTCAGAAACTGCATCACATCCGGATCCGTCGACACCAAAAACTCCTTGAGAGGACCAAAAAACTTTGCCCGGCCCTGGTGCAGGAACAGAACCTGATCTGCCAGCCGCTCCGCAAACCGCATGTCGTGGGTCACCACAATGCTGGTATAGCCCAGCTGATGCTTGAGCCGCTGGATGATTCCGCCCAGTCGGCGCGCGATGATCGGATCCACCATCGTCGTCGGTTCGTCGTAGAGAACCACCTCGGGCTGCGCCGCCAATGCCCGCGCAATCGCCACTGCCCTGCGCCGCCCCGTCGAAAGGCTCGCCGGCAATTGATCGGCCACGTCCTCGGCGCCCACCAGCACCAGCAGCCGGTCCACCACCTGCAGATACTGGTCCTCCTCCAGCCCGCCCCGCTCGCGCAGGGGAAAAGCAACATTTTCTCTCACCGTCAGCGAGTCGAATAGCGCGCCGTTCTGGAACACCATGGTCAAGCGCTTGCGCAGCTCCTGCAGGCCCTGCTCGTCCAGCTCTGTCACTTCCTTGCCTTCCACGCAGATCGATCCCGAGTCCGGTTTCAGGAAGCCCATCAGCAGTCGCAGGGAAACCGATTTTCCCACCCCGCTTCGCCCCAAGATGCAGAGCGTCTTGCCCCGCTGGACGGAGAAGTTCACATCCTCGAGCACCGACGGCCCGCCAAACGAAATACTCACGTCGCGGAACACAATAATGGCGTCGCCATTGCCCCCATCGCCAGGCACAGCGCAGTCAGCCGGATTTGCTGCTGGATCCGCCATCTCGTTCCTTCAGATTATGCGATAGGAGCGCTTTTGTAGCGCCGGCCTCTTATGCGAAACGCGCGCCTTTGTAGCGCCGGCCTCCCGGCCGGCTGTAGCGTGGGCCTCCCGGCCCACGCCGAACGCTGTAAACCTCAAGTCTAAGACCTGAGATCGGCAAGCCTCGTCCAACCGCCCTACGTGCGATCAGCGCCGAAACTTCGCACCCGCTCCAGATCTTCAGGAGTATTCAAATTGCTGAACCAGCGATCAACCGCGGAAGGCGATTCTGAAGCCGCGATTTTTTCCGCTTTCACCACCTGCAATCCAGCCGCGCGAAATGCTGCCAGGCAGCCAAGCCGTCCCTCTTCCAATTCGCGTTCCAGCACCGAAAGCGCAGCCCGTCGCACCACTGCAGGAAATGTCTGCGCCTCACCGCCGACCGAAGCCACCGTGATTGCAGGTTCTCCACTGCGCGCGCGTTCCATAAGACCACGTATCAGCGCCGGCGCCATCAGCGGCATATCGATGGAGACGAACACGGCCCAATCCTCCGCCATCTGCGCCAGCGCGCTCACCACTCCACCCAGCGGTCCGCAATCCGCCTGCTCGTCCGCAATCACCGGCGCAAACCCGTCAATCTCCGTGTGCGCTCCCGCGATCCGCGGGGTCAGACCCGCCCCACGCAGCACATCCAGCGCATGCTCGATCAGCGGCCGGCCGTCTAGCTCCACCAGCGCCTTGTCTTTTCCCATGCGGCTGGAGCGTCCGCCGGCCAGCACAAATCCCGCCACACTTGCGGCGGCTTCGCTCAACGGCCCGCCTCCTCCAAGAACCGGATCAGCGAATCGATTCCCAGCCGGAAATTCTTCAGATTGAACTTCTCATTGGGCGCGTGCAGGTTATCGTCCGGCAGCCCGAACCCCATCATCACGCTGGGCAGCCCCAGGTGCCTCTCAAAGTCACCCACGATCGGAATCGAACCGCCCGAGCGGATAAACACCGTATCCTTCCCCCACACCTCGTGCATCGCCTTCACTGACGCCTGGATGAACCGGTTGTTCACCGGCACAATGCACGCGTCGCCCTGGTGGATCAGCCGCACCGTCACATCCACGCCCTTCGGCGTCACCTTCTCCACGTAGCTCTTGTACTGCTCAAACGACTTCGCCGGGCTCATGTTGGGCACCAGCCGCATGGAAACCTTGGCCGCGGCCTTCGCCGGAATCACCGTCTTCGCTCCCGCACCGGTAAATCCGCCCGGCATCCCGTGCACCTCCAGCGTGGGCCGCGCCCATGTGCGCTCCAGCACGCTGAACCCGTCCTCGCCCACCAGCACGCTCGATCCCACTTCGGTCTTGCGGTAATGCTCCTCATCGAACGGCAGGCTCTTCCACGCCTCCAGCTCTTCCTTGCTCGGCGTCTCCACATCGTCGTAAAACCCTGGTATCAGAATGTGCTCGTGCTCGTCCTTCAGCTTGGCGAGAATGTGCGCCAGCGCCATGAACGGATTGGGCGCAGCGCCCCCATACATCCCCGAGTGCAGGTCGGTCTTCGCGCCCTTCACCTCCAGTTCGGTGTAAATCATGCCGCGCAAGCCCACGCAAAGCGTCGGCAAATCCGGCGCGAATAACTCTGTATCGCAGATCAGCGCAAAATCCGCTTTCAGATCGGCCGCCTTCGACGCCACGTAGCTCGCGATCCCCTCGCCGCCAACCTCCTCTTCGCCTTCGAACAGCACGCGCACATTCAGCGGCAAGCCGCCAGTGGCCAGCAGGCTCTCCAGCGCCTTCACCTGCATCCACACCTGTCCCTTGTCGTCCACCGCGCCCCGCGCGTAGACGTTTCCATCGCGCTCCGTGGGCTCAAACGGCGGCGTGTGCCACTCGTCCACCGGATCCACCGGCTGCACGTCATAGTGGCCGTAAATCAGCGCCGTTGGCTTGCCCGCGGCCTTCAACCACTCCCCATAAACCAGCGGATGCCCCCCGGTCTCCTTCAAGTGAACGTTGTCCATTCCAATCCGCTTCAACTCAGCGGCCAGCACTGCCGCTGCCTTGCGGCAATCGGCCGCATGCTCGGGCAAGGTTGAAATCGACGGAATCCTGAGCAGATCCTTCAGCTCGTTTAGAAAGCGAGGATGATTGTCATGAGCAAATGCGATTGCGGGTGAAGACATAATTTGCCTCTCATGCAAAGTTCGGAACACCGGCAAGTATAGAGCTTCGGGATGTGGTTCCGCTGCGGCTCAAAAAGAGACTGTCACCCTCCAAAAACTTGGCCCACGCGAGTCCATGCCAAACGGCTCTACTCGCCAGATGAAACCATCCTGCAAAATGCCCAGCCCGCTGCCCCCTCCGACTCCACGCAAATATGAGAAACTTGAAGGGAAGGCGGCGTGCGAACACATTCGCCTCCCATCTTTCATCTGGCCCGGCTTTCGCGGCTTCTGTTCTGCCGCATCTTCCGTCGTGCCGTCTGCAAGGAATTCATCGGCTAATGATCAGTGTCAGTAATGTAAGCATGCGCTACGGCTCGAAGGTGCTCTTCGAGGACGTGACCGTAACGTTTATACCCGGGCGGCGCTACGGACTAACGGGCCCCAACGGCGCCGGCAAAACCACCTTCATGAAGATCCTCACCGGCGAGCTCGACGCGCAAAAAGGCACCGTGGTGCGCCCGCGCAAAATGGGCGTGCTGCGCCAGGATCAGTTCGCCTTCGATGCCTACCGCGTCATCGACACCGTCATCATGGGCAACAAGCCGCTGTGGGCGGCGCTTGAGGAGCGCGACCACATCTACGAGAAGCCCGAAATGACCGACGAAGACGGCATGCGTCTCGGCGAGCTCGAAGGCATCATCGGCGACGAGGATGGCTACACCGCCGAGTCCGATGCCGCCGTCCTCCTCGACGGCCTCGACATCCGCGAGGAACTGCACTCGCGCAAAATGAGCGAGCTCCAGGGCGGCCAGAAAGTCCGCATCCTGCTAGCCCAGGCCCTCTTCGGCAAGCCCGAAGCCCTCCTGCTCGATGAGCCCACCAACTACCTCGATCTCGATTCCATCCACTGGCTGCAGGACTTCCTCACCAACTACGACGGCACCCTCATCACCATCTCCCACGACCGCCATTTTCTCAACAGCGTCACCACCCACACCGCCGACATCGATTACCAGACCATCATCACTTACACCGGCGGCTACGACGACATGGTGATGCAGAAGACCCAGGTCCGCTCCACCCTCGAAGCCCAGAACGCCCAGCGCGACAAAAAAATCGCGCAGCTCAATGAATTCATCGCGCGTTTTGCGGCCGGCACGCGCTCCAGCCAGGTCACCAGCCGCCGCAAGGAAGTGGAGCGCCTACAAACCAACGAGCTCGCCCGCTCCAACATCCAGCGCCCTTACATTCGCTTTGACCAGCTTCGCCCCAGCGGCAAGCACGTGCTCGAGTTCAAGCACATCACCAAGTTCTACGGCGAGCACAAAGTCCTCGACGGCTTTACCGCCAACCTCCTGCGCGGCGAAAAAATCTGCCTCATGGGCCGCAACGGCGCCGGCAAAACCACGCTGGTCAAGAGCCTCCTCCACAGTTACCCTGGCCTCGCCGATCCCGAGTTCACCCTGGACAACGGCGCCGTTTTCTGGGGACACGAAGCCCAGATCGGTTACTTCCCCCAGGATGTCGGCGCGACCATCGAGTCGGAAAAAGAACCGAACCTCACCGTCGCCGAGTGGCTCCATCGCTGGAAGCCCGACGCCCACGTGGAGGACATTCGCGGCATCCTTGGCCAGATGCTTTTCTCCGGCGAGGAAGGCGAAAAGCCCATCAAGGCGCTGTCCGGCGGCGAGCAGGCGCGCCTCGCGTTCTGCAAGCTAATCCTGACCAAGCCCAACATCCTCATCTTCGACGAGCCCACCAACCACTTGGACCTCGAAGCTATCAACGCGCTCAACATCGCGCTGCAGCGCTTCGAGGGCACAGTGCTCCTGGTCACCCACGACCACGACCTCATCGACGAAGTAGCGACAAGGCTATGGATCTTCGACAACGGCCAGATCCAGGACTTCCAAGGCCCCTACGAGGAGTGGAAGGGCAAGCACAACTAAACGGCTGGGTGAAGAACTCGAACAGCGTGGTGAAGAGACCGCTTGGTGAAGAACTCCAGTCCGCGACAGGGTTTGAAAGGGCACGGATTTATCCGCGCCGCTAGAGCCGGTAAATTGGCGGGGCTTTAGCCCCTGAGGGGCGTTTTTACGGGCAAATTCTCACTCGCCATGACTTCTTGACCTAGTTCTGAAGGCAGGGTCCGCGATCAAGAGAGGGCGCCTGTCAAACAATGATGCAGAGCGCCATCTTCAACACTGAGCCTCCTCAGCCGTCGCCGAAGAAGCGCTGGCTCAGTTATGCATCGATCTTCTGCCTCATCTCAGCCTCGACGGCTGTCATGACCTTCTGCCCCTGTGACATCGTGGGCATGCATCACCACTACGCCATCTTTCTGTTGGCGCTCGCCTCCCTCTTCGGAATCGCAGCCGCCTATCTTGTCTATCGCCACATTGCACGCGACTCGGGAATCACCCCAATCCTGAGAGCGCTCCTCGCCCTCGCCATCGTGGGCTTGAGCGTGTACTTAGAGCTCTTCCTAACGATGGAGATTATTGCCTGGATGGCCAGCCGAAAATAGCGTCAGCGAACCGAAGCGACCTGCCTGACCCATCCCCGCCACCGCGCGCAAACCGCTCTCCCACAAACTTCCCCCCACCCCCGGATGACTGTGCGAGAATGGCCACATTCTTGGAGTGGCTGAACCCTTCCCCATGGTCAAATGGTCAACTTTCATAACCGTTTGCGTAGCGCTGTGGGTCGGTCTATCGCCCCATCCAGCGCTGGCGCAGACTTTTGACCTCGAATCATCGCGCCTGCCTGTCTCCCAAATCGACTCCGCCTGGCGCTTCCATCTCGGCGACGATCCCGCCTGGTCTCAGCCCACTCTCGACGACTCCGCCTGGCCGGTCCTCAAGCCCACAAAAAGCTGGACTGCCCAGGGCGTTCCTTTGACGGAGCCGTTCGTCTGGTTCCGCTTCCGCCTGCGTGCTCCCGCCAACACCGCGTCCATGGTGCTTGAGCTGCCCACCATCCACAAAAGCTACCAGCTCTTCGCCGATGGCAAGCTCATCGCCCAGGTTGGCGCACTGCCCCCCGGCCCGGCTCACAACGTCATCGCAGCCCCGCGCGTCTTCACCATCCCCATCGGTTCAGGCTCATCCCCAAAAATAGTCACCCTGGCTCTGCGCACCTGGCAGGACCCATCCCTCGCCGGCAGCCGCAACAGTCGGGTCAACGGCAACGTCTACATCGGCGCATCCGGCGCGGTGCTCCAGCACTTCGCCGGCTCGCGGGCCATGGACCTCCTCTCTGACGGCGCTATCTACAGCGTCAACCTGCTCTCGCTGGTGGTCGGAGCCTCGGCCCTTTACCTCTTCTGGCTCACCCGCGAGCGGTTTTATCTCTGGTTTGCCCTCTCCCTGGTATTGGAGGTGATGTTTCAGCCCGTCGATTATGCGGCGCAACATCAGGCCTGGGATTTTTACTTCTATACCTACTTCGAAATCCTCCTCGACGTGATCACCGCAACGGCCTACATCCTGTTCGTTGTAGACGCCATCTTTCCCGGCCGCTGGAAACTTGTCCTTTTGCCCTTGGCCTTCAACTGTGCCGCAGAGCTGGGAATTCTGCTGGTGCTCTGGCACTCTGTTCCGCTCATGTTTGGCGACGTCACCTACTGCGTCGCCGAAGCCTCCACCAGGCTGGTGCTTGCCTGGTACCTCATCCGCGGCTGGCGTGCCGGCAACACCTACGCCTGGCTGTTGCTCTTTCCCATCGGCCTCCAAACTCTCGGCAGCGTGTTCAACAACCTCGGCTACGTTCTCAACGACTTCAATGTTTCCTGGGCCCTCAACATCGTTCCTGACCACATCACCGTCATCGACCAGCCTTTCGGGGTCGCCCTGAATCAGTTGATTGACGTTGTTGTGCTCCTCGCTTTCCTCGCCGTTCTCGTCTACCGCTTCGCTCACACCAGCCGCGAGAAACAGCGCCTTGCCTCTGCCATGCAGGCCGCGCGCGATATTCAGCAACGCCTGGTCCCCATCGATATCCCGGTCATCGGCGGCCTTCACGTTGAAATCGCTTATCGCGCCGCCGAAGAAGTTGGCGGCGACTTCTGCCAGGTCCTGCCCCTCCCTGACGGTTCCACCTTCATTGCCATTGGCGACGTTAGCGGCAAAGGTCTCCAGGCGGCCATGCTCGGCGCCGTCGCCGTCGGCGCCATCCGTTCGCTGGCCGGAGAGCAGGTGCCGCCCGCCCGCGCCCTCGAGCGCCTCAATCAGGCCATGCTGCAACGCGAAAGCCCCGGCTTCGTCACCTGCCTCTGCCTGGTTATCTCCGCCGATGGCAATATGGAAGCGGCTAACGCCGGTCATCTGGCCCCTTATCTCGATGGCCGGGAGTTGCCCCTCGAATCCGGCCTTCCCCTCGGCATTGTCTCCGGCTTGAGCTACGAACAAGCCTCGTTCATCCTCCCGCCCTCCGCGCGTCTCATGCTGCTTTCCGATGGCGTGGTGGAAGCGCGCTCCCGCACCGGCGAACTCTTCGGCTTCCACCGCACTTCCCTCATCAGCCGCTATGGCGCATCAGAGATCGCCGCGCAAGCCCATCGATTCGGTCAGCAGGACGACATCACCGTCATCACTCTCGACTGGAAAGCCCTCGATTTCATCCCCGAGTTGGCATAGCTTTTTCCAAGATCCCGATTTTGGCGACCTGGGTTTTACCGTCCTCACCCCGCCGCATCCGTCTTCATCGTCAACTCAACTCCCAGCGCCTTCATCACCGCCAGCGTCGTCTTCAGCGTCGGATTCCCCTTCTCGTTGAATGAGCGGTAAAGCTGTTCCCGCGACAACTGTTTTGGAGCCGCGGCGAAGCGCAAAAAACCGCGGGACGTATACTGCTTCCATTCCCGGAGCAACGTTATGGCAAGCATCTCTCTGTCTCCCGCCGATCAGGTGCTCAACGCGCTCGTATCCGCCGCACCGCCGGTCACCATTGACGATGTCATCGCCCGGATGCAGGCCATCGACGCCGCTCTCCCCAACAATGACGGCCTGAAGTGGTTCAACCGGCTCTACCTGATGGTCACCCGGCAGGTGGACATGAACCCTCCCGGCGGAGCGTGGCAGGATCCAACATGGCTGATGGCGCTCGATGTGGTCTTCGCCCGTTACTACTTCAGCGCAGTCCGCGGCTACCTGGCCGGAACCGCGATTCCGTCCTCGTGGAGCGCCCTGTTTGAGGCGCGATTCCAGACCGGAATCGACCGCATCCAGTTCGCCATGGCCGGCATGAACGCGCACATCAACCGCGACCTGGCTTGCGCCCTGGTAGATACCTCGGCAGCCCTGAACGTCACGCCGGCGCCCGATGGGCCGCAGCTTGCGGACTACCAGGCGGTAAACACCCTGTTGGCCACTGTCATGCCGGCGGCGCTCAACATGCTGGCAACGGACACCCTGGGCGTGCTGGCCGAGGACACCGGTAAGATTGGCCGGATCCTGGCATTTTGGGACATCGTGAAGGCCCGCAGCCTGGCCTGGGACTTCGCCAGCCATCTGCGCGATCTGAACGGACTGGTGCGGCAGGCGGCGCTCGACGCGCAGGATGCGATTACCGGCGCGCTGGGTCGCGCCATTTTGACGTTGGTTTAACCCCCTCTGGTTGTCGCAACCGCAATGCATAGCCCAATGTCGCGGCATCCGGGCCGCCAGTGTATCCTCATCCCTGAATGAAGAGAGTCCTGACCGCTGTCATCCTGATTCCTATCGTTCTAGTGCTGGTATTTCTGCCCTCTTATCTGCAGTGGCTGTTCACCGCGGCCACTGCGCTGCTGGCGGCGCTGGCGGCCTGGGAGTGCCTTGGGCTCGCCCAGACAAAGGGAGCAAATCCGCAGCGCGTTGTGGCCGTCATTGCCACTCTGGCGCTGTTCGCGGTTTGGGGAGAGTGGCAGGATGCCGACCGGTTCCTGCCTGTTTACGGAGTGCTGTGTCTGGTGCTGCTTCTCATCTGTACGTTCTTCAGCCACACTGAAAACATGCTCCCGGACGCAACCAGCTCCATCTTCTGCCTCTTTTACACCGGCCTCACCATGGTGTCGCTGCCGGCCTTGCGCGAGCAGGCCAATGGCCCGTCGCTGGTTCTCTATCTCCTCCTGCTGGTGTGGGCCGGCGATACCGCCGCCTATTACGTGGGCCGCGCCTGGGGCCGGCGCAAGCTGGCTCCGCGCATCAGTCCCAACAAGACCTGGGAGGGCGCCATCGCCTCAATGGCGGCAAGCATACTGATCGCGGCCGGGCTCGTCGGCCTCGCCGATCTGCTGGCCCGGTGGAACATTTCCGTGCTGTTCTACGCCGATGAGTCGATTTGGTATTGGGTGGCACTCGCTTTGCTGGTGAACGCCGCGGCACAGGTGGGCGATCTGGCCGAGTCGGCGCTGAAACGCTCCGCAGGGGTCAAGGATTCCGGCTCGCTGCTGCCCGGTCATGGAGGCGTCCTCGACCGCATTGACGCATTTCTCGTCGCCGCCCCGGTGCTCTGGTATGCGCAGGTCATCCATCATTCGTTCTGAAGTCGGCAGTTGCTATCCGGTAGCCGGGCGGTTCCTTCCGTCATTCGCGCCAGGAAATCTCCTGAAAAAGCTGTGCCCCGTGTATGACAGCGTCTCCTCTTGTCAACTGAAAACGCGCAGGGCTTCCGGTGGTGGTCGGGATGGTGTCAAGGGCGCCGTACTTTGGCGTTCATCTCGACCCTTGACACCATCCCGGCCACTGCCACCATCGAGCTCGGTTCGAATCGCGGACGTACTTTCCGAGATTCGAACCATGGTTGGAAAACCGTCTTGCATTGCTAAACGACCCCGAGCTCGCACCTTGATTCTCAATCCCCTTCGATGGCAACCTTCCGGTTCCACCAACCATGTATTCGGCCTGGTACAGCACCACGATTTCCTGTTCAAACTCTCCCCTCGCGGAAAGAGGCGAGGCGTCCAATCATTCAATCGGTCCCTTACTGCGACCAACGGGGCACTCGGACTGCCTCGCATGCGAACCGCGCTCCCTGATCTGTGCATAGTCCTGCCCGGAGCGCAACATCCAATACAACCGAACCGCCAGCTTGTGCGCGATGGCCACCTTCGCCACCCCGTGATGCTCCCCCCAGTACCTTTGATTTCACCTACAAGCTGTGTTAAGCAGTAGGGACTCAGCCGCCGGTCGGGAGCGCCAACGCCCCCCAGCGCCAATCGAGCACCAGGGGAGGACCTGCGCCCTGATGCGGTGGTCCGTGGCGAAAATCCAGTAGGAAGTTCGCGCCCGGCAACGGAGCGCCAGTACAGGGATTGATGTTCGACACGGCGGGTCGAGATCACAACAGAGGAGGTTCTGATTTGACCAACCACTTTCAGTATTTTTTGGGGATCGATTGGGGTTCGGAGCGGCACCGCGTGTGTCTGATGAACCGCGAGGGCCGCACGGTGGCGGAACGATGGATCGAACACAGCGGCCAGAGCCTGGCGGAGCTGGTTGCCTGGCTTCTACAACAGACATCGGATTCTGCTTCGGCCCTGGCCGGAGAATCGGCGCCCTGCTGGAGGAATTGGCCACCCCAGACGAAGGGCAACAAGAGCATCGTGACGCCGCCATCCTTCTCTCCTTGCCGGGACTGGGAAGAAAAGTCGCCGCCACATGCGCCGCAGCGCCAATGAGCGGTTGCGCAAGGCCCTCTACCACTGGGCAAGAACCAGTGTCGTCTGGCATCCGGCAAGCAAGAATGCCTATGCGCAACTCCGGGCTCGCGGCCACTCCCACGGCAGAGCCTTGCGCAGCATGGCGGATCGGTGGCTCAAAGTACTCACCTCCATGCTCTCAAACAGAACTCTCTTCGATCCCCAACGAAGCCCCGCTTGATGCTGCGGCTCCTCGGCCCCCCGACCGGCGGCCGGGTCCCTACTGCCTAACACTTGACAAAGGGTAGGAAGTCCTCCCCCCCCAAAGGTAACCAGCCCGAGGCCGATGCCCTCCCCTGCGATGACTGGGAGAACCTCTACGCCCTCACCAAGCTCCCCGATTTGGAGACGCAAACTGAACTATTCAAACTACTTAGGCACCGGGGCGCCGACCTGCCCACCGACGAGGAGCTCCGCAATACTCCCGCCGACCCTCTCCGCCACTGCCAGACCGCCCGCTACTACCAGCAAGCCCAGAAGCAAAACCAGGCAAAGGAGCAGCCAACGGCACAGAAACAGCCTCCAGCTCAAGCCGCATAAAGCCGAATTCGAGCCTCCGGCGCGCCGCAACTGCGCCAGAAGCCAGCGGCTGACAGCCGGGAGCTGAAAGCTGGAAGCAAGCCAGGATCGGAGAAGCCATTATGATGAATTCATAAGCACTGAAAGACCAGGCCATTGAAAAGAATTGCCATTCTCGGCTCGACCGGGTCCATCGGGCAAAGCACCCTTTCCATCGTCGAGCAGTTCCCGGAGCGTTACGCCGTGGCCACGCTGGCTGCGGGGCGGAATGTGGATGAGGCGTTTGCGCAGGCAGCGCGCTGGCGTCCGTGCATGGTGTCGCTCGCGACCGAGGAGTTGGCCGGCCGGCTCACGGCCAGGCTGAAGGAGGCCGGGATCGCCGGAATTGAGGTTGTTCACGGGACCGAAGGCACGGTGGCCTGTTCCACGCACCCGGATGCGGATTTTGTGGTGTCTGCCATCGTGGGCGTGGCGGGTTTGGAGGCGACGCACGCGGCAATCCTCGCGGGCAAGCCGGTGGGCCTCGCGAATAAGGAATGCATGGTGGCTGCGGGCGAGATACTGACCGCCGCCGCGCGGGAACGGAACGTGCCCATCCTGCCCATCGACAGCGAGCACAACGCCGTGCACCAGTGCATGCGGGTGGGCCAGCACAATGAGGTAAAGACCATCTGGCTGACGGCTTCCGGCGGACCGTTCCGGCAGACGCCGCTGAAAGATTTTGCGGCCATCACGCCGGAACAGGCGCTGAAGCATCCCACCTGGGTCATGGGACGGCGGATCACCATCGACTCCGCGACCATGCTGAACAAGGGCCTCGAGGTGATCGAAGCCTGCCGGTTGTTCGACGTGCCGCCAAGCAAGGTGCGGGTGATGGTGCATCCGCAGTCCACGGTGCACTCGCTGGTGGAGTACGTGGACGGGTCGATCCTGGCGCAGATCTCGGTCACCGACATGCGCTTGCCGATCCTGTACGCGATGGCTTACCCGGAGCGGCCCGAATCGAATCTGACCTTCGATTTGGCGGCGCTGCGGCACCTGGAGTTCGAAGAGCCGGATTTCGAGCGCTTCCCTTGCCTGCGGCTGGCGTTTGAAGCCGCGGAAAAGGGCGGGGCGCACTCGATTGCGCTGAACGCGGCCGACGAGGTGGCCGTGGAAGCGTTTCTGGAGCGCCGCATCGCCTTCACCGGAATCCCGGATACAATTGAACGAGTGCTTGCTTCCACGCCGGAGGCGCATCCGGCGACCATTGCCGAGGTGCTCGAGGCCGACCGGGAGGCGCGGCAAAGGGCTCGCGCGCTGGCGGGTTAGAGAGAACAAGCCAAAGAAATTTGCGCACATCGGTGCGGTGTCAGGAGTTTATGCAGGATCTTCATGCAGTAGTGGTTGCCATCATCGCATTCATCATCCTCATCGGGGTGATGGTGGTGGTGCATGAATTCGGCCACTTTGCGGTGGCCAAGCTTTGCGGCGTGCGGGTGGAGTCGTTTTCAGTCGGGTTTGGGCCGCGGCTTTTCGGCATCAAGTACGGCGACACAGATTACAAGGTTTGCCTTTTGCCCATTGGCGGCTACGTGAAAATGACCGGCGAGCTGGCGGAACAGAATCTTCAGGTGCCGGGCAAGCCCGTGATGCAGCAGATTGCGGAACGCGCCGTGAAGGCGGACACGAGTGAGGTCGAGGAACCACTGGCGGATGACCCCGGCTCGTTCACGGCGCATCCGCGCTGGCAGCGCGTCCTGATCGGACTCGCCGGTCCGATAGCGAACTTTGTGCTCGCCTTCGTGCTGATGTTCTTCTATTACCACTGGATCAACGAAGTACCCCAGTATGAGGTGCAATCGACCACGGTGGAGTGGGTGGTGCCGGGATCGGATGCGGCCAAAGCAGGACTCCAGCCCGGCGACGTGATCAAGCGCTTTGATGGGGTGGAGAACCCCGACTGGAACGCGGTGGGCAACCACGCCGAGATGAACCTGAACCAGACCGTGCCGGTCACGGTGGACCGCAACGGGACGCAGGTCGAGCTCCGGCTTCTTGTTCCGCCGATTCCCAAGGGCGAAGACGAAATTGATTTCAGCGACGTGGGAATCCTGCCGCAGTTCATGCCCGGACCGATCGGCGTGCACGACGTGCAGGCAGGATCGCCGGCATGGAAGGCCGGTTTGCAGGCCGGCGATCATATCCAGACCGTGGATGGACACTCCTTCCATACCGTCTCCACGCTGCTGGCTTACATGCAGGCGAATCCGGGCAAGCAGCTCACGCTGGGCATCCTTCGCAACGGACAGCAACTTACCCTGCTGGCCACGCCCACAATAATGTACGGCAGCCACGGCGGCAAGGCACAACCTGACGACTCGGGATGGAAGCTTGGCTTCGAGGCGGATGTAACTCCGGTTCGGGATAAACCGCTTTCGATGCAAAAGTCCGTTGCCCAGGCCAGCGATTTCTGCACCGGGAATTCCACCCTGATCATGGAAGTGCTGGGCCGGCTGTTCACGCGCCAGGTGGCAGTTTCGCAGCTTTCCGGACCGGTGGGCATCGCCCGCATGGCCGGTCAGGCGGCGGAGATGAACGGCTGGTTTCCCAAGTTCGGGCTGGCCTCGGCGATCAGCATCAACCTGGGCATCCTGAACCTGCTTCCCTTCCCCATCCTGGACGGCGGAATGATCCTGCTGCTGCTGATCGAGAGCGTGCTCCGCCATGACATCAGCATCCACATCAAGGAGCGGATCTACCAGGCGGCGTTCGTGGTGCTGGTGGTGTTCTTCGCCTTCATCATCTTCAGCGATGTGACCAAACTTCCGCTGTTCAACCACGTGAGGCCATAGAGACAGTGAACGAGTGAAGAAGTGAATGAGTGAACAAAGCCCCCTTCACTATTTCACTTCTTCACTCTTTCACTGCATGCACATTGACCTATGCCGATTCTGAGCCATGTCCGCGTGCGTTATGCCGAAACCGATCAGATGGGCATTGTCTACTATGCCAATTACCTGGTGTGGTTTGAGATTGGGCGCGTGGAGCTGCTGCGCTCGCTGGGCCTGGCCTATAGCCAGATGGAAAAGGACCACAAGCTGATTCTTCCGGTGGTAGAGGCCAATTGCCGCTATCGCGCGCCGGCGCGGTACGACGACGAGATCCTGATTGAGACGCGGCCGGCGCTGCTGCGCGGCTCGGTGCTCAAGTTTGCCTATCGCATCCTGCGCAACGGCACGGAGGGCGCGGACCCGCAGCTGCTGGCCGAGGGCGAGACGGTGCACGTGGTCTGCGACGAGAACATGAAGAAGCAGCCGCTGCCGCACGAGTATGCTGTGGCCTTGCGCAAGCTGATGGAGTGAGATTTAGGGGCCGCCAGCGTTCTCAGCCCTCTTTTCAGGATTCCGCCCGCTCATCGTTCGTCGCGGCGAACGATGAACGGGGCACAGTCTCGCGGCTTGGAATTCGGAATTCGCTGGCGGGCTGTTCTCCTACGCCGCCAGCTTGTAGACGCGCAGGCGGTGGCCGTCGGGGTCGAGCGCTACAAACGTGTAGCCGAACTCCATCCGCGTGGGTTTTTGCGCCACCACGATGCCTTCCCCGGTCCACTGGGCAAAGCGTTCGTCCACCTCGGCATCGCTCTCCTCGGCAAAGACCAGCTCCACCGGTCCTGGCGCGCCCTCGGCCGGAGGATCGACCTCGTCGCGTTTCCACAATCCCAGCTTGAGCCCGCTGGGGAGCACGAACATGGACCATCCGGGCGACGACTGCACCGGTTTGGCGCCAGTGATTTTTGCGTAGAATGCCGCGCTGCGCAGCGCGTCGGCAACGTAGAGATTCACAAAATTGAGATTCGCCATGGGAAGTTCTCCTTCGCTTGATTTGGATTTGCTGCCGGGTTCAATCGGCGGCTTTATGCGAAGGTAGCCTGAGGGTGTGTCAGATACTGTCAGCAGTGTTTGAGACTGAGCTCTGCTCCAGTCCCGCGCGCCGCCGGGATGCTTTCGGCGCAATCCCCATCTGCGTTTGCCACTCCTGCAGCAAGGCTGTACGGCTGCGCGGATAACCTTCGCCGAGGGCGAACTCTCGAATGCGGTCGGTGCGGAAGTGCCGGTAGCCCTGGCGCAGTTCGCACCATGCAACGAGAAGCAGCGAGCGGTCAAACCACGCCAGCGCGAACGGCCACACCGCGCGGCGGGTCTGCTCGCCGCTCAAATCCACGTAGTGCATCTGCACCTTGCGCTGCATGCGAATGGCCTTGCGCAGCAGTGCCAGCTCGCGGTCCAGCATCGGCTTATCGCGTGGCGGGCCTATCATGAGCCCGGACGAAGCGATCTCCTGGCGCAACTCGGCGGGAAGAATCGATTCGATCTTGGCCAGCAGGTCCTGGGCCGCCGCCTGCAGGTCCTCGTCGCCGTTGCGGCTCACCCAGCGCGAGCCCAGCACCAGGGCTTCAATCTCCTCCTGCGTCAGCATGAGCGGAGGCAGCAGGAACCCCGGACGGAGCAGATAGCCGACGCCGGGCGAGCCATCGATGTGCGCGCCCTGGGCAGCGAGCGCGGCGATGTCGCGGTAGAGAGTGCGCAGGCTTACGCCGAGCTCAGCCGAAAGGTGGTTGCCGGTAACCGGGTAGCGATGGCGGCGCAGCGTCTGCAGAAGGTGAAGAAGACGTTCGGCCTTGGCCAGCGATTTCATTGGAGAACTAGAGCCATTGCGAATCCATCATATCCGCGCGCGCCGACGGTGGGCATTGCGGTCGCGCTGAGGCGCGGATTGGCCGCTACCAGATCAAGGAACTGCTGCACGCCGCGCACGTGGGGGTTCCGGCTCTTCGTGTTGAGGACCTTGCCGTCGCGGACCACGTTGTCGGCGATGATTACGGTGCCGGGGTGGGAGAGCTTCAGCGACCAATCCAGATATTCGGGCATGCGCTCCTTGTCGGCGTCGATGAAGATGAGGTCGAACGGAGGCGAGCCGGACTCATGCATGGCGCGCAGCGACTCCGAGGCCGGTCCGATGCGGATCTCGATGCGGCTTGCTACTCCGGCGGCATCAAAGTTGGCGCGCGCAATTTCCGCATGGCGCGGATCCAGTTCCAGGGTGATCACTTTGCCGCCCTCCGGAAGGGCTCGCGCCATCCAGATGGTGGAGTAGCCGCCCAGGGTGCCGATTTCAAGAGCGCGGCGCGCGCCGGAGATGCGGATCATCAGATCAAGGAACTTGCCCAGAAGCGGCGGAACGTCAATGGAGGGCAGGCCTGTGTCGCGATTGACCTCGAGCGCGCGCGACAAGGCTGCATCCTCGGGAGCCAGAAGTTCGCCGAGGTAGCGGTCTACCTCAGTCCAGATTTTCTTCATGGGGATCTCCGGGGAAAGCGCCGCAGGCGACAGCAGATTCCCTGCGGGAATGACAGAAAGAAAAGCAAGAACAAAGGCAAAGCAGGAGCAACGTACTTCTATTTTTCGCGGGCGACAACGAAATCCGGTACCCAGAGCAGCGCGCGCTTGAAGTCGGAGTCGGGCATGGTCTTGAGCGCCTGCCGCGATTGCTCCGCGTAACGATCGGCAACGTTCATGGCATAGGAAACGGAGCCGTTGCGTACCAGGATGTCCTTGATCTGCTGGCGGCTGACGTTTTCAAAGCTGCGATCATCGAGCACCCGTTGGATAATCTGCCGGTCAGCGGCGGTGCCGTGATCGAAGGAATGGATGACGGCAAGGGTGGCCTTGCCCTCGCGCAGATCGCTGGCAACCGGCTTGCCCAGCACTTCTTCGGTCGCGGTCAGGTCGAGCACGTCGTCGACGATCTGGAAGGCAAGTCCAACGGTGCGGCCGTAAGTGCCGACCGCGGTTTCCTCGGCTTCAGTGACGCCGGCAAGCACCGCTCCCAGGCGCATGGAAACGGAAAACAGGCATGCGGTTTTGCGGAAAATCAAGTCGTAGTATTCGGCTTCGCTGACGGCCTTGCCCAGTTTCTGAATTTGCAGGAGCTCGCCCTCGACCATCTGCTGAGTGAGGCCGATGAGGAGGTCGAGCACGCGCAGGTTCTGTTCTTCCAGCGCGACCCGGAAGGCCTGCATGTAAAGCCAGTCGCCGGCGAGGACGCACTTCTCGTTGCCCCAGGTGGTATTGGCGGAGGGGCGGCCGCGGCGGGTATCGGCGCCATCGATGATGTCGTCGTGCACCAGCGTGGCCGAGTGCACCATCTCCACCACCGTGCCCAGACGGATGGCGCTGGGACCGGAATAGCCGAGCATGTGCGCGGAGAGAAGCAGAAGGGAGGGACGGATGCGCTTGCCACCGCTTTCGCGGAGGTACTCGGCGATCTCCGTGATGGTGCTGACGCCGGAGGCAGCGTCGCGGCCGAGTTCCTGCTCAATGGCCACGAGGTCGTCCCGCAGCAGGTCAAAAACCTCTCTCGCCGTCGCTATCGCCAGTGTGCTCAAATCGGTTCGTTCCTGATTTTTCGCTCGCGCAGGGCCGGAGCGTTCCTGGAGTTGCTGTCGCTCCATCATATTCAATTGGTCCGGTAATTGGTAAATTGCAGATCGACTCCGAGGTCGCGGCCGCGCAGCAGCGCGATGATGGCCTGCAGGTCGTCGCGGTCCTTGCCCGATATGCGGACGGTGTCTCCCTGGATGCTGGCCTGGACCTTCTTCTTGGATTCCTTTACCAGGCGCACAATCTCTTTCGCCTTTTCCGTGGGAATGCCCATCTGGAGGCTGATTTTCTGGCGCACGCTGGAGCCGGCTGCCGGTTCCACCTTCGCGTAGGTCAGGTTCTTGAGCGAGACGCCGCGCTTGACCAGCTTCTGGCCGAGGATTTCTTTGACCGCTTCGAGCTTGTACTCATCCTTCGAGGCCAGTTGAATTTCCTTTTCGGCTTCGGCCAGGTTGATCTCGGACTTTGAATCCTTCAGGTCGAAGCGCTGGCGAACCTCCTTCAGGGCCTGGTCGATGGCGTTGCGCACTTCCTGTATATCGACCTTGCTGACAATGTCGAACGAATTATCCTGCGCCATGGAATTCCTCGCTTGCCGGCCGCACGCAATGCGCCGGACGAACTTTCTATCAGTGTCCCACGTTTGGGGCAGTTTCTGTCACGCAATCTGATGCGGATGGAGGCCAAAGAGACACGCGAAGTTTTGGGTGGTGGCGCTGGCAAGTTCCGCTGGAGTAATGGCTTGGAGGCCGGCGAGTGTTTCCGCGGTGTGCACCACCATCGCTGGCTCATTGCGTTTGCCGCGCATGTGGCCAGGAGCAAGCCAAGGAGCGTCAGTCTCCACGAGCAGCGCGGAGAGGGGAAGGCGGGCGGCCACGTCGCGGAGCGGTTGGGCCTTTGGATAGCTCAGGTTACCGGCGAAAGAGACCAGGAACCCGAGGTCGAGCGAGCGCGTGGCCTGCGGCCAGCCTCCGCCAAAGCAATGCATGACGCCGCCCAGGCCGGTTTGCCGCCAATGCTCCTCGAGAACGACGAACAGATCGTCCCACGCGTCGGCGGATTCGTTGGTGCCGCGGCAATGGATGAGGATGGGGCGCTTGCGCGCGGCGGCGACTTCAAGCTGGCGGATCAGGCCGGCGCGTTGCACGGGGTGGGGCGCGCCCTCGTGGTAGTAGTCGAGGCCAATCTCGCCGCAGGCGATGACTTCGGCCTGGGAGAGAAGCTGATCGAGCTTGGCGAGGGCGGCGGCGTCGGCCTCCGGCGTGTTGTGGGGGTAGATACCGGCGCTTGCGAAGAGGCGCGGCATGCCCGGCTTGCCGTTGAACTCGCGACAAATATCGAGGGCCTGGTGCATTTCGCCCGGCCCCTCTCCGATGCCGATGGCTAGCACTGCGCCCACTCCTGCCGCCGCGCATCGCAGCAGCATTTCGGCGCGGTCGTCGGTGTAGCGCGGACTGTCAAGGTGGGCATGGGAATCGATGAGCAATCGGGGCTCCTGCAAGATCCTGGAAGCGACGAGAGAAACGCCGCGCCTGAAGTTCATTTTACGAAAGCCTGCGGGGCGCTTGGTCTGCGCGGAGTTGAAGAATGCATCGTGCTAAGCTGATCGCCATGGTAAGTGTGAGGACGCGTCCGAAATCCCCAAGGCTGACGCCGTTGATCAAGTCACTGCACTATCACGAGACGGAGCTTGCCGGTGGGCTGGAGCGGATTATGCCCAACGGGCAGGCGCACCTGATGGTGAACCTTGGGGAGGACCAGTTTCACACGTACGACCGTGTGCGACCGGAGACAGCGGCGCGGCTTTGCGGCGCGATTGTGGCCGGTCCTCATTCGCAATCGACGATACTGGACGCCTCCGAGATGTGCCGGCTGGCCGCCGTGGAGTTTCGGCCCGGGGGAGCGGGGCATTTTCTCGGGATACCGGCGAACGAGGCGGGCAACCAGGTTTTGAATCTCGGCGATTTGTGGCACGGGGCGGGTGCGACTTTGCGCGAGCGGTTGCTGGAAGCAGGTTCGCCAGCGGAGCGATTTGCAATTCTCGAGGAGCTTTTGCTGGAGCGCCTCAAGGGCGAGCCCGATACGGCGGTGGGGTGGGCGATTGCGGCACTGGAGCGCGGGATGAGAGTCTCCGATGTTGCAACGCGGCTCGGCTTGCTTCCGCGCACGCTGGAGCGGCGATTTACGGCAAAGGTGGGGCTGACTCCGAAGCGCTACGCACGGGTGCGGCGGCTGCAGCGCGTGATGCGCGCTACGCGAAACTCGACGGCTAGCGACTGGAGTTTGTTGGCCGCGCAGCACGGCTATTGCGATCAATCGCACCTGGTGCATGAGTTCCGCGAACTGGCCGACATTACGCCTACCGATTACAAGCCGCAGTCGCGGGCGCGAAATAATCACGTGCCTCTGACCGCGCATTGACGCATTTCTACAATACAAGCCGACGGCGATTCGCCTATGCTCATCGCTGAGCGGTAAAACCTTTTCCCTGGAGTTCCCCTGATGAATTTCAACCGGTCGGTTCCGGTCAGCACAGTCCTTCCTCACGTGCAGTATCGCGATCTTGCGCAGGCTATCGCCTGGCTGGAGCGCGTTTTTGGATTCGAAGAGCAATATCGCTACGGCGATCCATTGAGCGGCGCGCAGTTGCGGCTGGGCGATGCATGCATCATGACCAAACAGGCTGGAGCAGAGAGCAAATCGCCGCAGGAGCTGGGCTATGGAACGCAGAGCCTGACGATTTTTGTCGAAGATGTGGAAGCGCACTACGATCGGGCGAGGGCCGCAGGCGCGGGGATTCTGGAAGAGCCGCATGAGACGGTTTACGGCGAGTTTCAATACGCGGCCAGGGATATTGAGGGGCATCACTGGCTGTTTTCGCGGCACGCCAAGGATCTGGATCCGGCGCAATGGGGAGCAAGTATCTCCCGGCAAGCGACGGAGCCGCCGCGTATTGCGCCCATGCTGTCCGTGAGGCGGGGTAAGGCGGCTATCGATTTTTATAAAGCGGCCTTTGGCGCGCGAGTGCTTTCCTACATCGAGTCTCCAGATGGCGAGATTGTGGCGGAGCTTGGGTTGGATCAGGCGCGCTTCTGGATCGCGGATGAGTCGCCGGAGAACAAGAATTTCAGCCCGGAAACGCTGGGCGGCGGCACAGTGCGGATTGTGCTAGTGGTTGGCGATCCGGACGCCGCTTTTCAACGCGCGCTGGAGGCGGGCGGGGAAACCGTTTGGCCGGTTGAGGACCAGCACTACGGGTGGCGCGTGGGGCGATTGGTGGATCCCTTTGGACACCATTGGGAGATTGGGAAACCGCTGCGATGAGTCAATCCGGAAGCATCGATAAAGAAGCGACCGATTGGCGTGATCGTTGTCGCCGTTCTGCTGGTGCTGGGAGGCGCGGCCGGGCTGGCCGGCGACTTCATGAATTCCCATTCGCTTTCCGGCAACTACCTCGAGTCCGTCTGGATTGCCGCTGTTAACGTACTCGGGATTGCCGCTGGAGTGTTCTTGTTCCGTGGCAGCAACTGGGCGCGATGGCTGGCAGTTGCCTGGATGGCGTTTCACGTGGCGATAAGCTTTTTGAACGCATGGCGGCAGGCTGTGATGCACGGAGTGATACTGATGCTGATTGTGTTGGTTTTGTTTCAGCGCGAGGCTCGCGAGTACTTTGGCGCGCCGAGAGCCTCGGGGTAGTGCGGATCCGTCGGGGCAGGGGCTAAAGCCCCCAATCTATGCGGCGTTTTTCGGCACGACTGAAGTCGTGCCCTGATACAAAGCGGCGCGCGAATGAGTCCTTACGCAGTTTGTTGGCCGAAAAAGCAGATTCCACGCGGGGAATGACAAAAAGAAAAGCAAGAACAAGAGCAAAAGCAAGGGCGCTGTGAGAGTGGCCCGGCCTTTGCTTTGGGCCGGACCCACCCTAAGCGCAAAGAACGCGCTTAGGATGGGGCACCACGATCGTGAAGCTTGTGGGGCACCCGGCCGGTGGATCGTTTCCTTCGCCCCTACGGGGCTCCTCATTCCTAGTGACCGATACCCCGGATTGCGTCCTTGCTTGCCCAAGCGGCCAAGGACTCCATCCGGGGCTAACTTCCTGCTACCCCTCCGGGGTGCTTGACCTCTGCGCGGCACCGGAATGCTTCCACACGCTGAAGCGTGAGGCGAACGAACTCTGCGCCTCCAGCGCGCCCACTCATCGCGATAAAGCCGCGATGAATGGGGCACAGTTCCTTCCTTGCATAGCTTCTTCTTTCCTGAGGTGAAAGCTGAGCTATTTTTCTGCTTCGCCGATGAACTTTTCCAGGTCAGCGTGCAGTTTGCCTAGCGCCTCCACGTTGAGATAGATCATGTGGCCTGACGGATAGTAGCCGAACTCAACGTTCTTGCGAAGTTCCGGGGGCAGCTGCATGTGGTCCAGGTCGAACTCGGTGAGGAAGAACGGCGTGGCGAGGTCAAAGTAGCCGTTGGCGGAGAAGACCTTGAGGTGAGGGTTCTTGCGCATGGCGCTGGCCAGGTCAGCGGCCACATCGGGCTGCGGCTGCTCGCCGCCCGGGCCGCCAAAGCCGCCGCCGCTGGTGGGTCGATGCTTGAAATCCCACTGGAACATGCCATACGCCGTGGGCCGGTAGGTATCGGTGCTGTGATAGTCCAGCTGAGTTTCAAGGTAATTGTGAATGGCCGCGACGAATGCGCCGGTGATGCCCGTATCGGATGGATCGTAGCTGGGGTTTTCGCCGGCCGCGTCCACGTCCTCGCCTTCAAAGCGCATGTCGTAGCGGCCGAGGGTCATGCGATCATCGCGCATGATCTCCTTGCGAAAGCGCGTGGGCGAGATGCGGAGGTTGGCTTCCTTTACGTAATCCACGCTGAGGCCGGTGAAATGGCTGACCTGCTTGGCGACCGAGTCCAGTTCTTCCGGCGAGAGTTTGTCGCCTTCAAACAGCGCGTGCGCGTAGTCGCCGCCGGCAAACTCGCGCGCCTGCTGCACCCAGGCGGAAACGTCGGCGGGCTTGTTGGGCACCTTGTTGTAATACCAGGCGGCGGCGGCGTAGCTGGGCAGGTTGCCGATGTAGACCGTGTCATAGCCGAGCGTACGCACGCCGTAATTGAGGATGGAGGAGATGAGGACCACGCCGTTGATCTGGATTCCGTCGTTGCCCAGCATGTCAGCCAGCGCGGCCGAGCGGGTGGTGCCGTAGGACTCGCCGATGAGGAACTTGGGCGAATTCCAGCGTTCATTCACGGTCAAGTACCGGCTGATGAAGCGGTCAAAGGCGCGCAGGTCATTGTCCACGCCGGTGAGGTCCTTGGCCGTGCCCTTGCCCACGGCGCGGGAGTAGCCGGTGAGCGGCGCGTCGATGAAGACGAGGTCGGTCTTATCCAAAAGCGAATACTGGTTGGAAACCAGATCGAAGGGCGGACCCGCGGTGGCCTTGGGGCTGTCGGTTTGAATGCGCACGGGCGAGAACGAGCCCATGTGCAGCCACAGCGTGGACGAGCCCGGGCCGCCGTTATAGAGGAACGCAACCGGGCGCGATTGCGGCTCGGCGCCATCCAGCGTGTAGGCGACATAAAAGATGCTGCCGTAGGGCTTGTCTTCCTCGTCACGGATGAGGAGCGTGCCGGCGGTGGCCGTGTACTTCAGCGTCTTGCCGCCCAGCGTCAGTTCGTGGCGGGTTACCGACGAACGCTCCGGCGGAATGGGCGCATTTTCATTTGGTTTTTGCTCGCCGCCCTCGGCGGGCTGGGTGCGCAAAGGCTCAGGATTGCGGGTGTTTTCCTGAGGGTGCGCATCGGGATTCTGCTGATTCTGCTGTTCGCGGTTGCGCTGCTCCTGAGCTCCGGCACAAGGCACCAAAAGCAGGAATGTGCCTGCCGCAGCCCCACAAAAAACCAACCTCTTGATGGTTTTCATCTCAGACGGCCTCCATGAAAAAAACAATATACACTTGCGAGCGCATGGGAATTGCGCGCGACGGCGAAGAATCAGTGCCGGCCGGTCTGCGGCATCATGCCCAGGCCGCGCAGCCATGTTTCGAGCAACACGGGCCACTGATCGAGGGTGGGATCGCCCGTTCCAAAGCCCGACCCATGATGGCCGTGCATGAAGATGTGCGCCTCAACGGGCACGCCCGCTTTGACTTCCGCATCGAAAAAGCGCAGCCCCTGTTCCACGGGCACGGTTTCATCGTCCGTAGTGTGGTACCAGAAAGTGGGCGGCGTGTCTTTGGTGACAAATAGATCGGGGGAATAGGCCTTCAGCAGAGCCTCGCAGCGGTCCATCACGTTGAACAGCTTGCAGTAGCTGAGGTGCGAAGTGTCACTGGAGATGGCGCCGATCCAGGGATAACCGAGGACCAGGAAATCGGGGCGGCTGGAGGCGCGATCGATGGAATCGTCGGCGTCAGGGTTGCCGGGAACGGGCTGCACGGACGCGAGAGCGGCAAGGTGGCCGCCCGCGGAGAAGCCGATGATGCCGATGCGATTGGGCTCGATGTGGTAATCGGCGGCGCGGGCGCGAACCAGTTGCATGGCGCGCCGCGCATCGAGCAGGGGAACGGGCAGGAGGTATCCATTGGAGCTGAGCCGGTACTGCAGCACGAAGGCGCGAAAGCCACGCGTGGTGAACCAATCCGCGACTTCCCTGCCCTCGAGAATCGCGGCCAGATTTACGTACGCGCCTCCGGGCAGGATGACGATGGCCGAGCCGTTGGCCTGGCCGGGTTGAGGATCGAAGATGGTGAGCGTGGGAATGTCGGCGCAGGAGTCGCCCTTGGCGTCCGGGGCCTGGCCCTGCCACAAGCGGATGGTTTGAATGCCAAGCCAGGCATTGTCATCGCCCACGGTGGCGCAAGGCTTTTTCTGTGCCCAAACGGAAGCTACGCTCAGCAAGACTGCCAGCAGCACGGCCCAGAGTCGTTTCATTTGCGCCCCCCGAAATCACCGGACAATTGTATGACACGCGGCGCGAGCAGACCGCAGGAAAGCGGGTGCGCCAAGTGATAGCATCGAAGATGGAAGAGAATGCAAACTAAGAAGCTGAAAATCATACCTTTGGGCGGACTGGGCGAGTTCGGGATGAACTGCCTGGCCCTGCAATGGGAAGACCACATTATCGTGATCGACGCGGGCCTGATGTTTCCCGAGTCTGAGCTGCTGGGCGTGGATATCGTGGTGCCCGACATTACTTTCCTGGTGGAGAACCGGCAGCTTGTAAAGGCCATCATCCTGACTCATGGCCACGAGGATCACATCGGGGGACTGCCGTGGATCCTGAGCGAGCTGAAAGTTCCGGTGTACGGCACGGAGTTCACGCTTGCCTTTGTGGAGGGGAAGCTCGAAGAGCATCACCTGCTGGACGAGACCCACCTGATTGAGATCGAGCCGAAGAAGAAGTTCACCATCGGGCCTTTCACCATCGAGCCAATCCGGGTGACCCATTCGCTGGTGGATTGCGTGGCCCTGGCCATCGATACGCCGGTGGGCGTGATCATCCACACGGGGGACTTCAAGATCGATCTTTCGCCGCTGGACGACGAGGCATTTGACCTGCACACGTTTGCCGAGTACGGAAAACGCGGGGTGCTGGCGCTGCTGCAGGATTCCACCAACGTGGAGCGGCACGGCTACACGCCATCCGAGCGCGCAGTGAGGCCGCGGCTGGACGAGATTTTTTCCCGCGCGCGCAAAAAGCTGTTCTTCGCGTGCTTCTCGTCGTCGATCTACCGCATCCGGATCGCGATCGAGCTGGCGCGCGAACACAAGCGCAAGGTGTGCATCATCGGGCGGTCGATGGTGGAGAGCACGGAGATCGCGCAGGACCTGGGTTACCTGGATGTGCCTACGGGCGTGGTGATCAATCCCAGCCAGATGAAGGACTACGGGGTTGACCAGGTGATGGTGCTGATCAGCGGCACGCAGGGCGAGCCGATGAGCGCTCTGAGCCGCGCCGCAGTGGACAACCACAAGCACGCGCGGATCGAGAAGGGCGACACGGTCATCCTCAGCTCCCGCATTATTCCCGGTAACGAGAAAAGCATCTTCCGGGTGATCGACCACCTTTACCGGCGCGATGCCAACGTGATCTACGACGACGGCTCGCATGGGCTGATCCACGTGAGCGGGCACGGCAGCCAGGAAGAGATGCGGCTGCTGATCAACCTGGTAAAGCCGAAGTTCTTTATTCCCGTGCACGGCGATTACCGTTACCTGCGGCGCCACGCGCAGGTGGCGATGGAGACCGGAGCGGTGGAGCACGCCATCGTGATCGAGGACGGGGACGTGCTGGAGCTGGACAAGGACGACGCGCGCAAGATGGACAAGGTGACGGCGGGGCGCGTGCTGATCGATTCCGGTTCGTCGATCGACGTGGTGGAGGACCTGGTGATCCGCGACCGGCGCATCCTGAGCGAAGACGGGCTGGTGCTGGCGGTGCTGGCCATCAACAAGCGCACCGGTGTGGTGGAGCGCGCGCCGGAAGTGGTGGTGCGCGGCTTTGGCGGCGCGGACATCACGGATGAGGCGCGGCAGGCGGTGATGCGCACGCTGGACGGGCTGAGCGGCGAGCAGAAAACCGACTACGGCATGGTGAAGGAAAAGGTGCGCGTGGAGTTGAAGCGGATGATCCAGAAGAGCACCGGGCGGCGGCCGCTGATTATGCCGGTGATCATGGAGATTTGAGGCTGCAAAAACGGAAGTTGCGATTGGGCAAGTTGCAGAGCCGGGAAAACAAATAACCTGCACTGAGTGAGCTGATCGCGAAACGATGGAACTGCGTTTTGCAATTGCAGCAGAGCCGGACGCGCCGACGTTGGCTGCGCTTCACCGCGCTGCCTCAGAGGACTTGACCCGCCGCTTCGGCCACGGTTTCTGGTCGTCGCCGCCAACGGAACGCAGCCTGCTGGTCGAACTTCGCCGGCCCAAATTCTCGCATACGCTGATCGCGCATAGCGGAAGTCGTCTTGCCGGCACACTTCGCCTGGCCACAAAGAAGCCCTGGGCCATCGATACCGCATACTTCACCGCGGCAACCCGCCCTTTGTATCTCGCTGGCATGGCCGTCCATCCCGATCTCCAGCGCCTGGGCGTTGGCCGCCTGCTGATACAAGAGGCCGAGGCCCATGCTCGCGCCTGGCCCGCCGACGCGATCCGCCTGGATGCCTTCGACAACGCGGCAGGGGCTGGACCCTTTTACGCAAAATGCGGCTACCGCGAAGTGGCGCACGTGATCTATAAGAAAGATCCGCTGGTGTATTTCGAGCTTGTCCTGACCCAGGGTCTGTAAAATTCCCAGATGCGCCGTCTTTATGCATTCCTTGCCATTGCCGCATGTGCCGCTGTTCCGCCTGTTCGGGCACAGGCCGCCAGTTCTCCCGCAACAGCCGCCGCCTGTCCTTCCACCACGACGCTCGACGAGCTGATCAAGGCAGTAGACAGCGCTGTGAGCGGCCCGGCCAACAAGGACCGTACCTGCTTCCGCGCCGTATTCACGGCCGATGCGCGGCTAATTCCGATTCGCATCGGCGCTGACGGTACAGCGACGCCGCGCGTCCTGACCGTGCAGGACTGGATCGACGCCGTGGCCCAACGCGGCTCGACTGTGTTCTACGAACACCAGATCAAGGTGCGGTCGGAGTCATGGGCGCATCTGGCGCATCTTTGGAGCACCTACACCACCAGCGATTCGCCGACGGGAAAGCCGATCGACCGCGGCATCAATTCGATTCAGGCTGTCTACGATGGCAAGCAGTGGCACGTCATCGAGATTGTTTGGCAAGCTGAGACGGCCGCCGAGCCGGTTGCGGAGAAGTATTTGCCATGAGCAGTTCGACTCAAGCCCTGGTGGATCTTGAGAGCATTCGCGTTGCAGCGCAGCGCATTGCCGGGATCGCCGTGAAGACGCCGCTGGTGCGGGCACCGTTCGAGGGCGTGCGCGGCCAGTCTGGCTGAAGGCCGAGAGCCTGCAGCCCATCGGGAGTTTCAAGCTGCGGGGCGCGGCGAACAAAATCCTTCAGCTTTCGCCGGAAGAGATCGGGCGCGGCGTGATTACCTATTCGAGCGGCAATCACGCGCAGGGCGTGGCGTACGCAGCGCGCGAAGTTGGCGCAAAGGCTGTGATCGTGATGCCGTCGAACGCGCCGGCCATCAAGCGCGCCGCGACGCTGGCACTGGGCGCCGAAGTGGTGGAAGTGGGCGTGGCTAGCAGCGAGCGGCTGGCCAAGTGCGAAGAACTGGTGCGCGAGCATGGTTACGTAGTGGTGCCGCCGTATGACGACGAGCAGGTCATCGCCGGGCAGGGGACGTGCGGGCTGGAGATTGTGGAGGAGCTTGCGGACGTGGACCTGGTGCTTTCGCCGGTATCAGGGGGGGGTCTGCTGAGCGGTGTAGCGACAGCCGTAAAGTCCGCCGCGGCGGACGGCCGGAATGTAAAAGTCTTCGGCATTGAGCCGGAGCTGGCCGGTGATTCGGCGGAGAGCTTCCGCACGGGGAAGATTGTGACCTGGGGGGCGGAGCTGACCAGCCGGACGATTTGCGATGGTTTGCGCACGCAGAGCCTGGGCGAGCGGAACTTCGCGCACATTCAAAAGTATGTGGATGGGATTGTGACGGTAACGGAGGCGGAGATTCGCGCGGCCATGCGGGTTATTGTGGCCACGGCGCGGCTGGTGCCCGAGCCCAGCGGCGCGGTGACGACGGCGGCGCTGCTGTTTCACGCGGCAGAGCTACCGCCGTCCCGCAAGGCCGTGGCCATCCTGAGCGGCGGCAACGCGGATCCGAAGCTGCTGGCCGAGGTGCTCACCGAAAGCACATCCTAGCGTCGTTTGAACTATGATGCCGTTGATGAGAAACCGCGCTTTGATCTTTCGCGTAGCCCTGATTGCCGCCCTGTCCGTGCTGATTGCGTTGCCGCTCAGCGCGCAGAAGCGCAGGAACCAGCAGGAGAAGCCGATCGCGGGGCCGCGCGCGACGCCGCTCCAGGTGACCTGGCTGTACGTATCGCCGGACAGGGGGAGCCAGAAGCTGGACCGGGTGCAGATTGGCCGCGAAATGGTAGTCGCCGAGCGGAGCTCCCCGTGGCTTCGCGTCTTTGCCAATACCGATATCGAGGAACTTCATGACCAGGCCGACGAGCCGGTGGTGGGCGAGGAAGAAAAGCCGCCCATCTCGGGATGGGTTGAGGCGCGAGGGATCGTGGAGGAAACGACGCCCAATGGCGACCAGGTGATCATGGGCGAGGCGGAGAACCAGGAGGCGCTGGCCAGCGATCCTCGCGGTCCCGCGCATGCCGCCGACAACGCGCGGTACCTTTACCGGCGCCTGGTGGAGATGTTTCCCAATTCGCCGCTGGCGGCGGCGGCGGCGTGGCGGGCGGCCGACATCGAGTGGCAGGTTCAGATCTCCTTAGAAGGCTAGTTGCTTTTGGCGGTCAGATTGGCTTACAGTCGAGGGCGTTTCGCTGATGTGATGCTCCGACTTTAGAGCGAAAAACTGAGTAAGGATAACAGTGAAACCGGCGACAATCAAGGCGCTCAGAAGGCCCAGCCACCAATAATGAATCATGGCCCTCTTCTTGTCCTTCTTCTCGTCGGCTTCTTTCTTCTTCTTCTCGTTCGCTTGCCACGCCAACTCGCGCTCTTCGTGGCGGGTGAAGAAATCAGTGGCGCGGTTTTGGAAGGCTCGGAAGTTGCCGACCCCCTCAAGCGCCGTTCTCATCTGAATCTCCAATTTGAAAATCCTCTCCCGATCTTCCAGTTCCACGGCCCACCCCAAGATGAAAGATTTACTTCAACTTCACATTCAGCGCCAGTTGCCCCACCGGGTCAGGCTTGACCACCTGAGAGGTCGTTGGGCTACCCATCGACGGAACGGCGGGCGCGGTTGCGGTCACTGCCGTAGCCGGTGCCGCTGAGAACTCCCACTGGACGCCGCTACAGGTCGTTCCTGCGCCTGGTGTGCAAGTGAGGCTGAGAGATACCTTCCCCGTCGCCCCGCCGATTGTAGGCCCTGCCACGTTCGACCATGAGCTGGTCTGCGAGCCGAGGACTCCCTGCGCGATGTAGCAGGTCTGCGCTGAGACTCCAGTGGCCGTGAAGCTCGTGCTGCCCGATGGCGGTGCCAGAAGCGCGTAGGCTCCATTGCCGGGGGTTGGGCAGGTGTAGGTGATGACTGGCGGAGTTACCGGCTGCTGGCCGTGGACACATCCCGCAGTGAGTCCGAGAACTGCGAGAGAAGCGAAAATCGAAAAAGCGCGTTTCATAGAGTCTCCTTACTGAGTTCCTGCGATGATGAGTATTGCTGACGCAGGTGTCGTTGTACTCGACGAATACGGATAAGCTCCAGCATCCCACGCTCCGATTGAGGGTCTGCTGCTGCATCCAGTTCCACAAGACCCACCAACTCCGAATGAGCAATACGGGCCTTGTTATTGTGTACTCGTCAGTGTGTTGCTTCAATATG